>CAVHIP010000100.1:0-7813 GCA_963636125.1 Oscillospiraceae bacterium | reverse complement strand
AAGCTAATGTTTCAAAAGCAAATATTGAAACCGTCACTTGCCCGAGTGGCGGTTTCTGCTTTTTACCCTGATCGTTACTGTCCAAAATAGAACATGAAAGGTCAATGTAATAGGCATACTCATCCCCCCCTTTTAGGGAGTGACTAACCGCCTGCCGTTGTGCAACGCCCGGCGCAGAGCATACCCGCGCCTCACCAAGCATATCACAGAGTAGAAAGAAAAGCAATAAAATAACTTCGCTCCATGTTCCGAATTCTCTTCTTACTTTTCCTGAACCTCTTTGCCGGTGAGATGCTCTATTTCTATCTCGAAGAGCTGTACGATTTTGCCGGAGCGCGCTATTGTCTCGTCGGCAAGCCGCTCGCTGGGATAGTATTTCATCGCGAACTGCTTCAACCGCGCGCTTGTCTCCTCGCCCGGCTCGAGCATGCGGCATCTCCCGAACGCGACGGCGCTCTGCATATACGGCGCCCAGGACTCGTCTTTTACGGTCTCGTTCCCGTAGACGGTGAAGCAGACCTTGTCGCACTTGCGCAGCGCATCGGTCTTATGCCCCTCGCGCGAGCCGTGAAAATATATTTTTTGCGCGTCCCTGTCGTAGAAATAGTTGACGGGGATCGCGTAGGGATACCCGTCGTCCCCGTTCACGGCGAGGACGCCTCGGCGCGCGCTCCGCAAAAGCTCTTCCGCCGCCGCCGTATCGATTTCGCTTTTCTTTCTTCTGATCGGTCTGAACATCGGATTTATCCTCTTTCTATTATTATTTCGCCTTTTGGGGGATTTTTCACCCCAACTTTATCACGCTTCCCCTATCTATCAGCTCCGGCTCCAGTAAGAGATGGATTTTTCCGGCGCTGCCGTTTTCCAAACATTGTATCAGTGTGTTGGCGGCCTGGAGGCCCATGGTATATGGGTCATAACATATGGTTGACAGGTTAAGCCCTCGCTCGTCTATAAGTATCGAATCATCAAAGCAGATTACGCTCAGATCTTTCGGAACGATTACGCCGAATTTTCTCAACCTGTTCACAAGACCATAGGCGGCGAGGCAGAATGTCGTAAATACCGCGGTGTATGCGCCGGGTGTATTGAGCATTATATCTGCGAAGCGTTCGCCGTACTCGGTAGTCTGTTCCCCGTAAAAGACCTTGTATGCAATATTGCGATTTCTGAAATGATTTATTGCGTCCTGAAAACCTCTGACCCTGTCCTGCTGAGGCGTGGACTTTCGTTCGCCGGCAAGAACCGCAATTTTTGTGTGACCGCGCTGCAAAAGGCTGACGGCGGCGGTGTATCCGCCGCTGTAATTGTCAATACAAACCATATTTGTATCCAGCGAATGGATATATCGATTGACAAGAACCACAGGGATGCTGCTGTTTTTCAGATGCCCGACAAATGTCGCGGACTCCGAAGCGGTCACAAGGATTATTCCGAGACAGTTGCCTTCCTGCGCGTATCTGATCTGCTCCTCCTCAAAGCCGGAGTCGTAGTCGCTGTTGCAGACAATGGAATAGATGCCTAAGCTCTGGAGTTTATCGCATATCCCCTTTATAATGTGAGCATAAAAATCATTTGCCACATCGCCCGCTATGATCATGACATGGCGGCTTTTTTTATTATCGGCCGCCGAATAACACGGGATCGGCTCAAGTCCTAAACTTTTCATGGCATTCCGGATTTTGTTGAGCGTTTTCGGGGAAATGTTCGCGTTTTGGGTAAAAGCGCGAGAAACCGTTGCCCTCGAAACCCCGGCGGCAGCGGCAATATCCTTTTGATTCACCATAAAATATTTTCCTTTCTTTTGTGCATTATACCAACAGATCTGTGTGTTTGCAATCGAAATTTCATAATTATTGAAATCGGTGAAAAAATTTCTGAAATTATGAAATTTAATTGACAAGCTTTAGAGCTGTTGGTATATTAAAAATGAATAAAGTATGAATCGGAAAGATATTTTGAGCGATTCATTGGTTGAGCGCATTTCCGACACTGTACAAAATTCGCAAAAATATCCGTAAAACAATTACGCGCAGCATAAATTCGGCAGATTTAACCGGAGAGGATGTGAAATTTCAAAATGAACAAGTTCAAGGAGAAGCTTATTTCGGGGCAGCATCTTATCGGCTTTGAGGTTGACCTGGCCGATCCGTGCATTTCGGAAATGGTCGGCGGTCTCGGCTATGACTATCTGTGGATAGACACGGAGCATGAGGCGATGGACTATGAGACGGTGCTGATGCAGATAATCGCCTGCAAGGCCGGCGGGGCGGCGTCTGTAGTGCGTATACCGTTCAATGAACCGTATCTTGCAAAACGCGTGCTTGAAATGGGACCGGACGGAATAATTTTCCCGATGGTTAATTCCGCGAAAGAAGCGCAGGACGCTATGGATGCCTGCCTTTACCCGACGTTGGGAAAGCGCGGCTTCGGCCCGCGCAGATCGTGCAGATACGGCGCGGAAGATCTGTTTGAGTATATAGAGAACGCGCCCGACAACATGTGCCGTTTTGTCCAGCTTGAGCACGTGGATGCGATAAACGACCTTGACAACATGCTCAAGGTTAAATATATAGACGGGTTTATCGTCGGTCCGTGCGACCTGTCGGGCTCGATAGGGCATCTTAACGATATATTCCATCCGGATGTTCTCGCGCTTATAGACACGGCAGTCGCGAAATGCAAGGCCGCCGGCGTTCCCATAGGTATAGCGGTGGGCGCCAACAGCGAAGAGGATGTTCGATTCTGGTTTGACAGAGGCTTTCAATTCATCTCCGCGGGCAGCGATATAAGCGCTATTGTGAACACCGCAAAAGCCCAGAGCCAAATGATGCGTCGGGTTTTTCACGATTGATACCGAAAACTGATTAAAACATTTAATGGCAATTAAATGTTTTAATAGCCGCCGCAGCTTTTGAAGCCTAACCGCGCTTTAGCGCGGCTCTTACAGGCTTCAAAAGATTTCGTTAAAATTGAAGATTTTAATGAAATAACAGTATGAGACATAAACAAATATAAATAAAAACGGAAAAGGAGTGGTTAATTTGGCTGATTTTGTTCAAACAGCAAAAAAATACCTTGAAAAGGCCATTGATGTCATGCTGGTCGTTCTCCTGTCGGGTATTTTTGTAATCGGAATATGTCAGGTGTTTTGGCGGTGGATACTCAAAGATCCGATCACCTGGTCAGAGGAAGCGATTCAGCTTATCTATATCTGGGTATGCTATCTCGGCTGGTGCCTGGCGGAAAGAAAGGATGCGCATATCCGCATCACCGCGCTCATGAACGCGCTGCCGAAAAGCGCGCAGAAATGGCTTCAGGTCTTCAACCATGTGCTGTGCATACTGTTTGCCGTGCTCATGGTCGTGTACGGCATAAAGCTCATCAACATAGGCTCCATTCGCACAGGCATTGCGGTAAAGATAAATATGGGCATCGTTTATACCATGGGACCGCTGTGCAACCTTATCATTATATTCTATGAAATAGCGGGTCTCATCGAGTGCATCACCAAGGGACCCAGAGACTACAAGGAAAAAGGAGGAGACGAAGAATAATGGCGCCGATGGCAATAGTTCTTATTGTTTTTGTTGTTTTACTTTTTTCCGGACTTCCCCTCTATGTAAATCTCGGGTTGTCCTCGTTCCTGTATATGTTCCTCACCGGCACTCAGCCCGTCATCACCGTGCAGCGTATTACGCAGGCGGCGAATTCCTTCACCATGATCGCCGCGCCCTTCTTCATCCTCATGGGCAACCTGATGAATACGGGCGGCGTTACAAGAAGATTGTTCCGCTTCGCAAACACGATAGTCGGTTCGATTCCCGGCGGTATGGGTCATGCCAACGTTCTCTGCTCTGCGATGTTCGCGGGCATGTCCGGCACGGCGGTTGCCGACGCGGGCGGTCTCGGAAACATTGAGATAGAAGCGATGCGCGATTTGGGATACGATGACGATTTTTCCTGCGCTGTCACCGCGGCATCCTCTGTCCTGGGGCCCATAATCCCACCGTCCTTGCCGATGGTTATTCTCTGCGTCACGGTAAGCGCCTCGATAGGCAGATGCTTTGTCGGCGGCGTTATCCCCGGCTTGCTTATGGCTGTCGCCATGTGCGTTCTCGTCGCTATTTATTCGAGAAAACGCCATTACCCCAGAAACGCAAAGCCCAGTCTCAAAATAGTCTGGGAAGCGTTCAGGGAAGCGATATTCGCCCTGCTCTCCCCGATTATCCTCTTTGTTGCGATATACTCCGGCATCGTTACCACCACCGAGGCGGCGGTCGTTGCGTCGCTTTATTCCCTTGTAGTCGGCCTTTACGCGTATAAAGACCTCAAGTGGAAAGACCTGCCCGGGATTATGCTTGCCACCTGTGAGACAACGGGCGTTGTGCTGGCAATCGTCATGACGGCAAACATCTTCGGGTACATTCTCTCCATCGCGCAGATCCCGCAGACGATTTCCAGAGTGCTCACAAGCATTGACAACAAAGTCGTATTCCTTATCATTGTCAATCTGTTCCTGCTCGTTGTCGGCTGCTTCATGGAGGGAACGGCGGCGATACTCATCCTCGGACCTATCCTTATTCCCGCTATGGTGGCAATGGGCGTATCGCAGACTCAGGCCTGCCTTATCATGATACTCAACCTTATGATAGGCGTTATCACCCCGCCTGTCGGCGTTGTGCTCTATGTCGTCTCAAATGTCGCGAAAGTTCCCGCGCAGCGGGTTATAAAGGCGACCGCGCCGTTCCTGGTGCCGCTGTTTATAGTTCTTATGATAGTCACCTTTGTACCCGCTGTTACCAACTGGCTGCCCAACCTCATATACGGCGCGGGCTGATATAATTCAATTCGCAGTTAACGGATAAATCCGAAACTGAAAATAAATTTACGGAGGAAAACATGAAAAAAATTCTTGCATTGGTTCTTGCTCTGTGCATGATGGTCGCTCTCGGCACCACCGCACTCGCGGCAGACAAAAAGACCGAGCTCAAATGGGGCTCTGTCCACACGGAAGACCACCTCGCGACTCAGATGATGATGAAGGCCATCGATGAGATAAACGAAAAGGCCGAAAACATCCACATCACCGGCTATCCCAACAGCGTTCTGGGCGGCTCTCAGGATCTCGTTGAGGGCGTTCAGGCAGGTCTTGTAGACATTATCACCGAAGGCCCCTCTCAGTTCGGCACCATGATCCCCAAAGCTTCTCAGGTTGAGGCTCCGTTCCTTTATCAGGATGTTGACCACATGATGACCGCTCTCAACGGCGAATATAAAGAAGTTCTCAACGAGCTGTTTGACGCCATCGGCGTTAAGATCGCCGGCACCTTCTACTACGGCACCCGTCAGCTCACCGTCAACAAGGAAGTCCACACTCTCGCGGACCTCAAGGGCATGAAAATCCGTGTTCCTCAGGCAGACATGTATGTCAAGATGATCGAGGCTTGGGACGCGGCGCCCACTCCCATGGCTCTCGGCGACCTCTATCTTGCCCTGCAGACCGGAACTGTTGACGGCCAGGAGAACCCCCTGACCACCTACGACGCTCAGAAGTTCTATGAGACCGACGCAAAATATGTCATTCTCACCAATCACATTATCTGCCCCAACATGGTATTTATTAACGAAGATCTTTACAACAGCTTCTCCGACAATGACAAGAAGGTCTTTGACGAGGCTATTGCGAACGCAGTCGAATGGATGACCGAGCAGCAGCAGGAGGCCGAGGCTTCTATGGCTACCCAGCTCGAGGAAAAGGGCTGCACCATCATCACCCCCGATGAGACAATCAAAGAAGCTACCGTTCCTTACATCAAGCCTCTGGTTGAAGACTGGGATCTCATCCAGTCCTACGCAAAATAAAAAATAAAACAGGTAACATCTAAATTGCGGGAAGGGTAACCTTCCCGCAATTATAAAGGGAAATTACAGATGAACAAACTCAGAGAAAAATTAAACAGCGGCAAGACTGCCATAGGCTCTCATATATCCCTTACCGATTCCACTGTGACGGAAATAATGGGTGATGTGGGCTTTGATTACCTCTGGATAGATCTGGAGCACACCTCCATGTCACATGAGGATTTGAGAAACCACCTTGTCGCCGCGCGCGCAACAGGCGTTTCGCCTATAGTACGCGTACCTGAAGTGTCCCAGGTTCAGGCAAAGCCGATTCTCGAAATGGGACCGGAAGGCATCATATTTCCTCAGGTCAACTCGTATGAGCAGGCGCTTGAGGCAGTGGCGGCATGCAGATACCCGCCTGTCGGAAATCGCGGCTGGGGACCGCGCAGGGCGATGCACTTCGGCGTGGACATGACCGCGCAGGAGTATATACGTTCCTCCGACGATATCCTTACAATTTTGCAGTTTGAGAACATTGCCGCATACAAAGACCTGGATAAGATACTCTCTATCGACGGCCTTGACGTTATAATGCTCGGCCCATGCGATTTTGCATCGTCAATGGGACATATCGGCGATTGGTTCAATCCCGAAGTTGAAGCCATCGTGGACGATGTGTTTGAACGTGCGCATAAGGCAGGCAAAAAAATGGGTGTTTCCATAGGCCTGTGCGGTGATGATGTAATGCAGCGTTACCGCCGCCGCGATGTGGACATGATCTCCATCGCTGCCGAAACCGATTACATCGTGGAGGGCAGCAAACAGGTCTTTGCTCGGATGCAGAAGATATTTCTTGATTAATTTAGGAGGCAGTTATGGCTTTTGAAATCAATCCCGGTGTGTTTCCGGTAATGATCACGCCGTGGAAAGAAAACAATACTCCGGATTTTAAGGCAATCGAGGCGCTTACGGAGTGGTACATAGAAAAAGGCTGCGACGGAATTTTTGCAATATGTCAATCTTCTGAAATGATGTATCTCTCCGAACAGGAGAAGCTGGATATTGCAAAGTGCGTTGCGGAGACCGCCACCGGTCGGATACAGATTGTCGCTTCCGGACATACTGCCTGCGACACTGTCACGCAATACCGGGAAATTGAAAACATGATGAAGATACCGGGTATCGGGGCATATGTTCTTGTTTCCAACCGCCTTGACATCAAAAAAGAAGGGGAAGCGGCCCTGAGAAAGTGCGTTGATGATATTTTCAGAACATTTCCGGAAATTTCATTCGGTATTTATGAGTGCCCCGCTCCATGGAAAAGACTTCTTACGACCGAGTTTCTGCATGATTATGCTTCCTCCGGTCAGCTTGTTTTTCTCAAGGACACCTGTTGTGACTTTGAGCTTATCCATGAGAGGATAGACGCCACCCGCGGAACGCCGCTCAAAATATACAACGCCAACTGCCAATCTTGGTATGATACGTTCTGTTACGGCGCGGCGGGATACAGCGGCGTCATGGCCAATTTCCATCCGGATCTTTACAAATATTGTGTTACGCACAAGGATTCAGACCCGGAAAAGGCAAAGTTTGTTGCGGACTTTCTCTGCATGGCGGGCATGATCGAGCGAACCTGCTATCCCGTAAGCTGCAAATATTATCATCAGCTCAACGGAATAAAAATGAATACCTACTGCCGCAGCATGGATTCTTCAAATCTGCTCAATGCCGGCAGGGAAGAGGTATGGAGTCTTATAAACCTTGAAAAACATATCCGCGCCATAATCGCCGAATAACGGCAACGCAAGGAATGTTCTATGATACCGCAATAAACCATAATAAAAGTTGGGGCAAATATCCGAAAAGGATTTGATTTGCCCCAACTTTATACTGAAAACTGATTAAAACGTTTAATGACAATTAAATGTTTTAATAGCCGCCGCAGCGGCGTAGTTTTCGTATG
>CAVHIP010000099.1:0-7834 GCA_963636125.1 Oscillospiraceae bacterium | reverse complement strand
TAACCGCGCTTTAGCGCGGCTCTTACAGGCTTCAAAAGATTTCATTAAAATTGAGATTTTAATGAAATAATAGTATCAGAAGAGAGGTTAAATTATTATGACAGCTACATCAATTTATATTCTTATAGCCGTTGTTGTCTATCTGATCGGTATGCTCTTGATCGGCTTCCGCTATTCAAACAACAACACCTCCGAAGATTTTTATCTCGGTGGCAGAAAGCTCGGTCCTATTGTTACGGCAATGAGTACCGAGGCATCCGATATGAGCGCATATCTGCTTATGGGCGTTCCGGGGCTTGCGTTTTTCTGTGGCGTTGCGGAGGCAAGCTGGACAGCGATAGGTCTTTCCGTGGGCACATATCTCAACTGGCTCATCGTCGCCAAGAGACTGCGCCGTTACTCCGTGGCTACTCATACGATCACCGTTCCCGACTTTCTTGCCAGACGTTTCCGCGACAATACAAAGCTCATTGAAACTCTCGGCGCGCTGACTATAATTATTTTCTTTGTTCCTTACACCGCTTCCGGTTTCTCGGCATGCGGCAAGCTCTTCAACAGCCTTTTCGGTTTTGATTACATGACGTCCATGATCATTTCCGCAGCTGTTATCGTCGCATACTGCGCAACCGGCGGTTTTATGGCGGCATCCGTTACCAGTCTTATTCAGTCCATCGTAATGACAATTGCGCTCATTATCGTTCTTGTGTTCGGCATCAGCTCTGCCGGCGGATGGAACGCAGTTGTTGAAAACGCGAAGGCAATTCCCGGATATCTGAGCTTCACCGCCTCGACTGATATCTATTCCGCGGAGGCCGGAACTTACTCTCTGCTTTCCATTGTGTCAACCTTGGCATGGGGGCTTGGCTACTTCGGCATGCCTCACATTCTTATACATTTCATGGCCGCCGAGAGCGAGGAAAAACTCACAATTTCCCGCCGCGTAGGATCAATCTGGGTCGTCATTTCGCTTTCGGTTGCCGTCATTATCGGCATCATAGCTTACAGCATGGCAAAAGCGGGCGTAATCGCTATGCCCGAAAGCGAGGCTGCCGCCGAAAATATGATTGTTAACGTTTCCGCCGCAATTGCGCAGATCGGCGTTATTCCCGCGATAGTCGCCGGTATCATCATCGCCGGCATTCTCGCCGCAACCATGTCCACTGCCGACGCGCAGCTTCTCGGCGCGGCTTCCGGCGTCACGCACAACCTTATCAACAACGTGCTCGGCATAAAGCTTTCGGATAAAAAATCCATGCTGATTGCCCGTATTACCGTTATCATTGTCGCTCTGTTCGGTATTTATTTCGCATCGAATCCCGACAGCTCTATTTTCCGCGTTGTCTCCTTTGCATGGGCAGGCTTTGGCGCAACCTTCGGTCCTGTAATGCTTATGGCTTTGTTCTGGAAACGCTGCAATAAGTATGGCGCAATTGCGGGCATGATCACCGGAGCCGCGATGGTGTTTGTGTGGAAATTCCTTGTTAAGCCTTTGGGCGGCTTGTTTGCAATCTACGAGCTGCTTCCCGCGTTCGTAATTTCCCTTATTGTTATCGTTGTTGTGTCGCTTTGCACGGGCAAGCCCGATGATGAAATCATCGGCGAGTTTGAGAGCGTCAACGGCTGATAATTGCATACAGAAAAAAACCGGAGCTTTTCGTACCGCGTTCGGCATGAAAAGCTCCGGTTTTTCTATTCTTTTTGATCAGCGCGCTTTATTCAGTAGCGGCTTAAGATATTGTCCGGTATAGCTTCGCTCGCATGCGGCGCACTCTTCCGGCGTTCCGGTAAAAACCACCTCACCGCCACCATCTCCGCCCTCGGGGCCCAGATCGATTATATGGTCTGCCACCTTTATGACGTCAAGGTTATGCTCAATAACAACAACCGTATTTCCGGCATCCGCAAAGCGATCCAATATATTTATGAGCCGATGTACGTCGGCGACGTGGAGTCCTGTGGTGGGCTCATCAAGAATATAGACGGTATTGCCGGTGCTGCGCTTTGACAGCTCCGTTGCAAGCTTAACGCGCTGCGCCTCACCGCCGGAAAGCGTTGTGCTGGATTGACCGAGCTTTACGTAGCCGAGTCCTACGTCATAGAGTGTCTGTATTTTGTTGAGTATCTTTGACTGGTTTGCGAAAAATGACGTTGCCTCTTCGATCGTCATGTCAAGCACATCCGCAATGCTCTTCCCCTTATATTTTACTTCGAGCGTCTCGCGGTTGTATCTTTTACCGCCGCATACTTCGCACGGAACGTATACGTCGGGCAGAAAATGCATTTCTATCCTCACAAGTCCGTCTCCGGCGCAGGCTTCGCATCTGCCGCCCTTGACATTGAAAGAGAAACGCCCCTGACCGTAACCGCGCATTTTGGCCTCCTGAGTGGACGCGAATAGGTCTCGTATATCATTGAATACGCCTGTGTAAGTCGCCGGATTGGATCTCGGGGAACGCCCGATGGGGCTTTGATCAAGAGCAATGACTTTGTCTATATATTCAAGCCCCTCAATACCGCCGCATTTGCCGGGACGAACCTTGACGCGGTTTTTCTCGGCGGCAAGGATTTTATAAAGAATCTCGTTTACAAGGGACGATTTTCCGCTGCCGGACACGCCCGTAACGCATATAAGTTTCCCGAGAGGTATCTCAACATCTATGTTTTTGAGATTATTTTCGCTTGCATTTATTATTTTAAGGCAACGTCCGCTGCCCTTTCTGCGTTTTGACGGCACGGGGATGAACTTTTCCCCGCTGAGATACTGCCCCGTTACGGATTCCTTGCAGGCGCATAAATCGTCAACAGTTCCCTGCGCAACCACATTTCCGCCGTTTATTCCCGCTCCCGGACCTATGTCTATGATATGGTCGGCAGCGCGCATCGTTTCCTCATCGTGCTCAACAACTATCAGCGTATTTCCCAGATCGCGCAGACGCTTGAGGGTGGCGATAAGTTTGCCGTTATCCCGCTGATGAAGGCCGATACTCGGCTCGTCGAGAATATACAGCACGCCCATGAGACTTGAGCCTATCTGCGTTGCAAGGCGTATTCTCTGGCTTTCTCCGCCGGAGAGCGTAGCGGCCGAACGGCTCAGATTGAGATAATTGAGACCGACGCTGTTCAAAAAGCCGAGACGGGAGCGGATTTCTTTTAAGATGCGCTCGGCGATTATTTTTTCTCTATCGGAAAGCACGAGGCTATCGACAAACTTAAGCGCGTCTGTCACGGAAAGGTCGCAAAACTGCGCTATACTCAGTCCGCCCACGGTCACCGCGAGAGCCGCCGGCTTAAGTCTTTTTCCATGGCAGTCCGGACACGGAATCTGCGACATGCTCTCTTCAAGCTCGGCCTTCACTCCCGGGCTTTGCGTTTCTCTGTACCGCCGCTGAATGTTGTTTACGATTCCCTCAAATTCGCGTTTGATAACCCCGTAGCCCTCTGACTTTTCATAGCGGAGTATCAGCGGCTCTCCCTTAGTGCCGTACAGTATCGCATCGATTCCCTCCGCCGGAATATCCTTTATCGGCTCGTTGAGCTTGAAATGATACCGCTTAGAGAGCGCGTCAAAGTACATTTTCGAAATGGTGTCGCCTTTTACGTTCCCCCAGCCGGACGCAACAATGCCGCCGTCCATAATGCTGAGATTTTTGTTCGGCATAATCAAATCCGGGTCGACAAGAAGCTGCATTCCGAGGCCTGTGCATTTAGGGCAGGCGCCCTGCGGATTGTTGAACGAGAACAGGCGCGGCGCAAGCTCTTCGAGCGAAATGCCGCAATCTTCGCACGCGTAGTTCTGCGAAAAAGCGATTTGACGTTCCTCTCCCGGTATATCCACGATGAGAAGCCCGTTGGCAAGCGCAAGGGCCGTTTCGCAGGAGTCCGTCAATCTGCGTACGATATCCGGCTTGATTACTATTCGGTCGACAATTATTTCTATATTGTGCTTTTTGTTCTTTTCAAGTTTTATTTCTTCCGTGAGGTCATAGATTATTCCGTCTGCCTTCACACGGACGTAGCCCGATTTTTTCGCGTCCTCCAGCACTTTGACATGCTCGCCCTTTTTACCGCGTATGACGGGGGCGAGTATCTGAATTCGCGTTCCCTCCGGCAACTCGCATATTTTGTCGACAATCTGGTCTATTGTCTGCTGCCGTATCTCCTTGCCGCATTTGGGGCAATGCGGCACGCCTATCCTTGCCCAGAGAAGGCGCAGATAGTCATATATCTCCGTAACAGTACCGACTGTCGAACGCGGGTTTTTGGAAGTGGTTTTCTGATCTATGGAAATTGCCGGCGAAAGTCCCTCGATATAATCAACGTCCGGCTTGTCCATCTGTCCCAAAAACATTCTGGCGTAAGATGAGAGACTTTCCACATACCTGCGCTGACCTTCGGCATAGATGGTGTCAAAGGCCAGACTGGATTTGCCGCTGCCGGAAAGGCCGGTGACGACGACAAACTTGTCCCTCGGGATTTCAACATCGATGTTTTTAAGATTGTTTTCTCTTGCGCCTTTAACAAAAATGCTGCTTTGCATCGTAAAACCTCGTTATGCCGTAATAATATCCGCCGTTATGGCTCTTGTCAGCTTAATAAGCTCTGACGGCGAAAGCTCCACCTGATAGCCGATTTTTCCCGCGCTAACCATTATTGTGTCCAGATTTTCGCATGAATAATGGAAAACGGTGGGATATTGCTTTTTCATACCCAGGGGCGAACATCCGCCGCGCACATAGCCGGTAAGCTCGTTTATTTCCTTCACGTGAACCATCGCCATCGATTTTTCGCCTACGGCTTTTGCGGCTTTCTTGAGATCAAGCTCTTCGGCGACCGGGATGTCAAAAACATATATCTTTTTGCTTGCGCCCCTGGCGACAAGGGTTTTGAATACTTTCTCAACCGGCTGATCGAGACTTTCCGCAACGCTTACGCCGTCAACGGCCTCATCTCCGTGCGGATATTCGTGAGCTGTATATTTTATTTTTTTCTGCTCCAAAAGGCGCATTACGTTTGTCTTCTGCTCTGCCATCTGTATGTCCTCCGGGCATAATTTTCAGAATATTATACACTGCATCCTTTGAATTTTCAATGATTTGGGATGAGTTTTTACCGGTGAGAATTGCTATTGACAGGTCGCGACAAACATATTATTATGATGATGCGCCGTATCCCATTAAAAATAAACGGGAGCGACAGCAGGAGGAAAATTTAACATGAAAAAATCCAAATCTGATTTGAGACGCATGACAGGCCTGTCGCTTTTAGCGGCGATAGTGGCTGTTTTGTCGGCTTTAGGCAACTTTATCCGCATAGGCGCGTTTCCGATAACCCTCGTCCTTGCTCCGATTATTATCGGCGCGGCGATATACGGTGTCCGTGCCGGCGCATTTCTCGGCGGAGTATTCGGCATTGTTACCTTCGTCACGGGAATTCTCGGCTGGGACGGAGGCGCTGTAATGCTACTCATGAGCTCAAGTGTATTTTGGACGGTGTTTACCTGTATCGTCAAGGGCGTACTTGCCGGGTGCGCCGCGGGACTTGTCTATAAGGCGGCGGAGAAGAAAAATCCTCTTCTTGCGTCTGTTCTGGCAGGAATTGCCTGCCCCGTTGTGAATACAGGCATTTTTATAATCTGCATGCTGCTGTTTTTCAAGGAAATTCTTGCGTCATGGGCAGGCGGCAAGGATGTTGTCACTTATATAATATTCGGCCTGACCGGTGTTAACTTCCTCGTTGAATTGGCGGTAAATATGATACTCGCCTCCGGCATTACCACAATTATAAAGCACGGAAAGGGACTGAAAAAATGATTCTCGCTGTTGACGTCGGAAATACCAACATTGTCTTCGGATGCATTAAGGACGGGGAAATTCTTAATATTTTCCGTATCCACAGCGACGACAGGCAGACGGGAATGGAATACGCCGTAAAGCTGCACGAAATATTCGCTATTTCCGGAATCGACACAAAGGAAATAGACGGCGCTATTCTTTCCAGCGTTGTGCCGCAGCTTACAATTGCGATCACCGAGGCGATAAAGCTTGTAACCGGGATAAAATGCGCAGTGGTGGCCGCCGGTATGAAGACAGGGCTTAATGTCTGCATTGATGATCCCGGCACACTCGCCGCAGACCTTGTTGTGGGCTCTGTTGCGGCGATGAATTGTTACGGCGCGCCGTGCATAGTGATAGATATGGGCACGGCCACAACTATAGTTGCGATAGATGACAAAAAGCGTTATCTCGGCGGAGCGATAATTCCGGGCGTGAATCTGTCATATTCGGCTCTTGCCAGCGGAACAAGTCTTTTGCCGCACATTTCGATTACTCCGCCTTCGAAGGCAATCGCTACCAACACGGTGGACAGCATGAAAAGCGGCGCAGTGTTCGGCACGGCCGCTATGGTTGACGGCATGATTGACAGATTTGAAGCCGAGCTTGGCGTAAAGTGCACAGTTGTGGCAACGGGCGGTCTGGCATCAAGCGTTGTGAATTGCTGCAGCCACGAAATAATATGCGATGACAATCTTCTTCTCAAGGGTCTTTGGGCGTTATATCTGAAAAATAAGCCTGCGCCGCATAGTACAAAAAAAGAAAATTAAAGCGCATTTAGGATGCCGCAGATACAAATAAGAATGTTGGGGTACTGATCAGAAGATGATTCGATACGCCCAACATTTTTATATGCCCTTTTACTGTCTGTTATTTGCCGACTCTCAGCATTTCGACCAGTGCGCAATATTTATCGGCAAAGCGCAGTATTACTCTCTCTTTAGATTTAGGTATCTTAGAAACCTTCAAAGGCCACATGTGGCTTCTGAAGGAGATATTCCCGGTGCTTGCGTTGTTTTCAGTGCCGGCGCTTTCGGCTTCCTTATCGGGCAAATCTCTCAGATTAAGATCATTGAGCATGGCCGCCTCGACAAGCTCTTTCTCGTCGGCGTTTAGATGAAGCCGCTCGTTAATCAAGAAGCTGATCCACGCGACATTTTCGCAATGCTCAAGCGCTGTCGTGCCGGAGTTATGCGAAACTTCGGGCGCCTGCAGATATTTTTTCATCAGCTCGCTGAACTTTTCTTTTCTCAAGCGCTGAGTTTCTTCGTTGTTTTTTATGGGGTGATTAAACTTCTGGATACGATTAATCGCATAACGGGAAAAATTATTTTTGGAATTAATTATCTGATAGACGGTCTGCGTCATATGATTCTGGAAGGCGTTATCAAGCTCAGCAACCTGTCTCTGGAAATTGGTGAGGGCGGACACGGTCAATGTCAAATCCGCCGTCAGGAGCGAAACAAATACAAGCGCCATAAGATTTGCCGCCCAGCCCGGTATTTTGGCAAGGATGGGAACCGTGAACGGCATTACACATTTCATAATCAGAATAGCCGCGCCGCCGAATGCGACAGATGTCGGGACGCTGGTTCTACCGTTGATATTCATCGGGACATTGCTGTAATCCCACCATCTTGCGTTGAAAAGCCGTTCAAGCAGCCATGAAGTGGGATATTCCAAGATCATGCTGACGATAAAGCCGACAATAAATGTCTGCCAGATTGTCAATTCCGGAAAAATTCCGCGAGTCACGGCATTGTATGTGAAATAACCCAAAACGGAACCGAAACCGTAAATCGGACATACGGGGCCGTATAAAAAGCCTCGATTTGCCCACTTGTGTCTGCATACTGAGCAATAGACGCTCTCCCAGACCCAGCCCAAAAAGCTGAACAGAACAAACATAATTATCGCATCGTTCATAGCAGCACCTCTTATACTATTATTTCATTAAAATCTTCAATTTTAATGAAATCTTTTGAAGCCTGTAAGAGCCGCGC
>CAVHIP010000098.1:0-7884 GCA_963636125.1 Oscillospiraceae bacterium | reverse complement strand
GTCATGACGATCTGAACGGCGGCGGAGATGATAAACGCGGGCGATGTAGGGTCATCAACGGAGTACCCCATCACCGTCATAGGCACCGACAGCTGCAGCATTCCGAGAACGCTTGCCAGAAGATAGGGCCTGTATTTCATTTCGGCGGAGCCCATATACAGACTCACCACGTCAAATGGCAGAACGCCGATCAGGCGCGCGAGAAGAACAAAAAGAAAGTCGTTGGATGCGCGCAGCTCCTTCAGAATGTAAAGCTTCGGATACTTGGCCTCGATTTTTTCTATCTGCCCCGCGCCGATTAATCTCCCGATACCGTAAGGCAGCGACGCCATGACGACACTGCCCAGAATGGCAAGCGCCAGCGCGTAAGGAAGCTTAAACATGACGCCGAGCGCCGCGAAAAGCACTCCGCTGTACATCACAACGCTCAGGCTTTTAAGCGCGAACAGCAGCATCATGACGACGATCGCGGCAGCTTTATTTTTCGGGGTGAAGCTGACGATTTCATCAATGGTGACATCGCGCATTGTCAGAAGGCAGGCGATGATTACGGCAAGCCAAATCGCCGCCATTGTATATTTGAAAGCTTTGCTGTTAAATATTTTGCCGAATCGCGACACGATTGATTATCCGCCTTTCGAAACGCTATTATATTATATAGTTATAGCCCGTCAATAGCATTGATGCAAAATGTTATCACGGTCATGTACGCAAACAAGGTTGTGAGAGCGGGAACCACGAGATACAAAAACGGAATCGGCAGGATGTTCCAGAAAAACTTCAGAATGTTCACATTCGAGCCGAAGGTGAAGAAATAATTCGCAAACGGGCATACGGTACGGCGCAGAATAATGTTGATAAAGTGCGCCCCCAGCGAAAGCAGAATAAACGCGATGATAATATTCTGAAAATCCGCATACTCCGGTTTGTAAAATCCAAGCGCCATCAGGCTGAGACTGCAGATAATGAGCAGGAGATGAGTGAAATAAAAGCCGGTCATACGCGGCAGTAAGAGAGAATATCCGTCAAACGCGGGTTCGGGAAAAAAGATCGCCATGATCGCGCCTAGCGGAGCGATAAAAAAAGAAAAGCCCAAGATTGCGCGGTTTCCCGTGAGTACGCCTAAGGGAATGAGAAAAAGATTTATGTTGCACAGCTGAAGCGGCAGCTCGTTGAACCAGTTGAACCTCTCATGCCCGGATATCCGCACAAAATCTTCATCAACGGACAGAGAAAATTTATAAACAACAAAGAGCGCAATATTCGCCATGCACAGGATAAGCAAAAACCGCTCGCGCGATTCCTCCGGTCTGTCCCGAAGCATAAACCATATCAGATATACCGCGCACGCGCCGCAGAACATCAGGCAGACATGCGCAAAGCTAAACGGCTTTACCTGCAGCAGGTCTTCTTTCTTTATCCGCATCTTCCACAACCTTCTTATCGGTTTTGTTTCGTCTTGTTTTCATACTGCATTACGGCGGCATATATAATCACAGCCAACAGGCAACCGGAAATAAAATCAAGCGCCGAATGCTGTTTTACAAACAGAGTTGACAGGCAGATGAGCACCGCCGTAATCGCGGATGCCGCTCTCAATTTTCTGTTTTTGTATCCCGCCGCGCCGCCGAAGCTTGCAAGATGGATTGCCGTCGTTTCATAGCAATGCAGGCTCGGCAGGACATTATACGGCTTGTCGTTCGCGAAGACAAGTCTGCACAGGGCAAGGAAAAAACCGTCCCCCGATGCGTCCGGTCGGAACTCTATCATGGTCGGATAGATGGCGAAAATCGCAATGCAGATAAACGCGCCTATAAAAAGCGTCGCCACCTGCCGCCGGAACACTTTTTTATCCTTGAAGCACATGATGATCATCATACCGGGAATATAAAAGTACCACATTACATACGGGATAATAAATGCCGGTATAAACGGAATGGCATCGTCAATCGCCGTATGCACGGGATGATGCCGCAGCCCCAGAAATTCCAGGGAGAAATATGCGGCGCTCACAATGATGAACATTCCTAACCAGCGTAGTTCTTTATGACGTTTTAAAAATCGCAACATGTTCGCTCCTGAATGATTACGGATGTCGCAGGCTTATTGCCGGGCATCGCCTTAGGACATGAGTATAACACATTTCACTCCGTACAGTCAACAAAAGGCGGGCATTTGCCTTATAGCAGCTCTTACAGCGGTTATAAGCCAATCTTTTCCCTTGCAATTATCTTTAAACATGCTATAATACGGAAAAGATTATGTAAACATTTACGGAGTGGACTATGAAGCGACTTAAAGTGTCTCTTTCTGTGATATGCGCCGTGATTCTCGCGCTGTCCGTCTCGGCGCCGGCCTTTGCGGCGGAGACGTCGGAGGACGCGTCGAACGTTGTACAGGCAGGCGGAACAATGACGGCAATACTGTTTTTCGCGGTGCTTGTACTCGTTTTCGCATCGATGGCGTTTGTTGTCAAGCAGGGCAGATCCGGCAGGGCAAACGTACCATGGGCGGTACTCGCGATAATTCTCGCCGGTCTTGCGCTGATGATATGCGTTGTGGGCTACTCCTTCGGCACTCTTTACACGAAGCCGGACGGTGACCCGAAGGACACAGTCGAGACGTTTTTCACTGCCCTTGAGCAGGGAGATTACGAAACTGCCTATCCGTGTCTCAGTGACTATACGAGTCTCGGTCTTGAAAACGAGCCCGCCGATGAAAACGGAAAGATTATATATCAGGCTCTTCGCGACAGCTACAGCCATACCGTTATGGGCGAGGCAACAATCAGCAAGCTGAGCGCTTTTGTGCCGGTACGTTTCCGCTACCTGAATATTAAGGATACGGAAAGCAGCGTTGAGGGCAAGGTTACCGGAATACTTGAGGATTATGTCGAAAACAATCCGCACAACAAGGTTTACGACGCGAACGACAAATATCTTCCGGAGGTTACGGATGCGGTTTATTCTCAGGCGCTCAACGAGGTCATGGCAAAAATTTCGAATTTTTACACCACGGAGCAGTTCAACATCGAGCTTGAGTATAAAAACGGCGCGTGGTACATAATAACAAGCCCGGAGCTGCTCAACGCCATTATCGGCGGCGCGACGCAATGACATACAATTCCCTGACGGAGGGTGAAATGAGCAATTACAACGACAATTATGACATTGATAATATCCTTGCGGACTTCACCTCGTACAGCAATTCTATTGCGGAAGACGCGCAGCAGAATGCTCAAGGCGAGCCGGAAGAGGAAGAATATACCGAGCGGGAATACGAAGAAATCGAGTCGGCAGAGCGTGGATACGATGCGAGGGGATATGCCGAGTCGGAATATTCGGGATATAACGAGCCGGAGCGTTACGAACCGGAGTATAACGATCCGGTATATGAAAAGCCGCGGAACAACGTGAAGGCAAGCGCAAAATCCAGACATCGCGGCGCGGCGTATGACGCAGATGTATATGAAGACGATTATGCGCCTAAAAAATCCCGCAAGAAAACCGTAAAAGCTAAAAAGCCCGTCCGCGGCGATGATTATGAGCGCGATGAATACGCCGCAAAAATCGCGGAGCGCAGGAGAACCGCCGCAGGTCCGCTGAGAGGCGTTATTACGGCGCTGTTCGTTTTTATAACTCTCCTGACGTTCGGCTGGATTGCAAAAAATGTTCATCCCGATTCCGGAACCGTGACAGCAGCAGCGGCGCAGAACAATACAAATCTTGTCAGCCGCTTTGATGTGTATATCAACAACGCCAAGAGCGAGGCATTAGGCGATTTAGCCTATATAAAAAAGCTCTATACCATTCCCGAGACCGACACCGTCGCTCCGAAGCCGAATGCGGCGGCGTTCGGCAAAACCGATGATATGTCGGTGGTACAGGCGGTTATTGACGATGCCGCCGATCTCCTTGACGGGCAGGAGCTTGTGTGGAACCCGAACCTTGATTTTTATCCGGATAATTACGTGTACTACTACCGCGATGCGACCATTCTTGCGCTTGTCTGGCGCGAGAGGATAAATAACCGCAGCACGACCGTGGCGGAAATAAAGATAGCCGATGGCTCGCAGATTCGCCGCAAGCTCTCCGAGGACACCTACGGCAGCTCCGTGCAGTCCTACGCGTCAAAGCTCGCGGAGTCGGCAAACGCCGTTGTCGCGATGAACGCCGATTTTTACGGTTTCAGGCAGATAGGCGTCACCGTATATCAGCGTCAGCTGTTCAGATTTTCTCCCGACAAGCTTGACAACTGCTTTATCAACTCCAAGGGCGAAATGCTCTTTATGAAAGCCGGAAGCATCACGGATGAGGCGCAGATGAACCAATATATTGCGGATAACGACGTGCTCTATTCCCTCTCTTTCGGGCCGATTCTCGTAGATAACGGCGAACTGCAGTATTGCAGCAGTTACCCGATAGGCGAGATGGACCGCGAATATTCGAGAGCGGGGCTCGGGATGGTAGATGATCTGCACTATGTCTACATGACGGTCAATCATTGCAACGGGCAGAATCCCAGGTGCAACGTCAACGAATTTGCGGAGATAATGTACTCCAAGGGGTGCGTCAAGGCATATAACCTTGACGGCGGGCAGACATCCGAAATAGTGTTCAACGGTCAGCCCGTGAATTATATTGACTTTAACGCAGAGCGTACTGTCACCGACATTATATACTTCGCCACTGCTCTTCCGGAATCGGAGGTGAGCCAATGAACCCGATAGCCATCTCAATAGGACCGAACGCGATTTACTACAGCGGGATTGTCATCGGCCTTGCTGTCGCGGCGTGCTTCTGCATAAGCTACTCGCTGTATACCACCTATGCCGGAAACGGCAGAGCGTTGTGGGTTATGTTCCCATTCGCGGTGTTTTTCTCCGTTATAATCTGCAGGTTTTTGCACTGGTACTGTCATGCGGAGCAATATTCCGGCCTTATCGGCGCGCTGACGGATTATTCCGCCGGCGGATATGTCCTGCCCGGCGCGATATTCGGCATCTGGCTGGCGGCGCTGCTTATAAAAACACTTGGCTTTACTGATAACATACACCGCCTTTTGGACGCAATCGCCCCCGGGGCGGCTCTCGGTGTCGCGTTCATCCGTCTGAGCGCGCTTTTCAACAACTCTTGCCGCGCAAAAATCGCCGTCGAAAACGCGAAGCTTCAGCATCTCCCACTCGCCGCGCCCGTATATACAAACAGCGGCTCTGACTATCGTTTCGCGACGTTTTTCGTTCAGTTTCTTATCATGCTGATCGTTTTTGTGTGGCTGTACCGGTTTTGCTGTGATAGGCGCGGGCACCCCATGAAAGGCGGTATTCCGGAGGACGGACATGTTGCGAGACTCTTCCTGCTTATGCATAGCGCGGTGGAGCTGATTATGGATTCCACGCGCTATGACTCAAGCTATATGCATTTCAACGGTTTCGTCAGCATTGTGCAGATAATCGCGGCGCTGTGCATACTCGGCGTGTTCATTTATTACAGCGTTTGGTCTGTCCGCGCCAACGGACGAAGCGGCTTCCATTTCGCGCTTTGGGGCGTGTGGTTTCTGTCGCTTGTCGGCGTGGGGCTTTCGGAATACTTTGTGCAGCGTCACGGAGATTGGTATCTCAGGTGCTACGCCGTAATGGCAGTTAGCATTGTCATCATGTGCGTAACTGTATTCAAAATGTACAAAAGCTGCTGCGAGGTAAAAAAACGCAGGGTTTTATACTGAAAAACAGTAAGACAAAACACGGCAGCGGCAAGATTTTCACTTGCCGCTGCCGTGTCGTTTTTTTAGCCTAACTTTTTCCTTATTTTATCTATTAATTTCCCGTAGAATATCGACACGACGCATGTACCGACAGCCTTGATTGTCAGGAACAGCTTTGAATTGCCGTAAATTCCGACAATCGAAATCAGCTCATAGATTACGATATGCGCCATGAATATCTCGAAGGAATATCTGCCTGTGATATTGTGTATCCACATGAACCATCCGAGATGTTTTTTGCTTTCGACAAATTCAAAGAACTTGCAGAAAACGTACATCGTACCGGGAATGGCGATAATTGCGGGATACCACGACGTACCCAACGTCCAGACCGCGTCCGGACCGGCGCCCAGCCCGAAAAATATCAGCAAATGCCCGACCGCAGACAGAATGAGCATCAGCGGGATGTTGAGCTTTATATCCGCATCGCGCTTTGCCGCGTCCGCCGCGAGCATACCCAGAATGAAGTTTATTATTCGCGAAACGGCGATAAGATACGTTGTTCCTATAAAGCACACCTGGCCTAAGACAAAATATCCAAGAAGCAAAAGCAGCTTTTTCTTATCACCGTCAAAGCGTCGGATGAGGAAAAATATTGCCGGCGTCATGAGATAAACAAGCATTATGGCCTGCGGATACCAGTTGAACTGATGCTTCATTCCGGAAATCCAGCCCAGCATAAGCGCATTGCCGAGGGTTTCCTTTATCAGCATGGGTACGCCGCCGTCCGAAATCACGATTTTCGCAATTACGAGCATATACGCGAGCACAGCGGGGAGATACGCCGGATATATGCGTTTGACGCGCCTTATATAGAATTCGAGCGCATTGTCGTTCTTGTTCAGGGAATGATACGCGCCGAGGCCTGAGAAGAAGAAAAATATATCTATGAGCCAGACGCTGTTGACAAGATATTCGAACGGCCCCCACAACGTCATGCCCGAATGGCCGAACAGCACGTTGATTATCGCCAGCCCCATAATCGGCGTGCGGTATTTGCTTATAAGCGCCATGTAATCTTTTATACGAATTGACATTATTTTTCCCTCTGAAATTATATATATTTGCTCACAAACGGGATTTTTTTCAAAAGCCATATCACGATACCGCCGACGAGATAAACAAACAGCGTCCATATTATCGAGGAGGAAAACGCGGGCAGGACGGAACGCAGAGCGTCAAGAACAAAGCCTGTTTCGCTCCTTATGAAATGCTCCAGCAGCATCACACCGAAGCTGACGGAGCCGAGCAGAACAATCGCCTTTGAAATGGCGGAGCTTTCGTCGGCGTTTCGGAATATCAGGCGGGAGCAATAGTATATAGCGGCGCTCGGCATAAACAGGAGTCCCGCATAGAACATCTCCCCCTGCGCGTCGGTCATAAGGCCGCCGTCATTAAGACGAAGCTGTGTGCCGCCCTCTATAAGGATAATGGCGACCGCGCCGAAAAGGAGCAGCTTCCACGCCGCCGACGGGCGCAGCTTGTCATCGGGAATACGATGTTCAAGAAAGTATCCCATGAGGAAAAAGACCACATCGTAGGAAAAGAAATTCGCGACGAAGCTTGAATTAATCGAAATCTCGCCATGCCACAGAGCGTATTCCAGCACCGGCAATATGCCGCGAAGCAGCAGCATTGCGCCGAAAAAGTACATAAATTCCACGTTCGACAGTCCTTTGGCGATTTTCCTCAGCAGCGGAAGCATGATGAGCATTCCGAGATATGCGTAGAGATACCAGAAAGCCGGAGCGAGATCGGACGAATAGAGAAGCTCGGCGAAATACACGGGGCTGAAAGAGAAGCCGCTATTGCCCTTTGCGGAATAGAGATAATAGAAAAAAGAAAAGACCGCCAGCACTATCGCCATGCGCAAAAATCTGTGCCGGAAGATATATTTTATATTCTCATCCCTGTCAAGCAAAAGCGCGCCCGAAACCATCCAGAACAGCGGCACCGCAATCTTGCAAAGCACGGAAAGAGTAAAGTAGAGCGGATAGAGAACATGCGCCGACGCCTGCGTAAAATACAGATATCCGGCATTGCCCGTATGATTGAAAATCACAAGTAATATCGCTATGAAGCGCATCAGTTCAAGATGTATCTTTTTCTTTTTTTCCATTT
>CAVHIP010000097.1:0-7928 GCA_963636125.1 Oscillospiraceae bacterium | reverse complement strand
CGCTGCGGCGGCTATTAAAACATTTAATTATCATTAAATGTTTTAATCAGTTTTCTGTATCAATTCGATAACCGTGATTTCCGGTCGGATGTTGCCGCCCTGCGCGCGATAGTCCACGAAAAAGCGGCTCTCATCATAGTACAGACCGTAGTTTTCACGTATGTAATCCAAACTTTCGGGATACGCGCCTTCGACGGCGTAGCAATAGCTCACGGATCGGGCAAGCGATTTTTCCAATATTTCCTTCTGCCGCCGCGCAGTCGAATCCGAGAGCGAGTCCACCCCCAGCCGGAAAAGTACCAGCGTCAGCGCCAAAACGAGCGGAGCAAGCAGAAGCAGCCGCCGTTTGCCCGCGGCCTTGCGCTTATAGACAAATCGTTTCATATCTCGTTTTCTCTTTCTTTAGCATCATATGCCGGAGAGAATGCCCATCAGAGGCAACATGACCGAAAGCAGAATCACGCCGACAATCAGGGAAAGGACGATGACAAAGCTCGGCTCCAGCGTGGAGAGAGTGTCGGAAATGCGCGCGTCGATATCGTCCTCGTACATCTCGGCGATGCGCGCCATGACCTGATCCATGCTGCCGGTTTTGCCGCCGACGGAAACCATGCGCGCGTAAACGCCGGTAAAGATGCCGCTCTCCTTAAGCGCCTGCGCCAAATCCGCCCCCTCGTCGATGCGGCGGGAGCAGTCCTCCAGACGCAGGGCAAAAACGGGGTCTTCGTTCAGCCGCGCTGTCATTTCCATGCCCTCTTCGGATGTCAGCCCGCTCGAAAGAATCAGCGCCATCCCGTCGGCAAAGCGGCAGCCTGCCGTTTCCTCAAGGATGCGGCGCGTTCCGCTTATTTTATAGCCAAGACGCAGGGAGGCTTTTCTGCCCTTCTCGGTGCAGACGGCGAGCAATATCAGCGCGATCAGCGCCAGCAAAATCGCCGTGATAACCGCGGAATAGCGGCTGATGCCCTGCCCCAGCTCCATAAGGCCTCTCGCGAGGCTGGTCATTTCGGAGCCGAGCTGGATAAAGACCTGCTGAAAGATGGGCATAACGCGAGTTAACAGCACTAAAATGACAAGTATCATCATCACCGTCATAACGGCGGGATAGGTGACGGCGCTGCGGATGCTGCGGCCGATGCTCTCCTCGCGGTCATAGTGGCGGCTGAGCGAGTTCATGACATCGTCAAGATGCCCGGTTGTTTCGCCGATGCGCGTCATCTGCGCGGCGTA
This sequence comes from Oscillospiraceae bacterium, assembly GCA_963636125.1. Taxonomy (GTDB): domain Bacteria; phylum Bacillota; class Clostridia; order Oscillospirales; family Oscillospiraceae; genus Limivicinus. The sequence goes on along the minus strand of CAVHIP010000097.1, from coordinate 6,698 downwards.
GTTCGGGAACACGCCGCTCTGCTCCATCGCGCCCGCCAGATCGCCGGTCTGCTCCATATCGCGTAGGAGCGATTCGAGAATTTCTTTTTCCTCATCGTCCCGCGCGTCCTCGCACAGAACGCTCAGACCCTCCGACGCGGAAATGCCGGAGGAAAGGATAAGCGCCATCTGCCCGCAAAACGCAGACAGTTCCGAATTGCTCAGGGGCTTTTTACCGTTTTCGTTTTTCATAACAGCCTCCTCAATAGGAATACTTGACGATGTAATTGCTTCCGTCGCCAACATAGTTTTTCACACTTTTCGCGTTGTTGCCTGCCGCCAGCGTGGGATCCATAAGCGACCAGCTCTCGCCGTCAAACTCAATTACGTTGTCCACCCAGCCCGTCTCTTCGAGATAGACGCTGATCCACGCGTGATATGCCGAGCCGGAATACCCGACCTGCAGACGCGTCGGCACGCCCTGACTGCGGAGCATTGCCGCCATAAGAGAGGCGTAATCAAAGCAAATGCCTTTGCCCGTCGCCAAAGTGGTCTCGATATCGGGGACATAACCCGCGGAGACAGTTGCCGCCGCTTCCTTGTCATAGGTGATATTTTCGATGATGTAGCGGTAAACCTCGGTGACGAATGACAAATCGTCCTCGCTCTCATCCGACAGCCGCGCGGCAAGCGCGACGGCCTCGTATCCGTCTTCATACCAGACATATTGATTCGGATAGAGAAAGGGGAGAAACTCATCCACAGAATCGGCGGAAATCGTTATATTTCCGAGGAAAGCGTAATTATCATCGAAGGCATGCTCCAGCAGCGCCACGCCGTACTGTCCGCTCCCGCCGGTGAGGGGAAGCGTCACATATTTATCCGAAGGGTAAACCGTATATGTATAAGTCACCCCGTCCGGCTGAGTAATCTGCGCCTTGGTCTTTTCGGCGGCGCCGGAATAGGAAACCATGATATATCCGTCGGACGCGTTGGAATAGTCAACTACATAGTTCTCTCCGCGGGATACCGCCGTTCCGGAAGCCTCCGGCACGAGATATGTTGTCTGCGTAACGCGATGCTCTCCGGAGGCATATGCGGAAGAAGCGGAGGAATTATTCTCCTCCGCTCCGCATCCGGAAAAAATCAGAACCGCGGACAGGAGCGCAGCGCAGATTTCGACGGCTTTTTTCAGCTTGCGCACATCTGTCTGCCTCCTTTTCCCGACAAATTGAGATTTTCAAAGTTTTGAAATTTTAATTTCTTACCCCATTACTCCTGCGGCATTACGACGATATGCAGACGATTGCCCGCCAAATCGCCGAAATAGATGTTCAATGTCTCTTGCGGAAACGGGAAGACAATCGTTCCGGTATCCGGCTCAACGCGAGTCGGGCCAAACGTGCCGCCGCTCAGGGTTTCCGCCACGATGGAGTTATAATCGACGCCGAGGCCTGTGTCTTCGACAACGAACCACACCTCGCCGCCGTGAACCGCGTTGGAAATGAGCTTCGGCGCGTCATAGTCCACGGTTTCCACCTCGAGGGAACACTTGTCGTACTGCTCGTTCAGCAGTGTCACTGTAACGGTCATTTCGCCGTTCACCGTCGGGCGAATCGAGAAGCTGCGCTCGCCGGTTTCGTAAATCGGCATGCTGACGCCGTCGATAACGGCCGAAACGCGGGACACGGGATAATCGCCCTGCACGGTCAGGTCATACTCGGGTCTGCCGAGCTGCGCTTCTTCGTTCTCGGAAATATCAAACTGCGGCGCAATAAACAGCAGCGGCAGGAACAGGAACAGCAGCAGCATTATCAGCGCAACCACGCGGGGGAGAATGTATTTTTCTTTCCGGTAGTTGCTGTACGAAGTGAGAACCTCAAGGGGAATGGTGTTCGCTTCAAGATTATTCGACTGCAGAGCGTTGAGCAGAATCCGATTGGCGGCTTCCGGCGCAAGCTCGCGTTTTGTGGTTTTCTTTTTCATTCGCTTCGCCCTCCCTTCACCGTTCTACCAGAAGGCTGAGTTTTTTCCGCCCGCTGGCGAGATACCGCTTCACAGAGCTTTTGCTGATGCCGAGAAGCCCTGCGATTTCGTCTTCCTTGGCATTGTTGTAATAACGCAGAATAATCACCTGCGCCTCTGTGGACGGAAGGCCCATAATCTGGCGGAAAACAAAGCTCTTTTCATCAACGGAAATAACCATTTCCTCAGGAGATGCGTCCGTGGAAGCAATATCCTCCGCCTGGTCAAGTGGAACTGTCTGCCCCTCATTTTTCTTCTGCATATTGAAGCAGACGCGGAACGTAATCTGATTCAGCCATGAAATGAACAATTTGGGGTCACGAAGCGATTGGATTTTTTTGAAAACAAGGGTATATATCTCCTGCAGCGCGTCTTCCGCCAGGTCTTCATCGCGCAGATACCGGCACGCGAAGCGATAGCACTTCTGGTAGGTCGCGGCGTACAGCTCCGCAAAAGCGTCGCTGTCCCTTTTCTGCGCCTGCTGGACGACAGAAGCTATATATTGATAATCATAATTATCCATTTCTCTCTCCGGTCAAGACACATGAAATCAACAGCGTTTGCTTTAACTCTTACGTTACGTCCTCATATATACGGCGATTCGCCAGCGATACCAGATCCGTCACGCTGCGGATTGCAACCTCGGGAGGCTCATGATAGGCAAGGCCGGTGCGGTAACGAATGACGTTGGCATCCGGGGCGTCGTTGTGGCGAGTGACATTTTTCTGAATATTCTCGCTGAATGTATGTATATCATCGTCGGACGCGCTGTCGAAAATCGCGAGAAACTTATTGCCGCCGTTTCGGGCGACACAGCAGCTTTCCGGCGCAGATTCGTTGAGAATGTCCGCAAATTCGCGGATCAGCTTGTTGCCGGCAAGATGCCCGTGCAGTTCGTTTATCTCACGGATGTTGGTCAGCTCGATCATGGCAACGCAGAAATCGGGGGGGACCGGCTTATCCAGATAGGCTTCCAGAATACTGTCCGCGCTGAAGCGATTGGCAAGACCGGAAAGCGTGTCGGTATGCACGGCGTAGTCAAGCTCGCGAAAGTCTTTTTTCAACGTGGACGAAAAATTGAAGTCCAACAGCAGAAAAACAAAGGACACGGCAAATGTAATCCACAAAAGGATGCATACGGTGCGAACCTGATAATCATTCGCAATGGCATGATACAGATCATTATCAATAATCAGGAGCGCAATACAGGCGACAGCCAGCGCGATATAAACGATAAGCTGCACCGCGCGCAATACGTCATGTTTTTTCACGGTCAATCCGTCTCCTTCCGAAAAGACACTCTTTGCTTAATTGCCCCAAGCGCCTTGTAAATCAATCAAAATCTAAAGTATTTACTATAATTGTATATTACAGCAGTTTCCCACAAAATGCAAATTAAAATAAGTATGTATTTTATATCCTATCACAGCGCGCGTACTTTTTCAACATTTGCCGAAAAGACGGCCGCGTAAGAGTTGAAATGCTCCCATGTGACCGTCTTTTCATTTTGATTGGGCTTTACCCTATAATACTTCCGCCGAGATAAACCTCGCGCAGATTATAATCGTCGTCGCAGACAAGAAAGTCCGCAAATTTGCCGTCGGATATCGAGCCGACCGTGTCCTCCGCCCAAACCGCGCGCGCCGGATTATACGTCGCGGCCCTTATCGCGTCCTCCGGCGCAATGCCGAAGGATATTGCCTTTTGCAGGCACATAAACAGGTTGGATGCGGAGCCTGCGATCGTCCCGTCCGGAAGCCTCGCGACGCCGCCCGAAAGATGAACGGGCTGTTCGCCGAGTATATAATCCCCGTCCGGCATGCCGCAGCAACGCAGGGAATCGGATATCATGACCATTCTCTCTGCCCCGAACAGGGCGAACGCCATGCGAACGACAGAGGGATGCACATGCAGGCCGTCGCATATAAGCTCCGCTCTCACTCTCTTGTCCTCCGCCGCGGCGCCTATGGGGCCGGGCTTGCGGTGGTGTATCGGCGGCATCGCGTTGAAAAGATGCGTCAGCTGCGTTACGCCGGCGTCTATCGCGCGGCGGGCATCTTCATAGTCGCAATCCGTATGAGCGATGGAGACCGTACAGAGCTTGGAGGCTTTCCGGATAAATTCCTCCGCCCCGTCCAGCTCCGGCGCGATATCGACTATGCGAATCAGCCCTTCGCAGGCGTTATAGAGCTTTTCAAAAGCGTCAAAATCGGGTTTGCGGAGATACAGAGGATTTTGCGCGCCTTTTTTCTTTTCGGAGAAAAACGGGCCCTCCATGTTGATTCCGACTATCCTCGCCGCGTCCGGATGAGCTTCGTGCTTTACCTGAAGGGCTGTTTTGAAGGCCTTTTCAAGCGTATCATAAGAGAGAGTCAGGCTTGCCGGCGCAAAGGATGTTATGCCGTTTTTTGCCTCGTACCGCGCCATTTTAATAAGCCCGTCAACATCGCCGTCGGAAAAATCCGCGCCGGAATTGCCGTGGGTATGCACATCGATAAGCCCCGGAATCACGCGCGCTCCGCCGAGATCGACGGCGTCGTCCCGCTCCTCGCCGACGCAGACAAATCTGCCGTTTTCAACGCCGAATCCGCCGCGGCGGAATGTGAAGTCTTCGGAATAGACCAAAGCGTTTTTGAAAAACATACCTCGCACCTCGTCTCTTTCAATATTTTTCTTGCCGCGCCATTGTTTTTTCTGCTTTAAATAGTACACCATCGCGCCGATTGCGTCAATAAGACGGCGGAATATTTTCGTTGCTGTTGTTGTTTTATTAATGCGATGTTATAATATTGCAAAGCTTATGAAGGAGCGGCGATAAATGGTCACTATACAGAATGATTGTCTTGCATTACGTGTCGACGAGTTCGGGGCGCAGATGACGGAGCTTTGCTCGAAAGCGGGGACGCAGTATCTGTGGAACGCCGACAAAGCGTATTGGGGCGAGAGCGCGCCGGCGCTGTTCCCGTTCGTCGGGAGGATGACGGACGGCGTCTATACTCTGCATGGTACGCAGTATTCCATGCCTCTGCACGGCTTTGCCAAGCGCAATATGTTCGCCGTTGAAGAGCGGACCGCGGAGAGCGTGACTTTTTTGCTCAAGGATACCGATAAAACGCGGAAAGATTATCCGTTTCGCTTCACGTTCCGCGTGACATATACGCTCCGTGGCGCGAGCGTCGTTGTGACGTATTTTGTCAGAAACGACGGCGATGACACTATGCCGTTCGGTATCGGCGGACATCCGGGTTTCCGCATCCCGCTCTCCGAAGGCACAAAATTCGAAGATTACGAAATCCGCTTCCCGGAGCCGTGCATGCCCGACCGCATCGGTTTTTCGGACACCGGCTATCTCGACGGCAGCGCTCTTCCCTACCCGCTCAAGGACGGCGTTTCCATTCCCCTGCGGCATGATCTTTTCGACCATGACGCTATCGTGCTGCGTCACACTCCGCGCTCGGTCACCATCCGCTCCGACAAGACGAGCCGCTCCGTGACGGTGGATTTCCCCGGCATGCCGTATATCGGCTTCTGGCACATGCCGAAGACCGACGCGCCGTATGTGTGCATCGAGCCGTGGGTATCGCTCCCTTCGCGGCAGGGCATTGTGGAGGACTTGGCCTTCAAAGCCGACCTCACGCGCCTCGCGCCGGGCGAGGAATACACGAACGAATGGAAAATCACGGTGACGGACGAATAAGCTGATGCTAAGACAATTTTCCGCTCTATTCCGGCAAGTACGGCATAGAGCGGATTTTGTAACTTTTCTGTTAAGTTGTCTGGATTCTGTTGATTTTCATGCGCTAATCGCGTATACTAATTGTGTACACACAGAACGTACACACGGAAGGAGCGATTTTTATGTTGACAACTCGTGTTTTCAAAAACGGCAACAGTCAGGCGCTTCGCATCCCGCAGGAAATGCGGACCGACGAGAACGAATACTGCATCAACAAGGTCGGCGAAATATTCATTGCGTATCCGGCAAAGGACCCGTGGGCTCCGGCGCGTCAGGTAATCGGCGCTTTCTCCGAGGACTTTATGGCTGACAGAGAACAGCCTTCATGGGACTCCGTACCTGCGCGGGAGGAATTTTGATGTACCTTCTGGACACCAACATCTGCATCTATTTCATGAAGAACCGGTATCCCCTCCTTACGCAGAAAATTCTCTCGCGCAGCCCTTCCGAGATGCTGCTCTCCTCCATCACGGTATTTGAATTGGAATACGGAGCGGAAAAAAGCAACTGGGGCAGCCGCACAAGGGAAAAGCTCGCCATGTTTCTTGCGCCGTTTAATATTCTGCCGTTTAAGACGGAAGATGCCGTTTGCGCGGGAAGGCTGCGCGGCTTTCTTGAAAAGCAGGGTACTCCCATCGGACCATATGATGTGCAGATTGCGGCGCAGGCTGTATCCGGAGGATTAACGCTGATCACTCACAATGTCGGCGAGTTCAGCCGAGTGCCTAATTTAAAAACAGAAAACTGGGTCATCTGATACTATTATTTCATTAAAATCTTCAATTTTAATGAAATCTTTTGAAGCCTGTAAGAGCCGCGCTTAAAGCGCGGTTAGGCTTCAAAAGGCGTCCGCCGACGGCATAAGTTCGCGTATGCCAAATCGGAGATTTGGACGCTCACTTATCATACGAAAACTACGCCGCTGCGGCGGCTATTAAAACATTTAATTGACATTAAA
>CAVHIP010000096.1:0-8268 GCA_963636125.1 Oscillospiraceae bacterium | reverse complement strand
CGGCGGCTATTAAAACATTTAATTGCCATTAAATGTTTTAATCAGTTTTCAGTATCAGATTATATTCTCTCCGGCTGCTCACCGTCAAGGCGGAAGTCTTATATTGCAAAAGAGTCGCGATTATGGTATCTTTATATAAATATAAATTAAATAACGAATTTTTGTCTTTCGAGGTGTTTATATGAAAGGTATTGTACTTGCCGGAGGAACGGGCTCCAGACTCTATCCGATTACGCGCTCCGTTTCAAAGCAGCTTCTCCCCATATACGACAAGCCCATGATCTATTACCCGCTGTCCATTCTCATGCTCGCCGGCATACGCGAAGCGCTCATCATCTGCACCGGCCGCGATCTTGACGCGTTCAAAACCCTGCTCGGCGACGGGGCGCATCTCGGCATGGATATTCAATACGCCGTGCAGGAAAAACCGAACGGCATCGCCGAGGCGTTCATCATCGGGGAAGAGTTTATCGGCGGCGACACCGTGTGCCTTATTCTGGGCGACAATATTTTCCACGGCGGCGGAATTACGCCGGGCGTGCGCAAAGCGGCAAAGCTCACGAAGGGCGCGGAAATATTCGGCTACCCCGTCCCCAATCCCGAGGCGTTCGGCGTGGTGGAGTTCGACGAAAATCACAATGTCATCTCCATCGAGGAAAAGCCGAAGCACCCCAAATCCAAATATGTCGTCCCCGGGCTCTACTTCTATGATAACGACGTGGTGGAAATCGCCAAAAGCATCAAGCCCTCCGAAAGAGGCGAGCTGGAGATTACCACCGTCAACAACGAGTATCTCAAGCGCGGCGACCTGCGCGTCAATCTTTTCGGGCGCGGCCTCGCGTGGCTTGATACCGGCACGCATGAAAATCTGCTCGCCGCGGCAAACTTCGTGCAGATCGTGCAGAGCCGTCAGGGCGTATACATCGCTTGCCTTGAAGAAATAGCATATCGAATGAAATACATATCCCGCGAACAGCTTCTCGCCCTTGCCGAGCCTATGCTCAAGACCGATTACGGGCAGTATCTCAAGCGCGTTGCGGAGGAGGAAATATAATGAAAAGACTTCTTGTCACAGGCGGCGCCGGCTTTATCGGCTCCAACTTCGTGCAGTATATATTGAAAGAAAAGCAGGATATCGAGCTGCTTGTCAATCTCGACCTGCTCACATACGCCGGCAACCTCGAAAATCTTCTGCCGGTGAAGGACGACAAGCGCTATGTGTTCGTTCACGGCGACATCCGCGACCGCGCCCTTGTAAACGAGCTTTTTGACAAATACGGCTTTGACACCGTCGTTCACTTTGCCGCCGAATCTCATGTTGACCGCAGTATAGTAGAGCCGGAGCTGTTTCTCACGACGAACATTCTCGGCACGCAGTCTCTGCTCGACGCGGCGAAAAAGCATTGGAATCTCGAGCCGGACAATAAATATTGCCGCGAATATAAAGAGGGCGTAAAGTACCTGCAGGTCTCCACCGACGAGGTTTACGGCGCGCTCGGCAAAGAGGGCATGTTCACCGAAACAACGCCCATCTCCCCCAACAGCCCCTATTCCGCGTCTAAAGCGAGCGCGGACATGGTCGTAAGGGCATATTATCGGACCTACGGCATGCCCGTGAATATCACGCGCTGCTCCAACAACTACGGGCCCTATCAGTTCCCCGAAAAGCTCATTCCGCTCATGCTGCACAACGCGAAGGACAACAAGGAGCTTCCCGTATACGGCGACGGCATGCAGATACGCGATTGGCTGCACGTACACGATCACTGCTCCGCCATCCGTACGGTGCTTGAAAAGGGCGCGCTCGGCGAGGTATATAATATCGGCGGCAACAACGAGAGGGCGAATATCGAGATAGTAAACCTCATCCTCAGCGTCATGGGCAAGCCGCAGAGCCTTATAAAGCACGTTCAGGACAGACCCGGCCACGACCGCCGCTACGCCATCGACAACACGAAGATTACGACTCAGCTCGGCTGGGCGCCCGAATACACCTTTGACCGCGGCATGAAGGAAACCATAGAGTGGTATCTCGAAAATTCCGCGTGGGTAGAGCATGTCGTCTCCGGCGACTATCTGGATTATTACGCGAAAATGTACGCGGAGGCATAAATTTCAAAGGAAGAACGCGCTATGATCTCAACTTGCAAATATGCGTACACGAAAGCCGACAGGCTTATTGCGGCGCTCCTTGCGCTCGTGATGCTCGCGCTGTGCGTCGGCTCGCTGAACTACGGCTGCTCATGGGGCGATGATTCCGCCGCTTACATAAGCGAGGGCATCGCAATCGCGGAGGGCAACTTCAAGGAGCAAGTGAAACTCAACACCCTGCTGCACCCGTCGATACTGGGTGACAATGTCGAAGACGAGCTTGTATATGTCTGGGGCTATCCGCTGCTTCTGTCCGTCGTATATCTTATCGACGGGTTCGACATGGATAATTACAGCAATATAATTGTATACAAAATCCCGTCCGCGATTTTCTTCGCCGTTATGGCGGTGTGCTTTTTCCTGCTTCTCAGGCGGCGTTTCTCCCTGCCCGCAAGCGCGTTTACTGCCTGCCTTTTCTGCGGCGCGTCCTTTTTCTTTGAAATCGTCAACAGCCTCTACAGCGACATGGTATATATGGGCATGTGTATGCTCACGCTGCTGTGCATAGAGCTGTATATCACAGAGAGCTCCCGGCGGGCGCTTATATTCAAAGGAATCGGATTGGGCGCCATCATATGGTACACCGTCGAGGTTCGCACAAACGGCTTGGTTTTTATTGCCGTTTTGTTGACGGCTCAGCTTGCCTCGATGCGTGGGCAAAAGAAGCCCGGCAAAGATGAAATTCTGCCGCGGCTCATACCCTACGCCGTTTTCATTGCGCTGAAGATAGCGACCGAGTACATCCTTCTGCGTCCAGTCACGCCAAATTCCGCCGATATGTCCATTGCATCGTCCGATTTCATCTTCGCGAATATTCTGTTTTATATCACAAGGCTGGCGGATTTCGCGGCGCAGCAGTTTAACAATCTCCTCGCCTCGCTGCTGATGCCGTTTCTGCCGGCGGACATGCCGGAGAAGCTATCATCGTCGCTGTACAGATTCTCTGAAATTTTCGGTTGGGCAAGTCTGACAATGTCAGTCTTGGGCATCCTGACGGACGGAATCAAAAAGAACCTGCATCTCTCGCTTTACATGATATTCTGCGCCGCCGGTACCTGCCTTTTGCCGTATACGCAAGGGCTGCGGTATATGATGGGCATTATGCCCGTAATGGTGATTTTCTCCGTATACGGATACAGACGGATTTTTGCTAAAGCGCCGGCGCTTCTGCGCAAAGGTGGGAAAGACACCGAAAGCGAAAGCGTAGAGAACACGAAAAAAATCCACCCCACGCTGAACATCGCGGCGTCCGCGCTGACGGTTATCCTATGCCTCGCCGCATGCTATGCGCAGTACAATGCGGATGTTGAAAATATCCGCGCCATCAAGGCCAACGGAGACGATATACATGCCGGCTCCGAAGGGATGTACTCGCCGGAAGCGATAGAAATATATGATTATATAAAGGCCAACACCGCGCAGGACGCCGTTTTTGCCTTTCACAAGCCGAGAGCGTTGTATCTCAACACCGGTCGGCTCGCTTTCTCGTACCTTGTCAACGACAGGGATGTTATGGACGCGGATTATTGCATTCTGCCGGAGTTGTTTTACCAAACCTACGTAAACGATGAGACGCCGGAATGGTTTTCAAACTTTGAAGTCGTCCTGCGAAACAGTGAGCTTACGCTGATGACCAAAAAATAGTCCCCCGCTCTTTCGGTCAGACGCCGCGCGGCGCTGACTCAATATATAAAATACGAAAAGCGAGGACAGTATCATGAAAAGCAACAACCCGTTTACTCTGACCTTCGGGAAACAGCCGGCAACCCTTATAAACAGGAAACTGGAAAACGCGGATGAAATCATCTCGACATTTGAGGCGGAAAATCCCGTCACGCAGACCTATCTTATCAGCGGCGTCAGGGGCAGCGGCAAGAGCGCGCTTTTGGCGGAGGTTGCCAACAGGCTCGAGGCCTCAAGCAAATGGGTCGTGGTGGAGCTCAACTCAAAGCAACCGCTATTGTCGGAGTTCGTCACAAGGCTTATCGACAACGGCTTGCTGAAAATGCACCTGCTCACGGTTATTTACGTGGGAATCTTAGAGCATTTCAATCTGAACTACAACGACAACGACAACGTCGGCAGAATGTCTCTCGTGCTGCACTCGCTGAAAAAGAATCACAAGAAAGTTCTCGTCACAATCGACGACGCGTCCGTGGACGAGAATATGCGCACGTTTATGAGTCAGTTCCAGCTTCTCGTGAGAAAAGGCTTTGATATCTACCTGCTCATGACGGGGCTGTACGAAAATATCAGCGGCTTCCAGAACGATCTGAACCTCTCCTTCCTGCCGAACCGCTCCCACATCGTCCTGAATTCCGGCGACGTGATGCAGATGCAGAAGATCGCGGACTATTCCTTCCTCCTGCGCGTGCCGAAATTCACGCTGACCTCTCTCGACATTTCCGAAATCAAGAGCAGATACGCCCGGTTTTTCGACATTTCCGAAGAAGATGCCGAGAAAATGGCCGCTCTCACCATGGGCTACCCGTTCGCGTTTCAGGCGCTGGGCATGCTCTACTGGGAATATCGCGACAGCTGCACCTTCGAGGAGATCGTTGACAAGTTCGATCATCTGCTGGTGGACTTTGTCTATCGCGCAATATGGAGCGAATCCACCGAGGCGGAGAAGGTCATAATCTGCGAAATGCCCACGGAGGGGCAAAAAATCAGTCTGATAGATCTGTACAACAAGGTTGAAATGAAGCATGACGAGTTCACAAAATACATAGAGCGTCTCATCAACAGAGGCATTTGCCACGCGCCGGAGAGCGGGTATATCACGCTCAGTCTTCCGCGCCTGCGCACCATCATCGGCAAATTCGAAGTTGCCCGACAGAGCGACGATATTTTCCGCCAGGAGGAAAACGAGGGGCTGGCGGATTAAGCCCGATTTTGCGAAAAAACGGATTTTGCGGGCAAATTTGACATTTACGTGCAAAATCGATGCGCTTCGCCCGAATATTTCGTGCAACATTGCCTCTTTACTTTTATACGTAAAAGAATTAAAGTATAGCACATGAAACACAGCTGCTTTTGCAGCGGAAAGGAGTCCGTAATGGCAAGCAAGATGATAGACAGAAATCTCAAGTCCGCTATGGGCTTCTATTATACCTATGCTGCCTTCTATTTTGAGGGCTATTTTTGCTGCGCCGAAAAGAATATTCCGGTAACACAGAGGGCATAGGAAAGCTACTTAACTTGTTTACAATCCCCTGTTCCGACCGGAACGGGGGATTTAATTTTTTTGAAGGAGAACTTAAAATGAAAAAATTACTCAGCGTCCTTTTGGCAATGACTATGCTTTTTGCCTTTACCGCATGCGGACAGAGCTCAGCTCCCGCCGCAGAGCCAACCGCAGAGACCGCTTCCGAAACTGCCGCCGACGCGAGCGCGGAAAGCGCTGCAGCGGAGGCAACCGCAGAGACCGAAGCCAAGACATTCCGCGTCGGCGTTTGCCAGCTTGTTCAGCACACGGCACTCGATGCCGCCACGCAGGGCTTTGTTGACGCGCTGACCGAGGAGTTCGGCGAGAACGTCGTAATCGACGTGCAGAACGCCTCCGGAGACATCGCGAACTGCTCCACCATAGTCAACACCTTCGTTTCCTCCGATGTTGACCTCATCATGGCCAACGCCACTCCCGCGCTGACCGCCGCCGCCTCCGCGACATCCGACATCCCCATCCTCGGCACATCCGTGACCGCTTACGGCGTTGCGCTTGACATCGACGATTTCTCCGGCACTGTCGGCGGCAACATCTCCGGCACATCCGACCTCGCGGATCTGCAGCAGCAGGCGGAAATGATAACAGAATGGTTCCCCGATGCGAAGAACGTCGGCTTGCTGTTCTGCTCTGCAGAGGCCAACTCCCTCTACCAGGTAGAAGAGGTTGAGAAGGTTCTGACCGAGATGGGCCTTACCTGCACTCAGTTTGCCTTCACCGACTCGAACGATGTCGCCTCCGTGACCGAAAAGGCGGCCGCCTCCTCCGATGTCATCTACATCCCCACCGACAACACCGCCGCTTCCAACGTTGAGAGCATCGGCAACATCCTCACCGCCGCAAAGGTTCCGGCTGTCACCGGCGAAGAGGGAATATGCGCCGGCTGCGGCGTGTGCACGCTGTCCATCAGCTACTACGATCTCGGCGTCACCACCGGCAAGATGGCCGCGAAAATTCTCAAGGGCGAAAGCGATATCTCCGCCATGCCTATTGAATACGCGCCCGCAACGCCTAAATACAACCCCGCAATGTGCGAGCTTCTCGGTCTGACCCCCATTGAGGACTACGTGGCAATCGAGGGCTGATATAATACAAGGCATCCTGCCTGAGGAGCTTCGCGCTTCTCGGGCAGAGAGCCTGATAAGAAAGGGAAAAATAATAATGCTGCTCACTTCGCTTCTCAATTCTCTGCCCGGCGCGGTCACCCAAGGTCTCGTCTGGGGGCTGATGGCAATAGGCCTGTATGTCACATTCCGCATCCTCAATGTTTCCGACCTTACCGTTGACGGAACCATGGCGCTCGGCGGCGCTGTCTGCGTTATGCTTATACGCGGCGGCATGAATCCGTGGCTCGCCATTGTCTGCGCGTTTTTAGCCGGTGCGTGCGCCGGATTTGTCACCGGCGAGCTGCACACCCGCTGCGGTATTCCGGCGATTCTCGCGGGAATATTGACTCAGCTCGCTCTGTACTCGGTCAACCTCCGCGTTATGGGCGGCAAGGCCAATCAGGCGGTCAGCGTGGATAAATATGACATCATCGTATCACAGCGATTTGTGCGCGAACTGAGCTTGCAAAACCCCATGCCCCTGCTTATTTTTATCACTGTTGTGCTTATATTTCTGATGTATTGGTTTTTCGGCACGGAAATCGGGTGCTCTATCCGCGCGACGGGCGCAAACCCCAATATGGCGCGCGCGCAGGGCATCAACACGAGAAAGAACATTGTTGTCGGGCTTTCCCTTTCAAACGGCATTGTCGCCCTTGCCGGCGGACTTCTGAGTCAATATCAGGGCTCGGCGGATGTCAACATGGGGCGCGGCGCGATCGTCATCGGGCTTGCCGCGATTATCATCGGCGAGAGCCTGCTCGGCAAGATTTTCAGGAATTTCGGACTGCGCCTGCTGGCGGTGTCTATCGGCGCGATTGTCTACTACCTCGTTTTGCAGATAGTATTGCAGCTCGGTCTCAACACGAACGACCTCAAGCTGCTCTCCGCCGCAATCGTCGCGATCTTCCTCGCCGTCCCCCACTTCAAAAATACTATCGCGCAAAAAGGAGCTGCCCGCCATGCTTGAGATAAATAATATTTACAAGACCTTCCACCCCGGCACCGTGAATGAGAAAATCGCGCTCAACGGCGTATCGCTGACGCTTAACGACGGCGACTTTGTCACCGTAATCGGCGGCAACGGCGCGGGCAAATCCACCATGCTCGGCGCTGTCGCGGGCACTCTCCGCGTTGACAGCGGCTCGATAATTCTCGACGGGAAAAACATCACGGGTATTCCCGAGCATAAGCGCGCCTCCGATATCGGCCGCGTCTTTCAGGACCCGATGATGGGCACAGCCGGCGATATGTGGATAGAGGAAAATCTCGCGCTGGCGGCAAGACGCGGAAAGAAGCGCGGCTTCAAATGGGGCATCACCAACAGCGAGCGCGAAGAATACCGCAAGCTGCTCGCCCCGCTCGGTTTGGGCCTTGACGAGCGACTGACGACAAAGGTAAAGCTCCTCTCCGGCGGACAGCGTCAGGCGCTGACGCTGCTCATGGCATCAATGCAAAAGCCCAAGCTCCTGCTGCTTGACGAGCACACCGCCGCGCTCGATCCCAAAACCGCCGCGAAGGTTCTGGAGCTCAGCGACCGTATCGTCGCGGAAAACAACCTCACGACGCTCATGGTCACCCACAACATGAGAGACGCCATCGCCCACGGAAACCGCCTTATCATGATGGACGCCGGCCGCGTCGTCGTGGATATTTCGGGCGAGGAGAAGAAAAAGCTCACCGTGCCGGATCTGCTGGCTCTGTTCTCGGACGCGAGCGGCTCCACCGAAGCGGACGACAAAATGCTTCTGGCGTGAGAAAATATCACAAATAACCTCATCGGGA
>CAVHIP010000095.1:0-8297 GCA_963636125.1 Oscillospiraceae bacterium | reverse complement strand
CGGAGCAATTGATATTATCAGCCGAGATATTCGCCCGGAACCTCGATTACGAGATCGGAGGTGGGGAAGGAGGAACAGGGGTGGATGTAGCCGTATTTCACATCGGCCCAGCGGCGAAGCTCGTTCTCCTCAGGGATATAAACGGTACCGGAGACGAGCTTGCTTCTGCACCATCCGCACTCGCCGCTGCGGCAGCGGGACGGAGCCTTGATGCCGGCGCGCTCTATAGCGACCAGAACGGGTTCTTCCGCGACAGCCTTGATTTTGTATTCAGCCGCGCCCTGTTTGACGGTGACATCGAAGCTCTTCCCCTTGCACTCTGCGGGATATCCGGGGCAGTTCCAGACTTCTTTGGTCACGTCAATCATCTTGCGCCTGAACAGCCTCTCGGGCAGACCGAGCTTTGCAATCTCCGGCTTCAGGAAGCGGTACATAGCCTCCGGACCGCAGAGATATACAGAATACTCCTCATTTTCAGGAGCGTACTTCTTTATCAGATCAGCCGTGATAAAGCCGTGCTCATAGCCTTCCTTCTCCTCATCGGAGAGAACATGAATGACCTTGAACTTGGGGCAGGCAGCGGCGATTTCGTCCAGCTCTTTCTTGAAAAGAATGTTCTTTTCATCACGGGAGCCGAACAGAAGCACGAGGTTGAAATCCTCAACGCCGTCACGCAGAGCGTATGCCATGGACAGGAACGGGGTTATACCCGAACCGCCCGCGAGGCCGATAACCGTCTTCGCATCTCTGAGATCTTCATAATAGAAGAAGCCCTGAGGATCGGAAGCGGTGATGACATTGCCGACTTTGAGCGTTTCAAGCAGCTTGTCCGCCGCAAATCCGCCGGGATTGGAGCGGATGGTGATGGCGGCTGTGCCGGAAAGCGCGTCTTTCGGGGAGGAACAGAGAGAATAGGAGCGTGTAACAAAGCTGCCCTCGAGAGGAAGCTTGAGGGAAATGTACTGTCCTGCGCGGAAGTACGGGAACGGCTCGCCGTCCTCGCGTTTGAACACGAAGGTTTTCGCCTTTGCGTCCGCGTGATCTATAATGTCGGCGATGACCAGACGCTGATAGTCCGGATGAAGCTTTTTCGCGTTGATGTTGATTTGGAAATCGCCGTTGATTTCCTTTGCGGGAGCAGCCTGAATGGCCTGTTCGCGAACTTTTGCCATGTTCTTGAACTTAAGCATATCAAACTTGCCTATAAGTCCGACTTTTACGTTAAGCGCCATTACTTGTTGCCTCCTTCTTCGTTAAGTTCCTTGATGGCGTTGAATGCCATAAGCTGACCGCAGATGATAGCCGCGGAGTAACCGTCGCCTCTGGGACCGGCTGCGCCGATGGGGCGGAGCCCCTTGATGGGATAGTCGCTGCCGAGCATCATCATACGCGCCATCATGCCGTCCCAACCGGTGGTCTCGTAACCGTAGACGGAGCCTTCCGGAGTGCCGAGGTAACGGGCGAATG
Organism: Oscillospiraceae bacterium; assembly: GCA_963636125.1. Taxonomy (GTDB): domain Bacteria; phylum Bacillota; class Clostridia; order Oscillospirales; family Oscillospiraceae; genus Limivicinus. The sequence goes on along the minus strand of CAVHIP010000095.1, from coordinate 6,830 downwards.
TCCACGGGGACGCAATAGCCATCTCCTCGATGTGTCCGCTGAGGTCGACGCCCATCTTTTCCTTGACGGATTTGAGCATCTTCTTCGCAAAATCGGTCTTGAAGCGGAAGTAATCCTCCTGCTTAAGCTCGCTCCATTCCTTCGGCTCGCCGAACGTGGTGAATGAGCAGACGCATGTTCCCTTGGGGGAGAACTCCGGCTGAACAATGTTGTAGCAGAGGAATATGGAATAGTCGTTGGTCTTGACGCCGCCCATAATGTCCTTGTATTCCTTCGCGGAATCGGATGTGCCGGGCAGGAAGGTGTTGTAGTCTTTAATGCCGAGCTCTTCGGCGCTCTTGTCCATGCAGAAATACGCGGTGTACATACGCGCGCCGAAACGGCGGTTGCGCGCCGCGCTCAGCTTCTTCTCACGTTCGGGGACAAGCTCCTTCGGCATCATCTTGCCGTAGATTATATCGGGGTTGATGTTCGCGAGAACATACTTGCAGTCAATCTGCCCCATGTTCGTCTTCACGCCGCACAGACGGTCGCCGTCAAAGAGGAACTCTTCGGCACGGCAGTTGAACCATATATCTCCGCCGACTTCACGCAGACGCTCAACCATAGCGGTGGAATATTCATGCGATGTATGTCCCGGGATGTACGCGCCGCGGGAGACATATTTATGCACCATTGCGGCATAGTGGATAAACGCGAGATTTTCCATGTCGACGCCGAGATAGGACCAATAGATGGACAAAATATCCTGGCATTTCTGCGGCAGCTTGAGAGCGTCGAAAACCTTCTTCGTGGAGTATGCGCCGGTGCGGAGCATGTTGGGATAATCGCTCTGAAGAACCTTGGAATCGGCATGGCCTTTGGAAGCGGTAATGTAGGCGATACCGCGGAGGACCTCATCGAACAGCTCGAAGAGATCTACCATCTTTTCATGGCAGCCGGGGACATATTTGTCCATCGCCGCGATGAAATTGTCTATTCCGGAGGGCATCGTAACGTCCATAGGCGTGCCGTCGGAATAAGTGGAAATGCAGCGGAAGCAATCCGGAACCTCGAGCCATTCGAGCTTAACGCCGTATTGATCGAGTATGTTCCGGACGTCGCCGGGATTGTCGGCAGGGCCGTAGTCGCATATTTCGTGGAGAGACGGCTCGATTTCAAAGCGGCCTCTGCGGAAAGACGTGGCGGCTCCGCCGGGGAGATTGTGCTGTTCAATCAGCAGGGTTTTCTTGCCTGCCAATTGACACTGGAGTGCCGCAGACAGACCGGCGTTACCCGCGCCTACGACAACTACATCATATTTTGCCATAGATGTGCTCCTTTCAAAATCTTTTTTGAGCAAGCCGGAATTGACCTGTTTGCCCGGATATTGCCGTTTCATCGGCAACACCCACAGCTCTGGCTATACCAGCACTGCCTATATAATAGCACAGTCGCCATCCGTTTGCAACCGATTTTGTGCAAAAAATAACAAAAATACTCTCGCAGCAAACAAGTCATGCATTACTTCCTGATATTTCCACCCATAAAACACCAAGTTCCCCTGCCGCATCTGCGGCAGGGGAACTTGATATTATCGATTATTGATTATCGCCGACGTTATTATCTCCGTTTTCTTTAGACGCATCTTCCGCTGCGCCTTCATCATCACTGTTCTCGGCGGGAGCGTCTGAGTCGGATTCCTCCGGCAAAGACTCGTTCTCGTTATCATCGGTGGTCGCCGCCCAAGGGGGATTGCCGTTGTATTCGACGCTGTAGCCCTTCAGAACCGCCCACAGGCTGACGGCGGCGATGCAAAACGCCAGAATCGCAATAATCGCCGAAAGGATTAACAGCACGAGGGAAACATCGTCGCCGCGGAAATATTCGACGCAGACATTTCCGCAGGTATACGCCACATAGGCACAGGCAATAATCCGCAGGTAGTGCGCAGTGTTTTTTGTATTGTTCAGATTGTTTATAAGCTTTTCTTTCATTTGAACCCGCCTATATTTAAACCGAAAATTTTGTTGCTGAATCCGTTTTTGAGCCTTTCGAAAGCAACGCATTCATAAGGCATGTCGGGGTGATGCGCGATCCACTCGTTTTTCACGGCCTCGGCAAAGGCGCTCGCTTTTTCGCTGTTCTGCTCAAGCGCGGCGGGCGCGGCGAAGGTCAGCAGGAAGTATTGCAGATCGCAAAATTTCCTCTGTTTGAAAAGCCCGCTCACTCTGCCGTCTATCCACTGCACAAGCTCTTTCGCAACAGCGTCGATGTCTTCGCAAAGCTCAAGCTCGTCGAAAAAAGGCCGGCACTGTTTCAGATATTTATCGCAGGCATCCTCAAATTTCCTGCGATTGAAGCAGTCCAGATATTTAGTAAAATCCGCGGGAATATAAATCTCATAATTCATCGGGATACCTCTTATTTCTTCTTTGCGTTGACCTTTTCCATGAACCTGTCGAGCTTGACGATAAAGCGTTCATGCTCGCCCTGCCCGACCGGGCCGCATTCGTCATAGGCCTTTACGCTGAAAACAAGCCGCCTGCCGTCTATCTCGGTCAGTTCGCTTTCCGCCCACACCTTCATGCCGATAGGCGTCGCCGCGTCATGGCTGACATTGAGCTTCGTGCCGACCGTCGTCATGCCTGCGTCAAGATACGGGGCAACCGATGTCTGCGCGGCTTCCTCCATAAGGCCGATAAGATTGGGCGTAGCGAACACATCCACAACGCCCGAGCCGATTTTGCTCGCGACGTTCTCTTCGCTGACGACGACTTCCGCGCGTCCTTTAATTCCGAGTTCCATAAAAAACTATCTCCTTATCGCTTGATTAAGTACTTAAAATTTGCATCATTCATCCGGCTGGGCGTCGGGGCGAGGTCTGCCGTGAGTCTTGGGCGCCGGAATATATTTGAAGAGATCGATTCCGGTGAGAAGCTTGACAAACCAGATGAAAAACACAAGGGCAAGTATCGGTATAACGCAAGAAGTGACGATCATCACGGCGAGAGTTTCGATAAACCTGTTGAGAATGTCCGCCGCCTTGGAGGCAAGCCCCGAGGTGGTCTCTGACAGCTTGTCCATTATCTTGCCTAAAAGCGATGAGTCATTTTCCGCCTCGGCAAGCTCCGATGTGTCGTCCGTGAACTCCTGAGCCGTGACGAGCGTGTTTTCTATCGCCGAGTCGAAGCTGTCATATACCTTGTCTGAAATGCCCACGCTCAGCGGAATGACAATATACAGCGCGATGGCGAAGACGAAAATTTTGAAGGCGAGTCTGCCCATGAGCTTCGGCATACGGTAGACGCTTACTATTGCAAGGACGCAGGCGCAGGGAATAAGCACTCTGAACACGGCGATGCCTATCACGGAGAGAAGAAATTTCTCCGTATACAAAACGCATAGGATGAGCAGAAAATACTGCGTAAAATCCGCCAGCTTCTCGGCAATCGGGGTCGCCGTGTCGCCGGGAATCGCGGAGATACCGGCGGAAACAAGCGCGGAGGATGATGTCAGCTTGAGCACGGTGTCGACCTTCTCGTCAATGGAGGAGATGATCCACGCGTTTGTCTCGCCGGAAGACATCATGTCCGCAACGGGCAACGCGGATATAACAGCGATGAGTACGAGAAGCGCCGTTATGAGAATTTTCTTGAGAGTTCTGTTCATTGTCCTGCCTCCTGAAATTCATCGGGAATAACAACCTATGATACGCTGTATTTTTTTAATATTATACAGATTTTGCGCCTGCTTTGCAACCTGCAATATTTGATGCTTTACAGAATCGAAGCGTTGATGTATAATTATCTTGGTTATTTATCACGATAATGATGACGGTATTTTTGCCCGATTGCGGAATGACGCAAATAAAACTGCCGGAAGGGGAGAGATGGAATGGTTGAAAATCTGCAGGTGAATATTATGAGCATATTGCTGCTCGTAGGCGCTATGTGCTTTATGCAGGAGTCCAATCAGATTGCATCAGTTAAGACTCGCTCCCTCCGCTGGGTTATCATTTGCGCGATGGCAATGTGCGTTACCGACTGTGTGACGATCCTCTGCGAAAAAAAGACATTCACCGGCGCAAGGGAAATGCTGATTATTGCCAATGTTGTGTACTATGAAGGCGTTATCGGCGTATGCTGGGCGTGGCTGAACTATGTCGAAATCACCCTCGGCCGTCCGGGGAAGCCGTCCATTGCGGAGGCAGTTATCTTTGCGATGTGTACGCTGCTTATTCTGAGTACCCCGATAACCGGCCTCATGTTCACCATTGATGAATCTAACGACTATACGAGAAGCGGCGGCGTTATTGTTCATTGGATTGTCGCGTGGGGCTATTTGGTCGTTGCGACCGTGAAGGTCTATGCTTGCATTAAGAAGGCGAAGAGCAAAATTGAAAAGCAAAAGCTACGCCCGTACTTCGAGTTCATTATCATTCCCGTAATCGCCTCCACCTGCCAGATGTTCTCTCTGTGCGTGAGCGCGATGCAGTGTGGCGTCGCAATATCCATTGTGCTGCTCCTCGCCAGAGAAATGAGGGCGAATATCCAAAAAGACTCGCTGACCGGTCTCAACAACAGGGGCGCGCTTCACTATTATCTCAAGGATGCGGTTGAAAAAGGCGCTCAGCAGCTGAGCATTTTCATGATGGATGTGGACAATTTCAAGACGATAAACGACAAATACGGTCACCGCGAGGGAGACAAGATAATCCGTTTCCTTGCGAACACGCTCAAGCACGTAGCCGGGAACTGGGGGCGCGCGCTGTTCCTCTGCCGCTACGGCGGTGATGAGTTTATCATGATCGGCAAGAATATCAGCCAAACCGAGGACGCCAAGATTCTCGCCGAGATAGAGCAGAAAATACAGGCCGCGAACGACAACGGCGTTTCCCAGATGAAGCTCGGCCTCAGCATAGGCGTAGCGAGCGGCACGTGCGCCACTATCGGCGACACCGAAAAGCTGATAGAAAAAGCGGATCAGGAGATGTATGCGGCCAAGCAGGCAAAAAAAGCGGCATTGGCATAAATAACAGAGAATTATTATAAACCCGGCGCCGTGTTATACGGCGTCGGGTTTAGTTTTCTGTGTCAATATCGAGGCCGAGCTCTGTCGGCAGAAATTTGGGGCAGGTGTTTTCCGCAATCATAATTACGGAGGCAGCAAGCCGCGTGCCTATCTCCACCGCTTCGCGCAGGGATTTCCCGTGGGTAAGCCCTATTGCGACGCCCGCGCAGAAAGCGTCGCCCGCGCCGGTGGTGTCGCGTACATTGACTTTCCTTGCCGGGAAAACGCCGTATTCGCCCGCGAGAGACGCGTATACCGCACCCTTACTGCCCATCGTGACGACCATCGACGGAATTTTCGCGCTTTCTATATCCTTTCGGAGCTCCGCACAGATTTCTTCCGGAGAAAGGGCTTCGCATTTGCTCAGAAACAGCTGCCCCGCCTCCTCGAGATTGCACACGAAGCAGTCAATCTCCTGCAAAAACTCGCGCCTTTGCGCGGCAATGCTGATGTTGGCGACAACCCCGAATACCTTCTTGCCGTATTTTTTCGCAAAATGCAAAACGTCCTTGACAATGCCGCTGCCAAGGTCCACTTCCAGAACAATACTGTCGCAATCGGCGAAAATCTCGTCACCTTTTTCCTCAATAAGCCGTTCCAGCGCGGAGGAGTCGGGGCGGTTTGAAATGGAGGCGACTATGTCGCCCGTCTCGTCAAAAACCGCAAGCCACATGCCCATTCCGCCGGGCGTTTTCAGGATATAGTCGGTGTTCGTTTCGCGAGAAGCGAGCTTTTTTATTACCGCCTCACCCTCATCCGTGTCATCCACAAGCGACACGAACGCCGGATTAAGCCCGATGCCGGCAATATCCGCGGCCACATTGCGCCCCACGCCGCCGTGCATCGTCATCACGCGCCCCGCGTTTCTGCCGCCGGGATTGTATTTCCCGTTCGGAAAGCCCTTGATATCCACAAACACACTGCCGATTACAACAATACCCATATCTTTTCATCCTTAAAAACATGTCGGATTTTTGCCGCTATATTTCAAAAAGTTCCCCTTTGAACACAATCGCCGTGGGGCCGGTGATGTAGATATCTTTGACCGTTCCGCCGGAAGCGTCAAGGCTTACCTCGATATCTCCGCCCGGCATGTTCACCGTGACGTCCTCGCCGGAGGTTATCCCGAGTACGGCGAGCGCCGCGGCGGTTGAGCCGCATCCTGTCCCGCATGCAAGTGTGAAATCCTCCACGCCGCGCTCAAATGTGACGGCTTTGAAGGTGTTGTCATGCAGACGCTTCACAAATGTGACGTTCGCCCCCTTGGGGAATTCCTTCGCCCATCGAAGCGCCTTCCCGAGTTCGAGGAGCTTGTCGGCGCTTATGCTGTCCCAATCATCGAGCAGGACTATCGCGTGCGGAATTCCGGGATTGCCCAGCTCTATATAAAAACAGTCGTATTCCTTGCCACCGATTCGCGCGGCTCTGTGCGCGTCAATAACCGAAGGATCGTTGAGCCGCACGCGATAGCGCCGTTCGTCTATCCGTTTGCCTGTTACAACGCCCGCCGTCGTCTCGACCCTTTGCTCCTCACCTGCAAGGCCGTTTTCGTAACCGTAACGGCAGATGCACCGCGCCCCGTTGCCGCACATCTCCCCGAGACTCCCGTCGCTGTTGTAAAAAAGCATCCCGTAATCGGCGATACGGCTTTGCGTGACGACCATAAGTCCGTCCGCCCCGACTCCGGTGTGCGCGGCGCATAGCCTTATCGCAAGTCCGCTCAGCTCGCCCTCCGGAATTTCCCCGCCGCGATTGTCGATGATTACAAAATCGTTTCC
>CAVHIP010000094.1:0-8432 GCA_963636125.1 Oscillospiraceae bacterium | reverse complement strand
CGGCTATTAAAACATTTAATTGTCATTAAATGTTTTAATCAGTTTTCAGTATCAGTGTAATATGCGCGCAAAATTTTGTGGTTTTGAACAAAGCAAGCACGGAAATTCTGTGAAAATTTCCGAAAAGAATTTTACCTATTGACAAGACAAATTTATTGGAATATGATAAATACGCTCAAAAGAGAACGTTCTCAGTGTCAGCCATTAAACAATGATATAGGAGCCACGAATGAATGACAGCCGTGTTTCCATAGTAGATGTTGCGGAATATGCCGGCGTTTCTACCGCAACCGTCGGAAGGGTCGTAGGCGGTTATGGAACAGTTAGTATAAAAACCCGTGAGCGCGTTATGTCTGCTATATCCGCGCTCGGATATTCTCCTAATGTGGTTGCGCAGGGCTTGCGCTCAAAAAAAACAAAGACAATCGCAGTAATTGTAGGCTCTGTTTCCAACAGCTTTTTTGCAAATATGGTCAGCGCTATAGAAGAAGAAGCCGCGCAGCATGGATACAATGTAATCGTTTGCAACACAAATGAGGATCCCGACGTTGAAATGCGGCACATTGTAAACCTGCAGGCTCGAATGGTCGATGGTATTATCCTTTCCTCCTCTATTACTCAATCCAAATTTACAAAAGAGAAAGCAGCCATATACTGCGGCGGAACGCCGATAGTTCTTGTTGACCGCCGAGTTGACGGGCTTGATCTGGATTTAATCGAAAGCGATAACACCGCCGCAGGATATAAGACGACAAGCTATCTTCTTGCGCTCGGGCACAAAAAAATCGGTATCCTCGGTACGGGGGATTACTCAACTATAACAGATCGTATTGAAGGGTACAAAAAAGCGCTTTCGGACCGGAAAATTGAATTTGCCGAAAAGCGCGTAATGAAGCCCACACGTAGCAAAAACCTGTATTACGAAAAAGAACTCAGTAAGTATTTCCTTTGCAATAAGGATTTGACAGCTATAATGCTGCTCAATAACAGTCTTGCGGAAATAGTCATGCTTTTGCTTGAAAAGCTTGATTTTTATGATAAAAGCAGGTTTTCTATAGTCTGCTGGGATGATGCCGGTATGAACAAACTTATCGGCTTGACCACGCTGCTTCAATTTCCGGAAGAGATCGGCCGTGTAGCTACGCAGCAAATTATCAAAAGAATCGAAAGCAAAACTTCACAGGAACCACAGCACATAATTATAGATTCCGAGCTTAAGATACGCAGTTCATGTAAGCCTCTGTAATATCAACGAGGTTTACATGCAACTGCAAGATATTTACGCAAAAAAGAGAACGTTCTCAGTCATTCTGATAAAGTTAAAAAAACATAAATATAAAGGAGAGAAAACAATGGATCTTATTATGGGTATGAACAGCGGTTCTTCATTTGACGGGATCGACGTTGTTCTTGCGGAAACCGAAATTGCCGAGGATGGCTTTCCAAAAGCGCCTAAGTTCTTGTGCGGCGGTTCGTATGAGTGGCCAAAAGAAGTTGCCTCAACAGTGAGGGATTCTTTTGAAAACAAGGTGGATATGATCGGCCTTAATCGTTTGAACTACATATGCGGCGCCGTCTTTGCCGAAAAAGCTGCTCAATTTATGAAAGAGCATGATATCGATCCGTTAAAGGTCAAAGTTCTGGGACTTGATACCCAAACTATTTACCAGGAGCAGCCTGATCACAAGGCTATCGCGGAAATGAGTGAGGAAGAAAAGGCTGACTGGCCCGGACGCTGGCTTTCTAAAAAATATCCCGCCGGTATGCAAATGGGCGACACCTCGGTAATTGCGAATCTGACCAACATTGACACCGTTACTCATTTCCGGCCTGCAGACCACACCTTTGGAGGCGCGGCAGCTCCGCTGATGCCGTATCTTGACTTTGTCCTCTTCCGTCACCTGCCGTATCCCACTATGACGCTCAATATCGGTGGTATCGCAAACCTTCATGTTGCCTGTTCCAACAGAGCGCATATGCTTGGTTTTGACACCGGGCCGGGAAACGTCGTTTCCAATTACATGTGCAGGGAGCTGTTTGGCGCTGAATATGACAAAGACGGGCTCATTGCCTCCTCGGGCAGGGTCAACGAGAAGTTGCTTGACTATTTCATGCACCACCCGTTCTTTGACCGTCCTGTTCCCAGGTCCGGATGGGTCGCTGACTATAACGCCGAATATATTTCCGCCACCATCGAAAAGTTCAGCTATCTTCGTAAGGAGGATATTCTTGCAACAGCCTGCGCCTTTACCGCAGCAGCCATTGTACGCAGCATGTATGATAATGTTCCCGCGCATATTATCAACGAAACCAAAAAAATGTACTGCTCCGGCGGCGGCGTAAAAAACCCGCAGATTATGAAGGAACTTCGCGCAAGAATGCCGGCTAATATCGATGTTACGACATCTGATGAGATCGGTATTCCGCCGGAATATAAAGAGGCGATAAAATTCGCAACGCTTGCATACTCCACTATACATCACCTTCCGGGCAACATCCCCGCTGCAGGTCATGCATCTCAGTATGCCATTCTCGGGAAAATTGCGCTTGCTCCGCGCAACATTATCGGCGGCGCTGAATTTGTCAGAGAGGACTTTTGACACGATAACGGAAACACTATGTATCAGAAGGGGTGATTAAAATCAGCGACGCCAATGTTTTGGAAATGCGCGGTATATGCAAGGAGTTTAGCGGAGTCAGCGTTTTAAATAACGTGGATTTCACACTCAAGCGAGGCTCAGTCCATGCGCTAATGGGTGAAAACGGCGCAGGGAAATCTACTCTGATGAAAATTCTCTGCGGCATATACCCCAAGACCTCAGGAGAAATTGTTCTCAATGGACATAAAACCGAAATAACGTCTCCCTCTGACGCACGTTCATTCGGTATTTCGATGATTCATCAGGAACTTTCGGCTTTTCATGAACTTTCTGTGTCCGCAAACATGTTTATGAACCGCGAATTTATGAAAGGCCCCGTAATTGATGAAAAACGCATGTCGGCTGAAACGATCAGGATATTTCAAGATCTGGGTATAAATATAGACCCCAAGATTAAAATGAAACAATTGAGCGTTGCGGAAATGCAGCTTGTTGAAATCGCGAAAGCAGTATCTGCCGCCGCCGATATCATCATCATGGACGAGCCGACTTCGGCGCTTACAGAGGCAGAAGTAAGCCGCTTGTATGAAACCGTGCGTGATCTTAAAGCCCGCGGTAAGTCCATTATATATATCTCTCACAAGATAGAGGAGATATTTGAAATTGCCGATGAAATTACGGTTCTGCGAGACGGCAGTTTTGTAGGGCACGATGTCATTGCCAACTTTGACCACAATAAACTCATATCACTTATGGTCGGACGCACGCTTGACCAGCAGTTCCACAAGACACATCATGAATTCGGCAACGTTGTGCTCAAGGTGGAGAATCTCAGCAGTGAAAACAGGTTTGAGGACATTTCATTTGAAGTCCGTGCCGGTGAGGTTCTCGGCTTCTCGGGGCTTATCGGAGCGGGACGAACAGAGGTCGTTGAAACCGTGTTCGGGCTCAGAAGCAAGACGGGTGGAAATGTATTTATTAACGGCAAAAAGGTCAACATTCACACGCCCGGTGACGCAATTGAAAACGGTATAGCCTTCGTTTCCGAAGACAGGAAGAATGTTGGCCTGAATCTGGTCGGCAGTGTCAAAGAAAATATAACAATGGCTAATCTGGAGAAATATTGCCGAATGGGTGTTATAGATACCCGCAGAGAAATTTCTGTCTGTGATGAATATCAGAAACGTCTCGCGGTCAAAGCCAACAGCCGGGACACTCTGCTCATGCATCTGTCGGGCGGCAATCAGCAAAAGGTTATTCTTGCCAGATGGATGTCCACCGGACCGAAAATTCTTATTCTTGATGAGCCGACCAAGGGAATAGATGTCGGCGCAAAGTCGGAGATATACAGACTGATTGACAACTTTGCCGCCGAAGGCAACTGCGTAATAATGGTTTCCTCGGAAATGCCGGAGATTCTCGGAATGAGCGATCGCATTGCGGTTATGTGCGAAGGCAGAATAAGCGCGGTATTTGACCGCGCGGATGCCACTCAGGAAAAAATACTTGCCGCGGCCGCCGGCTTGTAAATGGAGATTCAATTATGAAGAAAAAAAGTAACCTTGCAAATCTGCTGATGAAATACCGTGTTTTTGTTATCTTCATTGCCCTTTTTGCCGTAATGACGTTCTCCTCGGATTTCTTTCTTTCAAAAGCAAATTTGCTCAATATGCTTAGGCAGCTATCGATAAACGGTATTCTTGCCGTTGGTATGACGTTTGTCCTTATTACAGGCGGGATAGACTTGTCCGTCGGCTCAGTGCTCACTTTTTCTGCAATGGTCGGCTGTTCACTTATACAGAAAGGCAGTCCGTATCCTGTCATGCTTGCCATTGCGGTTTCGGTCGCTGTCGGAGTGGCCATAGGTCTTGTAAACGGTCTCCTAGTTGCAAGTGGTAAGGTGCCCGCATTTATCGTGACTCTCGGCACTCAGTTGATGGCCTCCGGCGCTGCGTTGCTGATGCGCAACGGCTCTCCCATTCCCGGATTGAAAGAGGAATATAACGTAATCGGCGCAGGCAGTCTTTTGGGTATTCCGCTTCCGATAATTATCTTCTTCGTCATCATGCTTATCGGTGGGTTTGTTCTGAAGAGAACCAAGTTCGGCCGCCAAACATATGCCGTAGGCGGCAATCAGCTCGCCGCGAGGGCCTGCGGAATAAAGGACAAAGCCATAACTGTTTGGGTATATGTAATCTCCGGCCTGTGCGCCGCGATTGCCGGTATTGTTCTTTCCGCCCGTGTGCGTACGGCAACACCTATTGCCGGCAGCGGTTACGAGCTTGATGCCATTGCGGCCGCTGTTCTCGGCGGCACCAGCTTGACAGGCGGCATAGGAAACATGCTTGGCACGCTGGCCGGTGTACTTATAATAGGCCTGCTGAACAACGGCATGGATCTTCTGAATATACAATCTTATATTCAGGATATAATTCAAGGCTTCATTATCATCGTTGCTGTTTTTATTGATGAAAATTCACACAAGCAGTAAAATATGGGCAATTACCTGCCCATGTTTATAAACAAAAAAATGAAAACATGAAAGGAAAAATTATGATGAAAAAAATTCTCGCGTCAGCATTGATTCTCTGCATGCTCTTCGCTCTTTGCGCTTGCGGTCAGCAGGCAGCGGCTCCTGCCGCCGAAACTTCCACTGCCGAGGTCCCCACCGCCGAACCGTCTGCCTCGGAAGCTACGTCAGCCGAAGGCGTTGACTATTCTGCGCTCACCATCGCATGGAGTCCCGCAAATCTTTCAAACGAACTTCAGGTAACTCTTACCGATTGTATCAAGGAGTCCGTTGAAGGCCTTGGCGCAACATTTCTCAGTTCCGATCCTCAGGGTGACCCTGTCAAGCAGGTCGAGCAGGTTGAAAACTATATCGCACGCGGCGTTGACATGATTCTCATTAGCCCGAACGATGCATCTGCCTGCGGTATTGTCCTTCAGGAGTCTGTTGAAGCCAATATCCCCATGATCATCGTCAATTGCAAAATGGACGATATGAGCGGCGCCCTGTGCTATGTCGGATGCGATGACCTCAGCGCCGGCGAGATTCTCATGGAGTACGCGGCAAATCTGCTCGGCGGCAAGGGCAATATCGGCATTCTCCGTGGTCCTGACGGCCTTGACGCAGCCATCAAGCGCACCGCCGGCATTGACAACATTCTCAAGAACTATCCCGATATTACCGTATTCTCTTCTCTCGCCGCAAACTGGAAGACTGCAGAGGCCATGTCTACCACTGAAAACTGGCTCCAGTCTACGGAATTGAATGCAGTTATCTGCGAGAACGACGAGATGGCAGTCGGCGCTGTTGAGGCTATCAAGGGGCAGGGAAAGAGCTGTGACGATGTTCTTGTTTTCGGCATAGACGGAATTCCAAGCGCATATGAGTCTATCAGCAACGGCGAAATGAAGGCGACACTTCTTCAGGATGCTACAGCAATCGCAGCAAAGACTGTTGAAGTTCTGCAGATTTACTTTGAGAACGGAACAGTTGAGAGCGAGTACATCATTCCTTGGGTTGTCATTGACAGCAGCAACATTGCGGAATACTACGCAGGTTAATTGTATATCGGTTAAATGGGGTTGCGGCGAAAATAAAAATCGTCGCAACCCCGGAAAAAAGAGGAATATCACATGAAAGCATTAGTTGTAGAAAAACCCGGCACACTCAAGGTTATGGACCTTACCGAGCCGAAGATGGGCGATTATGAAGCGCGTTGCGAAATGCTTTACGGAGCAACATGCACGGCGACCGACCTCGCCGTTATAGACGGACGCGTCGGTTGGACACAGCTGGAGTATCCTGTTATCCTTGGGCATGAAACGGTCGGCAGGGTAATTGAGATAGGCAGCAAGGTGCGGAACTACAAAGTCGGTGACCTTGTAGCGCGAGTATATACAAGAGAAACCGACGGCATTAACCTTGCTTGGGGCGGGATGGCAGAGTATGGCCTTGCCGTCGACTGGAAAGCTATGTGGGCAGACGGCATCCCCAAGAGCGAGTGGGATTATTACAGGGTAAATCAGGTGATTCCCGAGGGGGTCATTGACCCGATAGATGCAACCATGATCATCACATGGAGAGAAAATCTCTCATGGATAAACAGAATGGGAGTAAAAGCTCATGAAAAGGTTCTGGTTGTAGGCTCCGGCGGAAACGGAATGTCTATCGCAGCATGCGCCGCGGTAAAAGGCGCCGATGTTACAGTCGTCGGCAACGAGTCAAGACGCGGCTGCACTCTGAACACAGGTGTAAAGACGTTCATTGATTATAAAGACAAAGAGGCTCTCACATCTTTTATTGAAACCAATTCCCGCGCGCTTGACTATATCATAGATGCCACCGGCAAAAAGGAAACTCTGACCCCATATATGCCTGCTCTGAGAGAAGGCGGTACTGCCGCGCTTTATGGTATGAGCGATTTTAAGAGCTATACCATAGGACCGGTTCCGGGGCCTAAATTTTTCCGTTTCTTCAATTCCTACGCCGGAATTTACGATGAAGCCGAAACACATGAGGAAGTAATTGACCTTATCCGCGCCGGTAAGCTGGATGCCGGCAACTGGCTCGATAAAGAACACATTTTCACTTGGGATAATGCTCCCGAGGCATACGATCACGTCAGAAATAAAAAAGCGGTCAAAGCAGTTATAAAGCTTTCCCGCGGATGAAATAAGGAGGTTCTTCGATGGAAATAAGAAAATGCGGTCGCACAGATCTTATGCTCACAAGGCTCTCTCTCGGCTGCCTGTATCTGTCCTCACTTGGGACCGGCGAATTGGAGGACGCAAAGGAAGCCACGTATTACGCTCTCGACAAAGGAATAAACTTCATTGACACTGCCCCGTCCTATCAAAACAGCGAAGCAATGCTCGGTCGGGTTCTTAAAGGATACAATGGCAAAATGCCCATGATTTCCACCAAGATAGGCATGCCCCCTCCCTTTAATCCTCAGTCCCGTAAGGATATTCTCGACTCCGTTGAAAAGAGCATGAACAGCATCGGCTGTGATGTTATCGATCTGCTGTATATACATGAGCCGGAACGCAAAGATCAGATGGCATGGTTCACCGACTATAACACATATGAAGGTCCTGTCATGGAAGCTCTTGAAGAAATGAAACAAAAGGGCTGGGTAAAATGGACCGGCGTTGGCGGAACTACCGCGCACGAAATGGCTAAGGTAATTGATACAGGATTATTTGATATTGTTCAGACCGCTTTCAATTACAGTCTTCTCTGGCAGGAGGCGAGATATGAGATATTCCCCGTTGCGAAGAAGCACAATGTGGGTATTATCTGCTCCGCTCCGCTTCAGCAGGGCTCTCTTGCCGTACGTCACGATGACCTCATCGCCAACGGCGCTCCCTGGATAAGCGCACCAAGGCGTGAACAGTTCAAAGCGCTTTACAGTTTTCTTGATGAAATCGGTATGAGTATCGTAGAACTGGCGCTGCGCTTTGTCCTCTCCAACAATGATGTTGACTGCGTGCTCGTCGGCGCAAAGAACAAGAAGGAAATAAGCGAAACGATCGCTTACTCTGAAAAAGGCGCGTTGCCTGAAGACATTCTGAAACGAATTGAAGAAATATACATGATGGTTCCTTTCCGTCCCACACTTGAGCCAATCCTGCTTCCTTGGGGCAATGATCGTCCTCCCATCGGCTGGATAGTCTGAGAGATGAACAATCGAAGCAGGCATTTACTATACCGATGTCTGCATGAAAACACAAATTATACTGAAAACTGATTAAAACATTTAATGTCAATTAAATGTTTTAATAGCCGCCGCAGCGGCGTAGTTTTCGTATGAGACGCCTTTT
>CAVHIP010000093.1:0-8646 GCA_963636125.1 Oscillospiraceae bacterium | reverse complement strand
GACGATAATAAACGGCTCTGCAGGAGCGAAATACTGCGGAGCCGTTTTTGTATCAGTAACGATTTTTCCGCTGCTTCGTATAATTATATGTGCGCGGCTATCCGTGCGATAAATACAAACACAAACCGGGAAGGTTATTATGAAAAAAGAAATTACAAAAATTTTATCTCTTATACTTGCCTCTGCTATGGCTTTCTCTCTTGCCGCATGCGGCAGCGCCGAGGAGGAGACCGCGGAGGCCACTCCGGCGCCGGAATATATGTACGCCGCCGAAACGCTCTGCAAAACGGAGAGCGCAAATCAGCCCGTCGCCATTGCCGAAGACGGCTATTACGCCATCGGCGGCAGTTATGTAAAAGGGACGGTTCCGGAAGGCGCCGTCGCGGAAACCGAAGGGCAGTTTGACAGCTTTGTCCCGAGCATCAGCTTTGTCGCGAATGACGGGACGGCAACGGAACTGACCGCGTATTCTCCCGTCACTCCGGAAAACGGCCTGGAGAGCATGCGCGATTACATGACAACCAACAGCATTGAGGCGCTTCTCGTTCGTCCGGACGGAAATATTCTGCTTGTCGAGAGCGTCTACGCCTCATGGTGCGACGCGGAGAGCGAAGTGAAATACGGGAGCGAGGAATATTACGAGCAGTTTGAGTCGCTCAACGAATGGTGGCTTCGCGTACTCAATCCGGACGGCAGCGAGATAAGCCGCGCAAAGCTTGATGTGAGCGAGGAAGACGCGAATTTTTATCACTGCACGCTTGATGACAATGGCAATCTGCTTGCCGCGCTGAACACCGGCATTGCCGCTTTCGACATGAACGGAGAGACCGCGTATTTCACGGAAACCGCAGACTATGTCTATTCTCTCGCGCAGACCGCCGACGGGCAAGCCGCCGCGCTGTTTTATGACTTGCAGAGCGGGGAAATGGCATTCCGCCTTATAGACGGAGAAACCGGCAGCCTGAGCGAAACCGCGTATCCCATCTCGCCGGATATCTACGGGTTTATAAACGGCAGCGGAGATTACGACCTGTACTTTAACAGCGGCACATCCGTCTTCGGATACGACCTTGAAACCCAAGAGTATACAAAGCTCTTCGCATGGATTGACTGCGATTATATCGCAAACTATATAACCCTTATCTCGATAGCCTCCGACGGCGGAATTAAAGCCGTTTACATGGATTTGAGCGATGATGAGGGCGACGTCCATACCGCCGAGCTTATTGAGGTCAATAAAGTCCCCTATGACGCATCTTCAGAAGTAAAAACCCTGACTCTCGCCTCTGTCTATCCGGATGATATTCTGCTCAATGCCGTTGTCGATTTCAACCGCTCCCACAAGGATGCGCGCATCGAGCTTAAGGACTATTCCGAATACAACACCTCCGACGATTACACGCTGGGATACACTAAGCTTTCCGCCGAAATTGCCGCCGGAAACATGCCGGATATTCTCGATGTGTCCCCCGATTTCCCGTATAACCGCTACGCCTCCAACGGAATACTCGTTGATTTGTACCCATATCTTGAGAACGACAGCGAGCTTTCAAAGGACGATTTATTCGAAAACGTGCTTGAGGCGACAGAGGTCAACGGCGGGCTTTATATGGCAAACTCCGGCTTCGGCGTTTATACCGCCGTGGGCGCGGCCTCAATAGTCGGCGATGAGCCGGGCATGACATATGACGAATATTTTGAGGCTCTATCAAATATGCCGGAGGGCTGCGAGGGCTTTGATGTCGGCTACGACAGAGATACCGCACTGCAGATGTGCGTCGCGCTTGAATTTTCCAAGCTTGTCGATTGGACAACGGGCGAGTGCCGCTTCGACAGCGAGGATTTCATAAACATCCTCAACTACGCCGCGCAGTTCAAAACCTTTGACAGCGACTCTTACGAATACTCCTCCGAGGACAGCGCCGCCGCGCGTGTTGCCGAGGGAAAACAGATGCTCACCACGGTTATTTTCTCCTCCGTCGATTACATGATTACGGATTATGACGCGATGTTCGGCGGCAACGCCACAGTGGTCGGCTTCCCCACCTCCGAGGGCGCGGGCAGCATGCTCTATCTCTCGAGCGGGCTCGCCATCACAACAAAATGCGAAGATCCGGATACGGCGTGGGAATTTGTCCGCGCGTATTTCACCGAGGATTATCAGAAAAAGCAGTATATGATACCGACGAACAAAAACGTGTTTGAGTCCGAGCTTGAAAAGGCAATGCAGGTGGAATACGAAAAGGACGCCAACGGCAACTATAAGCTCGATGAAAACGGCGAGCGCATACAAGTGGTTTACGGTTCGTATTTTGACGGCATGCAGGAAGTTAAAATCTACGCGATAACCGAGGCGCAGGCAAACATGCTCCGAGAAGCGATCGCGGATACGACCAGGCTTTATAACTTTGATGACAGCATTATCAGCATCGTTAAGGAGGGCGCGCAGGCGTTTTTCGAAGGACAGAAGAGCGCGGAGGAATGCGCAAGCCTCATCCAGAGCAAGGCGAACATCTACGTAAACGAGCAAAAATAACGGCAAATAACAGTAACAGGGGCTGCGGCGATATTCTCGCCTCAGCCCCTGCTGTTTATTCTTCCGGTTTATCGTTTATGCTGTCTATTTCCTGCCCGATTTTCTCAATGACGTTTCCTATATCCGGATACGCCCTTTCCGCCTCGGAGGATCTTTCGTCCAGATCGCACAGGAACGATTGCCACTCGGAATTGATAAGCTCAATGGTTTTCCGCTGCTGCTCCCTGAGCTTGTCGATGCACTCGCCCACACGCTTTACGGCATAATCATGCAATTCGGAATCTTCCGCGATGAGCTCATCGCGCTTTATCTGCGCTTCCTTGATGATGTCGGCTGCCTGCGCGTTGGCCTTGTCCACGATTTCGTTATACATACTCTGCGCGGACATAACCGCCTCGCCGATCTCCGCCTTTTTGCTGTTGAGAGTTTCGAACTGCTTTTTCAGCGCCTCGTTTTCCGCGGTAAGCGCGATCGCCTGCTCGCGTATATCATCAAGAACGGCATTGACCTTGTTTGCGTTATAATATTTCTTCTTTACAAGCTCTATGCTTATTGAGTCAAAATAATCCTTGTCGAGTGCCATAATTAAGCTCCGTCCCTATTATGCGCCCGTAGTCGTCTGAGTGTCCGTGGTTGTCTGAGCTTCCGTAACCGATACGCTCGCTTCGCTGCTTGTCTTCTTGATTCCGTTGACATCCGTGATGACACAGCGATATGTCCCTTCGGCGGCTTTTGTTATGCCGTTTGCCCAAAGGATGGATTTATACTCGCCGTCTTCCATGACGTTCTCTATTCTCAGACCGTACTGCTCATTGGAGGTTGCTTTTCCGGTAAAGATGATCTCCTCCCAGCCGCCTGTGGTGGCATTGTATTTCTGCCACTGGAAAGACGAGCTCAGATCGAGGTTGCCCTTTGCGCGGATGATAAACATCTGGTTATACTTGCCGAGAGTCACGGGGCCCGTGAGGCTGGTTATATCCTTGGAGAGCGTGATGCTCGTGCTGGCAAGCTGATTATAAGCCTCCTGCTGGACGTTGGCGACGGTGCTGTCAAGGCTTCCCAGCCTGTCTTCAAGAGAGGAGTAGGACATCTGCACCTGCGTTATGGCGGCTTCAAGCGTGTTCGCGCGCTCTGCGAGAGCAGAGTTAACTTGGCATACCATAATGAGGCAGATGAAGCTGAATATCGCCGCCGCGGCGGAAATAATCGTCGCCGGCTGGAGCTTGGGGAGGCTTACGCCCTTTTTCTTTGGAGCAGGCTGCTGTATATCCTGAGCGTAGGGGTTTTCGTCGTCTTCATCGAACGTGTCGTTTGCCTCGGCGTAATCGTACTGATCGAATCCGCCGTTATCATCGTAGCCGTCCTGCGCATAGCCGTTCTGATTATAGTCGGCTTGATTATAGTCCGCCTGCGAATAGTCGTCCTGAGCGGAGACTTCCTGCGCGAAATCGCCCTGACCATAGTCATATAGCGGGCTGTTGCATACGGGGCACACCTGCGCGTTGTCATCGACTTCGTTACCGCAATATCTGCAAATCATATTATTCACCTCATGCCATTAAAACAGTTCCCATATTCAAGGTTACATAATTATAACACCGCTGTAACCAATTTGTCAATAAGTTATTGCAAAAAGTTACAGCAAATATTTTTATGTTCCGACTTACATCCATATGAGCCAGAGAAGGACATATCCGGTCGTCACGGCGGCAAGCGTAAATGGAACGCTGTATTTCATGAACTCGCCGGCTTTGACCTCATAACCTTCGCGGCGCAGGATGGAAAGCCCTGTTATATTAGCAGACGCTCCGATCGGCGTAATGTTCCCGCCGAGAGTCGCGCCGACGAGCAGACCGAAGTAAAGCAGATTTGTCGGCACCGCGACTTCGCCGACGGAGCTGAGCTTCTCGGCGATTACCGCCACCACGGGAAGCATTGTGGCGGTATAGGGGATGTTGTCGATAAACGCGGAGAAACCGACGGATGCCCAGACGATAACCGTATACACGAGGAAGACGGATTTGCGGCTGCCGTCCCCGCCGATGGAGCTGAGAAGCGTGCCGATGAGATCGATTATGCCGGCTTCCTGTATTCCGCCGATAACGACGAACAGACCGGCCAACAGCGCTATCGTATAGAAATCTATCTCAAGAAACGCGTTTTTCGCCACTTCGAAATTCTTGTCCTTTATGCTCTGGCGGATAACGCCTATGAGGAAGAAAGCGACGCAGATAAGCCCGTTTGTTATATCGGGTTTATAGAACTGCCCCGGCTTCGCGTTCATTTCGTAGGGGATAAAAGAAGCCGCGATAAGCGCGATGACCGTGCCGACAAGAAGCCATGTCGGGATCATATCCTCAACCTGAGTTACATCGCTGACCTTGACTTTTTTGTTGTCCTTGCGGCACATAAAGAGAATGATGAACGCGGAGACAAGCGCGCCGGCTTCCGTCACCCAGAACATGCCGAGCTTTCCGTCGACGAAAAAGAAATCCATAAAGTCGAGATTCGCGGCCTTGCCAAGCAGGATGGATGTCGTATCGCCGACAAGCGTTGCCGCGCCCTGAAGGTTTGACGATACGGCGATGCAGATAATCGCCGGCACGGGGGAAATGTCTATCTTCTTACAAAGCGCGACGGCGACAGGCGCGACCATAAGCACCGTCGCAACATTGTCCACAAACGCGGAGATAATGCCCGCGAACATGGACAGCGCCACTATTATCCATTTTACGGTGTTGACCTTTGTGATAATCAGATCGCTCAGCCGCTGCGGCATTTTCGACTCGATAAAAAGATACACCGTTCCCATAGTGCCCGCTATCATCATGATAACGTTCCAATCTATCTGGGAAAGTGCATCGCGCCATGTATAGCTGAAATTGTCAAAAATTCCGAGACTGCCGACCGCCACAAAAATAACGGCGGAAATAATCGCGACGTAAGGCCGGATCTTCTGGAAAGCGAACATAAGTATATAGGTTACCGCGAAGAGAACCAGCGCAAAGACAGTTAACGAATCCATGTGTCCTCCAAATATATGCATAATGCAAATTTGAGCATTAAATTATATCACTGATTCGCCGCGATGTTTTGAAATTTTCTGTAAACACACCGCAAGCCGCTGCTCTCTGCCAAGTCCGATTTTCGGCGAAATAATGCGACTCTACAAATAGTATAGTCCCATTGGCGGAAAATTGTAAAAATTTTGTTGTGTTTTTTTGAATGAAGTCATAAACTGCTTTACAGTACAGGAAAAAGGGAGAAAGCAACAGTGAGCGATACGGAAAAGAGAAAAAGAAAGCGCGGCGACAGGCGTGACGGAATATGGGTAAAGGATGCGCCGGGCCTTCAGACGATAATGTGCGATATCATGCCCAACCGCACCGACTGCGAAGTGTATCTGCGCGACACGATCGACGCGACGGAGCTTCTCAAATACCTTGAAAAAAAGAATGCGGAGCATCCCGAATATAAAACCACGATGTTCCACGCGTTTGTCGTGTGCGTTGCGCGTATGCTCAAGGAAAGACCGAAGATGAACTATTTCATCTCCGGGCACCGTATGTATGAGCATACCGAGATAAGTCTCTCTTTTATTGTAAAGCGCCGTTTTCAGGATTCTGCCGAGGAATCCCTGATGTTATACGTTGCTCAGGATGACGATACGCTTGACAGCGTCAGCCGCAAAATCGTGGGTAATGTCAGAGAAACCCGCAAGAGCGAGCATTCTACCGACGGCATAGACGTCTGGATTGACCGCTTCGCCTCCATTCCGAGGCTTTTGAGGATGTTCCTGCTGCGCATTGTCCGCTGGCTGGACTTCTGGGGTATCGTGCCCAAGCCTCTCACGGAGGGCGACACCAATTACAGCAGCGTGCTTTTGAGCAATCTGGGCAGCATAAAAGGTCCCGCCGTGTACCACCACCTCAATAACTACGGCACAAACAGCATCGTCGTCACCATCGGCACGATACACAAGGCGGAAGTGATCAAGGACGACGGCACCAAGGAGATACGCGATGTATTCGACATCGGGGCGACCCTTGATGAGCGCATTGCCGACGGATTTTATTTTGTGCGCAGTCTTAACCTCGTGAAGTATATTTTCGCCCATCCCGAACTGCTCGAAAAGCCGCTGAGCGAGCCGAGCGGATATGAATACAACTGACAACCTGCCACACAAACGAGAGAATAAAAAGAGGATAATAATGGAAAATATTACCGCCAAAACCCCGTGGAAAAACTTTATGGGCGATGTGCCGATGCATCTCGATTACTTCGACGGCTCAATGTACGAAGCCGTCAAGGCCGTCGCCGACAAGTACCCGAACAACATCGCGTTCGACTTCATGGGCAAGTCCACCACATACAGAGCCATGATGATCGAGATAGAAAAGTGCGCGAAGGCGTTGAAAACCATAGGCGTCCGCGAAAATGAAAAGGTCACGATCGCTATGCCCAACTGCCCACAGGCAGTCTATATGTTCTACGCGGTGAACCTTATCGGCGCAATCGCGAACATGATTCATCCGCTCTCCGCCGAAAAGGAGATAGAATTCTATCTCAATGAGTCCGACAGCGTCACCGCCATTACTCTCGATCAGTTTTATCACAAATTCGAGAACATCCGCCAGAACACGAAGCTTGTCAATATCGTAATCGCAAGCGTTAAGGACGCGCTTTCAAAGCCCATCAGAGCGGGCTATATGCTCACCGAGGGCAGAAAAATCGCGAAAATCCCGAAGGACGCGCCCGTCATCCGCTGGAAGGAGTTTACAAGGCTCAGCAAATGCTGCTTCTATAATTATAAAGTGGAGCGCAAGAGCGACGATCCCGCCGTTATTCTCTATTCCGGCGGCACAACCGGCGTAACCAAAGGCATCGTCCTCACAAACCGCAATTTCAACGCGCTCGGTCAGCAGGTTATCGCCGCCAACCCCATGTTCCGCCCCGGCGACAAGATGCTCGCCGCGATGCCTATTTTCCACGGCTTCGGTCTCGGCGTATGCATACACACCATGCTCTCTCAGGGCGGCAGATGCATACTCGTCCCCCGCGTCAACCCCAAGGAATATCCCAAGCTCGTTGTCAAAAAACGCTGCAACTTCATTGCGGGCGTTCCCACGCTGTTTGAGGCCATGCTCCGCGCATCCTCTATGAAGAACGCGGATCTCAGCAGTCTCAAGGGTGTTTTCTCCGGCGGCGATTCGCTTTCGGTAGAGCTGAAGAAAAAGTTTGACAAGTTCCTTTACGATCACGGCTCCGTCGTGCAGATTCGCGAAGGCTACGGCACAACGGAAACCGTCACAGCCTGCTGCCTCACGCCGCCGCAGATGTCCAAGGAAGGCAGCATAGGCGTGCCGTTCCCGGACACATATATTAAAATCGTCAAGCCCGGCACCGATGAAGAGCTGCCCTACGGCGAAGAAGGCGAGATTTTGCTTGCCGGCCCCACGGTCATGAAGGAATACATGAAGCACCCGGATGAGACGGCGAACACACTGCGCCATCACGCGGACGGGCTCACCTGGGTTTACACCGGCGATCTCGGCGCTATGGATGCGGAAGGCTTTATCTACTTCAAGGGACGCGCCAAGAGAATGATAATCTCCTCCGGCTACAACATCTACCCCGGGCAGATAGAAAATATCCTTGACGCGCACGAAAAGGTCGATATGAGCTGTGTTATCGGCGTACCCGACGCATACAGGATGCAGAAGGTCAAGGCGTTTGTGAAGCTCTCCGCCGGCACGCCGGCAAACGATGTGACAAAGGACGAGCTTATGGCGTACTGCCGCAAGAACATCGCCAAATACGCCATGCCCTATGACATCGAGTTCCGCGAACAGCTCCCCAAGACGCTTGTCGGCAAGGTCGCTTACAGAGTGCTCGAGGAAGAAGAGCTTGCCAAGATAAACGCCGAGAATCAAGTTCTCAAAGAAGTCAAGACCGATGTGAAAAGCGCGGAAGAGCCCGCAGAAGCTAAAGCCGCCGTATAAAATAGTATAAAAATGCCTGCGTCCGATTTGGGACGCAGGCATTTTTTGCATATCTTCATACTATTATTTCATTAAAATCTTCAATTTTAATGAAATCTTTTGAAGCCT
>CAVHIP010000092.1:4040-8755 GCA_963636125.1 Oscillospiraceae bacterium | reverse complement strand
CAGTTCATCGAAGAGACCTACAACGGCGCGGTTGTCGCTATCTTCTGATTATTCAAAAAACCCTATAACGCAAGCGGCTGTCTCAAAGCAATCGAGACAGCCGCTTTTTATAACATGATTATATTGTCCGCATCAATGTCTGCGTTCTTTACTTTCAGCTCTTTAAGCGAAAATTTTCCCGTGAGATAATCTATATTGCATCGGTGCTGGCCGATCATCTGGGATATTTTGCTCCCGTTCACGCCGAGGGTGGCAATGCTGCCGGCAGGAATGTCCGCAAGCAGTTTTTCTGCTTTTTCGCGCATTATTCGGCTTTTGACAAGCTCGCCGAGCGCCGGATGGTATGCGCCGCCGACAGCCGCGCCGCCGGAAAGCTCATCCGTGGGGTTGAGACCAAGGCGTATCACGGGAATATCGGCCTTTTCAAACATCGGCAGCAGCTTTGCGCACACCCGCACCGCGTCTTCGACGGTATGCTCATCATACCGACCCGCCTTCCACAAATCATAAAGCGCGGTATCGCGGACAATCACCGTCGGATATATGCGCACGCCGTCCGGCTCAAGGGCAATAATGCGCCGCGCGCTTTCTATGCTGCTCTCATCGTCCGCTCCGGGAAGTCCCGTCATCATCTGAAGGATCAGCCGGAAGCCCGCCGCCTTTATCTGACGAGAAGCGTTTTCAACATCCTTCGCGGTGTGCCCACGTCCGGCAAGCAGCAGCACGCGCTCATCCATAGACTGCGCGCCTATTTCTATCGTTTCGACACCGAATTTTTTCAGTCTTGCAAGTATCTCGGCGTCAATGGCGTCGGGGCGGGTGGAAAGGCGGATCGAGTCTATCTCCCCGTTCAAAAGATGAGAATACGCGGCGGACAAAAGCGCCTCCTGCTCTGCCTTGGGAATTGCCGTGAAGCTTCCGCCGTAAAACGCCAATTGCCGCTTTGCACCCGTACGGGGCAAGGCGGCCGCGTTTTTTATTGCGTTGTCGACATCCTCCGCGCTTGCCGGCACCGTACTGCCGGAAATTCTGCGCTGATTACAGAATACGCAATCGTTCGGGCAGCCGAGATGCGGCACAAACACCGGAATAATGCTCTCTCTGGCGCTCATGCGTTAAGCCCCTCCAGAGCTTTCTGCGCGGCAAGTTGCTCCGCTTCCTTCTTCGTTCTGCCCGTACCCTCGCCGGCGGTCACGTCGTTTACCTTCAC
Source organism: Oscillospiraceae bacterium (assembly GCA_963636125.1). Lineage (GTDB taxonomy): Bacteria > Bacillota > Clostridia > Oscillospirales > Oscillospiraceae > Limivicinus. Next base: position 7,545 of record CAVHIP010000092.1, on the reverse strand, counting down.
ACAGAACGTAAAGCGTTTATCGTGGTCGGGCCCGCTCTCGCCGACAAGCTCATATTCGATACGGCTCTCGCTGTCGCGCTGGACAAATTCCTGCAGGGCGGTCTTATAGTCGGCAGAGCGATGCTGATCGGTTATTTCCGCATCCTTCAAAATCTTGTCCATGATAAACTTTTTTGCCTCGTCCATTCCGGAATCCAGATAAATCGCGGCTATTATCGCTTCTACCATATCGGCGAGAATTGACGTTCTCTCTCTTCCGCCGGTGCGCTCTTCGCCCTTGCCGAGGCGCATGTACTTGCCTATCCCGATCGACAGGGCGACTTTATGCAGACTTACCTCGCACACAAGCTCCGCGCGAAGCCTTGTCATACGTCCTTCCGGAAGCTTCGGCTTGTGCCGGTAGAGAAACTCCGCCGTCACAACGCCCAAAATAGAGTCTCCGAGAAATTCAAGACGTTCGTAACACTCAACGGAATCATGGCGTTCGTTGGCATAGGAGCTGTGAGTCAGCGCGGTGGCAATAAGATCTTTATTTTTAAAGACGTATCCTATTTTTTCTTCAAGCTTGTCCATCTTTCGGCCTTACTCAGTCTTGAGCTTCATATACTCTATATTTTCGTTTATATCGGCAATGACGTCCGCGTTCACGAAGTTTACCGCCTGCCTTATCGCGGCAAAAATGCAGCTGTCATTTGAAGATCCGTGCGCCTTGATAACAGGCTTTGAAATGCCGATAAGCGCCGTGCCGCCGACTTCGTTTACATCCATGGACTTTTTCATTTCCTTGAGGTCGCTTTTCAGAACCGCGGCGGCAAGCTTATTAATTGTGCTCTTATAGAAAACGCCCTTGAGAGCGCCCATTATATACTTGATAACGCCTTCCGTGGTCTTCAGAAGTATATTGCCGGTAAACCCGTCGGTCACGACGACATCGACCTTGCCGGAGAACACATCCGTCCCCTCAATATTCCCGACGAAGTTTATGCGCCCTTCCTTCGCGGCGGCATCGAGCAGCGCGTACGCCTGATGCTGAAGCTCCCCGCCCTTTTCGGGCTCCACGCCGTTATTGAGCAGTCCGACTCGCGGGTTTTCGCATCCCATAATCTTTTTGGCGTAAAAGCTGCCCATGAAAGCGAACTGCAGCAGATATTCCGCCGTGCATTCCACATTAGCGCCGCAGTCGATAAGCATAACGCCACGCTCCCCCGCGGGAAGAACGGGCGCGAGAGCCGCGCGCCTTATCCCCTTTATACGCTTGACGGTGAGCGTGGCACCGGTGAGCAGAGCGCCGGTGCTGCCGGCCGAAACCGCCGCATCGCCCTGCCCGTCGCTGAGCATTTTCAGCGTGACCGCCATGGACGAATCCTTTTTCCGCCGGGTCGCGGTACTGGGGTCATCGTTCATCGTGACTATTTCCGTGGCGTTGACGACCTCGATATCCTCACAGCCCTCTTTTTTAAGCTGCTCGCGCACCTTGTCCTCAATGCCGACAAGAACTATATCCACGCCAAGCTCACGTTTCGCGCGTATTGCGCCTTTGACCGTTGATTCCGGGGCATTGTCGCCGCCCATCGCGTCTACTATTATCTTCATATCCTGAAAACCTCATCTGTCATAAGCTTATCTATTATCTCAAGAGATCGCTTTGAAATCTCGGCGTTCTTGTTGCGCTTGCCCTTGACTCGATAGCCCAGCGGGGAAATAATGCCGAAGTTTATATTCATCGGCTGGAACTCGCCGACACTGCCGCCGGAGATGTATAATCCGAGCGCGCCGATCGCGGTTTCCTGCGGAAAATCCACAGGCGGCAGAGAGAGCATCCGCGCCGCGGTTTCTATGCCGACAAGCATGCCGGAGGCGGCCGATTCCACATAGCCCTCCACGCCCGTTATCTGACCGGCGAAGCTGATGCGCTCATCCGAGCGGAGGCGATAATATCTGTCCAAAAGCTTGGGGCTGTTGAGAAACGTATTGCGGTGCATAACGCCGTAGCGGACAAACTCGGCGTTTCTGAGCGCGGGAATCATGGAGAAAACCCGCTTCTGCTCGCCCCACGTGAGATGCGTCTGAAAGCCGACGATATTATAAAGCGTCCCGTCGGCGTTATCCTTGCGAAGCTGGACAACCGCATAGTTTTCCACACCCGTGCGCGGATCGATAAGACCTACCGGCTTCATGGGGCCGTAACGCAAAGTCTCCACACCGCGCCGCGCCATAACCTCCACGGGCATACAGCCTTCAAACACGCCGGAATCGTCAAATCCGTGAACCTGAGCTTCCTTCGCAGTCGTAAGCTCCTGCCAGAAAGCGAGATATTCATCCTTATCCATCGGGCAGTTCACATAGTCTGCCGTACCTTTGTCATAGCGGGAAGCAAAAAACGCGCTGTCCATATCCACGCTCTCCAGCGTCACAATGGGCGCCACCGCATCGTAAAAATGCAGATCGCTGTCGGGGCAGAGCTTCATTATAACATCGGCGATAGCGTCGGACGAGAGCGGGCCGGTCGCGATAACGACCTCGCCGTCCGGTATGCTGTCCGCCTCCGCGCGGATCACCTCGACATTGGGATGCTCCTCCAGCGCCTTTGTGATATACTTGGAAAAACCCTTGCGGTCAACCGCCAGCGCGCCGCCGGCAGCAACCGCGTTCTTGTCGGCGCTTTCCATGATGAGCGAGCCCATCTTGCGCATTTCCGCTTTGAGAAGCCCAACGGCGTTTGTAAGCTCATCGCTTCTCAAGGAGTTGGAGCAGACAAGCTCCGCGAAATCCCCTGTCACGTGCACGGGGGAGCTTTTTACGGGGCGCATTTCCGCAAGGCGGACATGAATCCCTCTTTTGGCGAGCTGCCAGGCGCATTCGCTTCCGGCAAGTCCGGCGCCGAGTACTGTTACTGTGTCCATAGGTCTGTCTCGTTTCCGATTGTTCGGTTATTCTTCCGCCTTTTCAGAGCTTTTCTTGGCGGTCGTTTTCTTTGCCGCTGTCTTTTTTGTCGCAGTGGATTTTGCCGCTGTCTTTTTCTTTGCGGCGGATTTTGCCGCCGTTGTTTTCTTTGCAGCGGATGCTTTAGCCGTCGTTGTTTTCTTTTTTGCGGCAGTTGTTTTCTTCGCGGCGGTCTTCTTTTCTTTCTTATCGGCTTTCTCGGCTTTCTTTGCTTCCGCCGTCGCTGTTTCCTCGGGCGATTTCTTCTTATACCGGCGGTTTTCCTCCGGAACGAAGCTCGCGCACTCCTCGTTTATACAGAAAGTTTTGAGCGGGCCCCTGCCGCCGGGCTTGAAGAGAGTTTTCCCGCAGGTCGGGCAGAAGTTCTCCGTGGGCACATCCCATGTCGAAAATCCGCAGGCTTCCTGCCCACGCTCGCAGGCGTAAAAAACATGGCCGGCCTTGGAAGTGCGCTTGAGAATTCTTCCGCCGCACTTGGGGCATTTGCCCGGCGCCACGATGACAATAGGCTTTGTGAAGGTGCATTCCGGGAAGCCGGGACATGCGAGGAAGTAGCCGAATT
>CAVHIP010000092.1:0-4030 GCA_963636125.1 Oscillospiraceae bacterium | reverse complement strand
GCCCGCAGACATCGCAGTATTCGTCGCTGAGGACATCCGGAACCTTTATCTTTACGCCGTCAAGCTCGCTTTCGGCTTTGGTCATTTCGGATTCGAAATCCTTATAAAATTCGCCGAGCACTTCTTTCCAGTTGATATCGCCATGCTCTATTTTATCGAGCCGGTCTTCCATCTGTTCTGTAAACTTGTAATCGACGATGTCGGGGAAATGCTCTTTCATAAACGCCGTGACAACCTCTCCGAGAGGTGTGGAGCGGAGATATTTTCCCTCTTTCATGACATAGTCGCGCGCGGTTATGGATGACACCGTCGGGGCGTATGTGGACGGGCGGCCGATGCCCTTTTTCTCCAGATCTCGGATAAGGGTCGCCTCGGTATAATGGGCAGGAGGCTGGGTAAACTGCTGCTCGGGTAGCAGCTTCTCAAGCGCGAGAGTCTGTCCGCTCTCCAAGGACGGGAGAGGATTGGCAAGCTCGTCGCTCTCTTCTTCCTTCGATTCCTCATATACGGCGGTAAAGCCTTTGAACTTTATCTCGGAATATTTTGCGCGGAACATATATCCGGCAGATACGCAGTCAACGGTGACGCTGTTATATATCGCGTTTGCCATCTGGCAGGCGACAAAACGCCTCCAGATAAGGCGATAGAGTCTGTACTGCTCCTGCGTAAGATCCTTGCGCACGACTTCGGGAGAAAGCGCAACATCGGTGGGGCGTATGGCTTCGTGAGCATCCTGCGCGCTCTGCTTCGTTTTGAAGGTTCTGGTCTTCGGAGGATAACTTTCCTTTCCGAAGTTTGCGATTATATAATCCTTCGCCGCATTCAGCGCCACATCGGAAAGGCGCAGAGAGTCGGTTCGCATGTATGTGATAAGACCGACACTGCCGCGGCCGCTGATTTCGACGCCCTCATAGAGTTGCTGCGCGATTGCCATGGTGCGTTTCGGGGACATGTTGAGAGTGCGCGACGCTTCCTGCTGCAGCGTGGAGGTTGTAAACGGAGGCGCGGGAGAGCGCTGCTTTTCCTCGCGCTTGACGGTTTCGACTGTGAAAGAAGAAGACGACACGGCGTTAATGACCGCGTCAACCTCTTCGCGGCTTCTGAGCTTGATTTCCTTGCCGTCCTTGCCGTAGAAACGCGCTGTAAAGCCGCCTTCTCCGCAGGTAAGCTTTGCGTCCAAATGCCAAAATTCCTCGCTGACAAAGTTTTTTATCTCCTCATCTTTGTCAACCACAAGTCTTGTCGCTACGGACTGAACGCGCCCCGCGGAAAGGCGGGATTTGATTTTGCGCCAAAGCAGCGGAGAGAGTTCGTAGCCGACAATCCTGTCGAGAATACGTCTCGCCTGCTGGGCATCCACAAGATCCATGTCAATGTCACGGGGATGACGGATGCTTTCCGTGACAACATTTTTCGTTATTTCGTTGAATGTGACGCGCTTCGCCTTTTCATCGTCAAGCCCCAAAAGCTCCTTAAGGTGCCACGAAATGGCTTCGCCTTCGCGGTCAGGGTCCGTCGCGAGATAGACGACGGAAGCTTTCGCGGATTCTTTTTTGAGCTCGGAGATAAGCTGATTCTTGCCCTTGATGGGAATATACTTGGGTTCGAAGTCATGCTCAATGTCTACGCCGATCTGACTTTTCGGCAAATCCCTCAAATGCCCCATAGACGCGGTGACTTTATATCCGCGGCCCAGGTATTTTTCAATTGTCTTCGCTTTTGCGGGGGATTCGACGATTACAAGGTTTTCGGACATTAAATGTTCCTCACTTCTTTGAAATATTAAGAGCTATTCGCTTTCCGGCCTCCCGGCGGACATAGCCCTTTATCTCCAAAACAGTGAGTTGAGACAGGACACACGCCGCGCTCAGGCCGGTGTTTTCAATTATATCGTCAATATGGCTTGCCGATTTTTCAATAGCCGTTATTATCTTCAGCTGGTTCTCGCTGAGGCCGGCCAGCTGTTCTTGCAAGTCAATATATCCTGTGTTTTGTGCCTTGTCAACCTCTTTTTTTGCGATTTTCGGTTTTTCGCGCGTAAAATTGTGCTTTGTCGGATCGGCACAGGCGGCATATTCTGCGGCTTGCGGGCATTTTGAGTCGGACGCGTTTTTTATTTTTCCGGGGTAAATGCTCTCGAACTCTTCAAGTACTTCCCATCCGCAGGTGACGGTATGAGCCCCTTCCTTTATCATACTGTTGGTTTCAACGGAATTTTCCGCATCGGCGTTTCCCGGGACAGCGAATATTTCGCGCCCCTGCTCGGCGGCTTCCTGCACAAAAAGGCGAGTGTTGCTACCGTCCGGCGCTTCAACCGCCACAACGCCTACCGATATGCCGGATGTTATGCGGTTGCGCTCGCGAAAGTGGATTTTCCGCGATTCTGTAAATGGCGCGTATTCGCTTATAAGCGCACCTCTCGCCGCGACCTCCTCCGCAAGGGAGCTTTCGCTTTGCGAATGGCAGGTTCCCAGCACGCCTATCACGGTGCCTCCGCCGTACAGCGCGCCGTCTGCCGCCGCCGCGTCGATTCCCCGTGTAAGTCCGGATGCCACCATGCCGCCGCACTTGGCGATATCGCAGGCGATAGATCGGCTCATCTTTATGCCGTATGGGCTTGCGTTCCTCGTGCCTACAACGGCAATAACCGCATTCTCGTCAATCGCGGGGAGTCTTCCCTTTACATACAGCGCCACGGGCGGAGAGTATATGCCGCGCAGACGGCGCGGATAGAGAGCGTCCTGATATGTTATGATGTCTATGCCCTGCATTTCGCATTTTTCAAGTATTCTGTCGACCATGGTCATGTCGCGTTTTTCCAAAAGCTCCCGGTCTCGCTTGGAAAGACGTTCGACCGCGGAAAAATCGCCGGTGGGCGAAAGAAACGCGCGCTCCGCATCGCCGTAATGCATGAGCACGGCGGCCTTTGCGTCTGCGCATATTTCGGCGGAGGATAACCATATCCAGTATTTAAGAGAGGACATTTGCTGCGCATCCTTTCTTTTTAAGCAATAACGATATTTATCCGGAGGTTTTCTACTATTATAATATGTTCGCAGATATTATCGTGACATTTCCCACATTATGATTGAGGCGGCAACGGCAGCGTTGAGCGACTCGCTTTCGGGCTGCATAGGAATGAAGACGGTTCTCTCGCACATTGAAAGAAGTTCATCGCTCAGCCCCCTCCCCTCGCTGCCGACGGCGACGGCGGCGTTTTTCACGTCAATCGATGTGAGCAAAGCGGAGTCACGATGGAGCGCCGCGCCGTATAGTGGGAGAGAGTTCTTTTCAAGAAGCGCAGTTAACTCGGAGATATCAAGAGACAGCGCTCTTTGCCGGAATATCGCACCCATAGTGGATCGGACGGTTTTCGGATTGTACAAATCTGCGCATTCGCCGACAAGAATAACCGCGCCCACGCCGAAAGCGTTGGCCGCGCGGATAACTGTGCCCACGTTGCCGGGATCCTGCACGGTTTCGAGAATAAGCGCGTTTTTAATCGGCGCGTTGACATCCTGCGCGGGAATTTTTACGGTAAAGAGCGGGCCGGGGCTGTTCTTCATGGGAGAAGCGTAATCGAAAAGCTCGCTATCGGCTATGTACTGCGCCGCGCTGTCAAGCCCTTGAAAATCCTCCGCGCTCTTCTTCCACAGTACGCTTGTCACATCGGCATTGAAGCAAAGCGCCTCTTTAAGCAGCTTCAGTCCGTCGCAGACGAACTCCCCGTGCGCCGCGCGGTAATCTCCGTCGGACGCAAGGGAACGCAAATGGCGGATATATTCGTTTTTTCTTGAAGTCAATTTTTCCATAATAAAATTATTTTAGCATATAACGATGTTTTTTCAAGCTCCGAGCAAAATTTTTCTTTTGGTTATTGCGCTATTAAACGGCGTTTGTTAATATAAATGCGGAACACGCGATTATTTGCGGCGTCGAATTATCATACTGAAAACTGATTAAAACATTTAATGACAATTAAATGTTTTAATAGCCGCCGCAGCGGCGTAGTTTTCGTATGAGACGCCTT
>CAVHIP010000091.1:7772-8774 GCA_963636125.1 Oscillospiraceae bacterium | reverse complement strand
TCCTCTCCGGACACGATACGTTTGCCGCTGCGGGAAAGGCCGTGACGGATGTTCTTGACGCGGCGGGCATCGGATACGCGAAGTACGTCTTCCCCGTCTCCCCCGTTCATCCTACGGAAGAAACCATCGGCCGCGCTGTGGCGCATTTTGATTACTCGTGCGATTGCATAGTCGGCATAGGCTCCGGCGTTGTTAACGACACCGGCAAAATTCTCGCCCGCGCGACGGGGAGAGAATATATCATCGTCGCCGCCGCCCCGTCGATGGACGGGTTTGTCTCGGCGACATCTTCTATGGACATCGATTCTCTCAAGGTCTCGTTGCCGTCAAAGGCGCCGTGGGGCGTCATAGGCGATCTTGACATTCTCCGCGCCGCGCCTATGGAGCTTTTGCAGGCGGGCGTCGGGGATATGTTAGCGAAGCTGACAAGTCTCGCCGAGTGGAAAATAGCGCAGATAATCGTGGACGAGTACTACTGCCCGACGGTTGCCGCGCTTACCGACAAAGCGGTGCGCGATGTTATCGAAAAGGCGCCCGACCTTCTCCGCCGTGACGGCGAAGCGACGCGCGCGGTGATGCGGGGGCTTATAATCGCGGGCGCCGCCATGAACTACGCGGGGCTTTCGCGTCCGGCATCGGGAACGGAACACTATTTTTCGCACATATGGGATATGCGCGCGCTGTGCTTTGACGACGCGAAAAGCGCGCTGCACGGGACGCAGGCGGGCATCGGCACGCTCTATACGCTCCGCGGCTTTGAGGCGTTCAGAAAGCTTGTCCGCAAGCCGGACAGGGAAAAGGCCCTCGCTTACGTCCGGAATTTCTCTCCCGAGGATTGGAACGACCGGCTGCGCGATTTTATAGGCGCCGGCGCGGAGGCGATGATCGAAGGCGAGAAACGCGAGCGGAAGTACGACTTGGCAAAGCACGAAAAGCGGCTTGAGCGTATCGAGGAGAAATGGGACGAGATATGCGCCGTTATCGACACGCTCCCCTCGTCGG
>CAVHIP010000091.1:0-7762 GCA_963636125.1 Oscillospiraceae bacterium | reverse complement strand
CTACGCCGCTGCGGCGGCTATTAAAACATTTAATTGCCATTAAATGTTTTAATCGGTTTTCAGTATGAAGCGCCCATATTCGGTGGCTTTGACGTTGACAGAAGCGGCAGAAAATTGTATCATGCACATAACTGAAAGCGCCGTGATATTCCGCATTTTCTCAGCGGCGCAGATATATTCGGAGCGTATATGAAAAACGGAATGACAGGCGATGAAATAATAAATCTCGGCTTTGAAAAGCTGCTCTCGCTCGGCGAATTTGATTGCGCGTGCGGCAGGCGCCATGCGCAGTGGGCGCAACGCGTCACGGTGGATTACGGCGCGGTCAGCGCGAGGCTGTATTGGGATCTCGGCGTATTGGACGAGGTCGCCGACGCGGTCTTCGGGTGAACAGGACGTATAAATAAATGTAAATAGAAATTAACCAAAAAATCGGAGGTCAACATTTTATGCTCTTTGCCATTATTCTTTTTGCGGTGACATACGCGCTGATGCTGGCGTTCGGGAAATACCGCGCTTATATCGCGCTGGGGTCTGCGGCGATTTTTATAATATCCGGCATGCTCCCTCTCAATCAGATTTTAGGCTCTGTCGATTTCAACGTGCTTTTGATGATTGCGGGCACAATGGGGCTTGTTAAACTGTTTATCGACAGCAAAATGCCGGCGCTGCTGGCAGATCTCGTCATGGAGAAGGTGCCGAACGTTCAGATTGCCGCGGTCGCGCTGGCTCTGTTCGCTGGGATTATTTCCGCGTTCGTGGATAACGTCGCCACCGTGCTGATGGTCGCGCCGATCGCGCTGGAAATCTGCAAAAAGCTGAAGACAAACCCCGTGCCGTTCGTCATCGCCATCGCCGTTTCATCCAATCTGCAGGGGGCGGCCACCCTTGTCGGCGACACGACGGCGATAATGCTCGGCTCATACGCGAAAATGAGCTTTCTTGACTTTATCATCTACAACGGCAAGCCCGGGATTTTCTTCGCCGTGGAGCTTGGCGCGATCGTTTCGGCGCTGATATTGGCGTGGCTGTTCCGCAAGGAGAAAACGCCCGTTCCCAAGGGCGCGCCTCGCACGGTCGTTACGGATTATGTGCCGACGGCGCTTTTGCTCGGCATGATCGCGCTTTTAATCGGCGCGTCGTTTATTCACGATAAGCCCGCCGTCACAAACGGTCTGATCTGCGTGGGGCTTCTCGTAATCGGGACGGTTTATAAAGCGATTAAGGAGCGGAGCGCCGGCGTTATCGGCGACATTTTCAAGACGATTGACTTTGAAACCATCGGCTTGCTTTTAGGGCTTTTCCTCATGATCGGCGGCATTTCCAACATGGGCGTAATCGACGCGGCGGCGGCGCTTCTGGCAAAGCTCGGCGGCGGAAACGTGTTCGCGCTGTACACGGTCATCGTGTGGGCGTCCGTTCTGCTCTCCGCCTTTATTGACAACATCCCCTATGTGGCGACAATGCTTCCCGTTGTCACAGGGCTTGCAAGCGCCCTCGGCATACAGCCGACGCTTTTGTACTTCGGCCTGCTCTCCGGCGCGACGCTCGGCGGAAACTGCACCCCGATAGGCGCTTCCGCGAATATCGCCGGCATCGGCATATTGCGCAAGGCCGGATATGAGGTGAAGACGAGGGAGTTTACCCGCATCGGCATTCCGTTCACTCTGGCGGCGGTAATTCCGGCGTATATATACTTCTGGCTGTTGTACTCCTGATTTTCGGGAGAGTATGGAGATTTTTAAATATGAAAATAATAATCATCGGCATCGGCAGCATCGGAAAGTCCATATTGAAAAACCTTTCCGGCGAGGGGCATACGATAACAATAATCGATGAGGATAAAGATTTAATCGAGGAGCTTATCGAGAAATACGATGTGTTCGGCGTGGTCGGCAACGGCGCGTGCATGGACATTCAGCAGGAGGCCGGCGCGAAGAACGCGGATCTTGTAATCGCCCTGACGCGCAATGACGAGCTGAACATATTCGCCTGCCTTGTCGCGAAGCGGCTGGGCGTGCATCACACGGTGGCGCGCGTGCGCAATCCCGATTACAGGCGGCAGATCGGGCAGATGCAGGACAGTCTCGGCATCTCGATGGTGGTAAATCCGGAGCGTGAAACCGCAAGCGAGATTTTCAACCTGATAAGCCTGCCGTCGGTGGCGAGCATGGAGCATTTCGCACGCGGAAAAGTGCTGCTGGTGGAGGTCATCGCGAAAGAGGGTTGCGCGATGGTCGGGGAGAGTCTCATCTCTCTCGGGCAAAAGCTCTCCTCCAAGGTGCTTGTGTGCGCGGCGCAGCGCGGAGACGAGATAATCATCCCCTCCGGCAACTTCGTCATTCAAAGCGGCGACAGGGTGCATGTTACCGCCGACGCGAAAACCCTCGGCGCGTTTCTGGAGGAGGTCAACCTTGTCACCTCCCCGCTCAAAAAGGTCATGATAATCGGCGGCGGCAAAATCGGCTATTATCTGGCTGACGAGCTGTCCAAGAAGAAATACAATGTCAAGCTCATCGAGGAAAACCCCGCGAAGGCGCAGGATCTGGCCGTCGAGCTTCCGAAGGTCACGGTGGCGTGCGGCAACGGCACGAAGCACGATCTGCTCATCGAGGAGGGCATCGAGGCGATGGACGCCTTTGTCGCGCTGACGGATGTGGACGAGGAGAACATAATCGTGTCCATGTTCGCGAACAGGAAAAATGTGCGCAAGGCGATAACTCAGATAGAAAACGACGAGCTGCTCGGGATGCTGGACGAGCTTGGCATCGACAACGTGATTTCGCCGCAGCAGGTCGTCGCAAGTCAGATTATCAGCTACGCCCGCGCGCTCTCGAACTCTATCGGGAGCAACGTGCAGACGCTCTACCGGCTTGTGGACAATCAGGTGGAGGCGCTGGAGTTTATCGCGAAAAAGCAGGAGCGGCTCTACGGCAGACCTCTGAAAGACCTGTCTATCAAGAACGATTGTCTTATCGCGTGCATCATCCGCGACAATCAGGTGATAATCCCCAACGGCAATTCGTGCATCGAACTCGGCGACAGTGTGGTCGTGGTCACAACGCGGAAAAACCTGGACGATCTGGCGGACGTATTTGAATAAGGTGGCAGTATGAACTATAAAAAAATCGGCGTAGTTCTGGGGAAGATAATGATTTTGGAGAGCGCGCTGATGGCGGCGCCTCTTCTGGTCAGCTTCATATACAAAGAGACGCTCCGGCAGAAGTTGGCTTTCCTGATACCGATTGCGGCTCTTCTGGCGCTCGGCCTCCTGTTGCAGCTTCTCAAACCGAAGCGCAACAGTTTTTATCAGAAAGAGGGCTTTGCGCTGACCACGCTGGTGTGGGTAGTCATGACGCTTTTCGGCGCGGTTCCGTTTGTCATAAACGGCGATATCCCGAACTATATAGACGCATGCTTTGAAATAATGTCCGGCTTTACCACAACCGGCTCAAGCGTTATTGCGGACATCACCGCCGTGTCCCGCTCCACGCTCTTCTGGCGCAGCTTTTCCCACTGGATCGGCGGCATGGGCATTCTCGTGTTCGTTTTGATTTTCATTCCGGAGAGCGACGACGGCTCCTCCATGCATCTGCTCCGCGCGGAAAGCCCGGGGCCGCAAGTCGGCAAGCTGGTGTCGAAGATGAAGGTGTCGTCGAGAATTCTGTATCTCATCTATCTCGGCATGACGGTGCTTGAGGTGCTTATCCTGATGATGGACGAGCCGATAGCCGGTTACGAGAACGATCAGCTTTTCTTCAGTCTGCTCGCCACCTTCGGCTGCGCCGGCACGGGCGGCTTCGGGTTTATCCCCGGCAGCATGGAGCTGTTCCATCCGTTTTCGCAATACGTGATGGCGATTTTTCTGATTTTGTTCGGCTGCAACTTCAGCCTGTACTATCTTATCCTCATCGGCAAATGGCGGGACATGTTCCGCAGCGAGGAGTTCAAGAGCTATCTTGTCATAATCGTCATCGCCGTGGCGACGGTGTTTTTCAGCCTCGAGTGGCGGACGGAGGCGTTCCCGCAGGTCTATTCGACAGAGGAGGCGTTCCGGCATTCGCTCTTCCAGGTGGCGTCGCTCATGACCACCGCCGGATACACCACGACCGACTATAACACATGGCCCATGCTCGCCTCGACCGCGCTCATTCTCGTCATGTTCATCGGCGCGATGGCAGGCTCCACCGCCGGCGGTCTCAAGGTTTCGCGCGTTGTCATCGCGCTGAAGGGCGCATATATCAACATCCGCAAGATGATAAATCCGCGCTATGTGCCGGAGACGAGATTCGAGGGGAAATCTCTCGACAGCAGGACGATAAACGACGTTTTCGCCTATTTCACGCTCTATTTTCTGATTTTCCTCTCAGCGCTGTTTCTGCTCGCCTTTGACGGGGTAAACGGGCAGACGGTGACGGTCGTGTCGGATGCGGGGACATATACCGTAGAGCACGGATTTTTCAGCAACTTCTCCGCCGTGCTGACTTGTATCTCCAACGTCGGTCCCGCGTTTGAGGCGGTAGGCCCGTACGCAAGCTTTGCCGACTACAACAGCTTCTCGAAAATTATTCTGACGCTCACCATGCTGCTCGGCAGACTCGAAATTCTGCCCGTGCTGATACTTTTCAGCAAACGCACATGGCAGAGAACGTAGCTTTCCCGTTTTATATTTTTATATATTTATCCATCACCGCAGTAAAGGAGAGATGATGCATGGAATTTAATGTCAACAGTCCTGTACTCTTTGTCATTGCCGGTCTGATTATCGCGGCGGTCATCGCGCAGTCGGTCTATTTTCTGATTAAAGCGTGGCGGCGCGGCCTCGAAATCGGCATGGAGAAGAGCAAGCTCAAGCGCATCGCGAGAACGGCGGCGATTTTCACCATCGCGCCCGCGGTCGCGATTGTTATCAGCGTTATTACGCTCGCCAAAGATCTCGGCGTGCCGCTACCGTGGCTGAGACTGAGCGTGGTGGGCTCGCTCTCGTATGAGACGATCGCCGCCTCCAACGCGGAGAGCGCGATGGGGCTTGTCTTCGGGCAGGTCGATTCTCTCACCGCGCAGCAGTATGTCACAATAGCGTGGGTCATGACGCTTAGCATAATGGTCGGCATATGGCTCGTGCCGGTGGTCGCGAAAAAGCTGCAGAACGGCATGATCAGCATGGAAAACCGCGATAAAAAATGGGGCGAGATTTTCTCCGCGTCAATGTTTATCGGCATGATTTCCGCATTCCTCGGCTATGTCTTCTGCGATTTTGCCACTGTTTTCTCCGGCAACCTGTCCGGCCTTATTCCGCCGCTGGTTATGCTGGTGTCGGCGCTCGTGATGTGCCTCGCGGGGCTGGTCGTAAAGAAATACAAATGGCGCTGGGTCGGCGATTACGCGCTGCCGATAAGCCTCATCGCGGGCATGGCGAGCGCGATTCCCATCACGGCGTGGCTATCCTGAGAGGAGGGTGCATTCATGAAAAAAGAAATGTCATATCTTGATTCCGTCCACAGAGACGGGCGCATCTGGAACATATCCATGATGGTCGCGCTGTTCATGTACCCGATTCTCGTCGGCGTCATCTTCGGCGTCCTGCCCGATTGGCACGGGCTGCTGATGGGCCTCTTCGCCACGGCGCCGATGTACTGGGCGGTCGCCGTCGTCGAAACGTTTACGTATGTCCCCATGCTCGGCGCGGGCGGCTCGTATCTGAGCTTCGTCACGGGCAATATCTCAAACCTCAAGCTCCCCGTCGCGCTCAACGCTTTGGAACAAGCCGATGTGAGCATCCGCTCGGAAGAGGGCGAAATCGTCTCGACTATTGCCATCGCCGTTTCCAGCATCGTGACAACGCTGATAATAATCCTCGGCGTTATCCTCATCACCCCGCTCACCCCGATACTCGACGCGCCCGTCCTCGCCCCCGCTTTCGCGCAGATTCTCCCCGCTCTCTTCGGCGGTCTCGGCGTCGTGTTCATCTCGAAGAATCTGAAAATCGCCATCGCGCCGGTCATCCTCATGCTGGTGCTGTTCATCGCCGTCCCCGCGCTCAATTCCTCTACGGTCGGCATCATGGTGCCGGTGGGCGTGCTGTTTACAATCGGCGTTTCCCGCATACTCTATAAGAAAAATCTGCTTGACTGATCAGGAGGTCGGAAAAATGATAGGCTGGATAATTCTCGCGGCAATAGTTGTATTTCTCGCGGTTATTCTCATCCGCGCGGCGATGTTCAAGCCGCAGGACGAGGGCAAAAAGGAATTCGAAAATGTGGATTTTGATAAGGACGCGGCGGTGAACGCGCTCGCGGAGCTTGTCAGATGCCGCACGGTATCAAGCTATGACCACGCGCTCGAAGATGACGCGGAGTTTGAAAAGCTCATAGGCAAGCTGCCGGAGCTGTACCCCCACGTCATGGAGACATGCCCGCTGCAGCGTTTTGACGACAGGGCGCTGCTCTTCCGCTGGAAGGGCAAGGGCGACGGCAAGCCCGCCGTGCTTATGGCGCACTATGACGTTGTGCCGGTTGAGGAGGAAAACTGGACTCATCCCGCTTTCGACGCGGAAATCGTCGACGGCGTCATGTGGGGACGCGGAACGCTCGACACCAAGGTCACCTTCAACGGCATCCTCTCCGCGGCGGAAAATCTCATCAAGCAGGGCTTCACCCCCGAGAACGACATTTACTTCGCATTTTCCGGCGGCGAAGAGGTCAACGGTCTCGGCGCCGTGCATATAGTCGATTACTTTGAGCAGCAGGGCATCGAGCCCGAGATGGTCGTTGACGAGGGCGGCGCCGTTGTGGAGAATGTCTTCCCCGGTGTTAAGGAGGCCTGCGGTCTGATAGGCATTGCGGAAAAGGGCATGCTGAATCTGGAATACTCCGTCAGCTCCTCCGGCGGCCACGCCTCCGCGCCCGCTCCGCACACGCCCATCGGCAAGCTCTCCATGGCCTGCGCCAAGGTCGAGGCGCATCCGTTCAAGGCGCATTTCACAAAGCCCATGCTTGAGATGTGCGATGTGCTCGGCAGACGCTCAAGCTTCCTGTACCGCGTGATTTTCGCGAACCTCTGGTGCTTCGGCGGCGTGCTTGATTCCATCTGCCGCAAAGGCGGCGGCGAGCTCAACGCGCTCGTGCGCACGACAGTCGCTTTCACGCAGATGAGCGGCAGCAAGGCGCCCAACGTCATTCCGCCGTCCGCCACCATGGTCTCCAATCTCCGCCTCAATCCCGAGGACTCCGTCAATTCCGCGGTTGAATACATCAGCGCCGTCATAAACGATCCCGATGTCAAGCTCACCGTGGGACAGCACATGGAGCCGAGCCCGATTTCCCGCACCGACTGCGCCGGCTGGGAGCGCGTCGCCGCCGCGGTCGAGGGCACATGGAAGGGCTGCATCGTCGCGCCGTACCTCATGGTGCAGTGCTCCGACAGCCGCCACTACGGCAGAATAAGCGACAGAGTGTACCGCTTCTCCGCGATGGATCTCACCGCCGAAGAGCGCCGCACCATCCACGGCAACGACGAGCATATCAGGGTGGAAACAATTCACCATGCGGTCGAGTTCTTCATCCGCGTCATGAAGCAGTGCTGATAACGCATAGCAATAAGAATAATAAAAAGCCAAAAATCGGGCAGTCTTCCCTATCATCAATCGGAAGACTGCCCGATTTGCCATTGGAGCGATATTGTTATTGCGGGAAAATGCAACTTTTCATACTATTATTTCATTAAAATCTTCAATTTTAATGAAATCTTTTGAAGCCTGTAA
>CAVHIP010000090.1:0-8786 GCA_963636125.1 Oscillospiraceae bacterium | reverse complement strand
CGGCTTTGAGGCCGTACTTTTTACGCTCTTTCATTCTCGGGTCGCGGGTCAGGAAACCGGCGGACTTGAGAGCGGGGCGATAGGATTCGTCAACAACGAGGAGAGCGCGGGCGATACCGTGGCGGATTGCGCCTGCCTGACCGGAAACGCCACCGCCTGTAACGGTAGCTTCGATGTCAACCTTGCCGACGGTTGCGGTTGCAACCAAGGGCTGGCGAACGATGAGCTTCAAAGTCTCGAGGCCGAAGTAATCGTCGATATCACGGCCGTTGATGGTGATAACGCCGGTGCCGTTGGGGATGAGGTGAACGCGCGCGACGGAGGACTTTCTGCGTCCTGTGCCGTACATATAGGGCTTTTTGCACTTATAAGTTGCCATATTTCTTTACCTCCTATCAGCGATCCCAAACTTCGGGCTTCTGCGCCGCATGGGTGTGCTCCGCGCCGGCGAAAATCTTCAGGCGCTTGAGCTGCCAATCGGCGATGGTGTTCTTCTGAAGCATGCCGCGAACCGCAAGGCGCATGGCGAGCTCGGGCTTCTTAGCCATAAGGGTCTTATACTGGGTCTCTTTCAGACCGCCGGGATAACCGGAGTGTGTGCGGTAGTACTTCTGCTCCAGCTTTTTGCCGGTGAGAACAGCGTCTTTCGCGTTGATGATGATGACATAGTCACCGCAGTCAACATTGGGAGTATAGTCGGTCTTGAGCTTGCCGCGGAGAAGATCGGCTGCGAGAGCAGCGGTCTTGCCCATGGGCTTGCCGGCCGCATCAAGGACGTACCACTTGCGGGTAACGGATTCCTTGGTTACCAGGGTTGTAGACATATTTTGTGCCTCCGTATAGAATTAAATGTTTTGACATTTTACAGGCGCGCTGATACAATTTATTCAGTAAATCAAAAAGGTACCGCAAGCGCGCTTATTTTTTATACCACAGCGCAAGCCACATGTCAACGGCAAATTTAATTTACGATTTCAAAACTCTCGAAATCTCTTAAAATCTCTTAAAATCTCCAAAATACTTAAATCGATTTTTCAACTCCGAGGAAATTTTTTTATGGACAAGCTGCTCAACGAATTTACCGGCACGGTTCGCCGCGCCGTGGACGATTATAATATGATAGAGGACGGGGACAAAGTCGCTGTCGGCGTGTCGGGCGGCAAGGATTCCATGCTGCTGCTTGTCGCGCTCAATCATCTCAAGAGCTTTTACCCCAAACACTTCGACCTCGAGGCGATCACGATAGAGCTCGGCTTCGATGGGATGGACTTCACGCCCGTGAAGGAGATGTGCGAAAGGCTTGAAATTCCGTATACCTGCCTGAAGACGGACATAAAGGAGATTGTTTTCGACATCCGCAAGGAGGACAACCCCTGTTCCCTGTGCGCGAAAATGCGGCGCGGCGCGATAAACGACGCGATCGGTCAGCGCGGAATCAAAAAGCTTGCGCTGGGGCATCATTTTGACGACGCGGTGGAGACATATATGATGTCGCTGCTTTTCGAAGGACGGATAAGCTGTTTCCGTCCTGTTACATATCTGGACCGCAGCGGCGTGACGCAGATTCGCCCGCTTATCTACGCCGGAGAGCAGAGAATTTCAAACGTCGCGGCGGCGCTGGAGCTGCCGATAGTGGAAAATCCGTGTCCGCAGGACAAGGGCAGCAAGCGTTATGAGATAAAAAAGATGCTCTCGGTCATGTGCAAGGACTATCCGGACATGAAGAGCAAGATTTTCGGCGCGATGCAGCGCATGCCTCTCCCCGGCTGGGCGCCGAACGTCAGCTATCACGACGCGAAAAACGGGAAATAAGCGCAGATATATTCAGAGCGAAGAGCCTAACGCGCCCGTTCGCTCTTATTTTAATAATCAAATATCGGAAAGGGAGGACTTCGATGCTTCATCTCATCATCGGAAAGGCCGGAACCGGAAAGACGGCGGCGATAATCGAAAAAATCCGCGCCGCGGTACAGCGCCGTGAGGGCGGACATATGATGATAGTGCCCGAGCAGTACAGCCACGAGGCAGAGCGTGAGCTTTGCGACAGATGCGGCGACACGCTTTCCCGCTACGCGGAGGTATTCAGCTTCACGGGACTGGCGCGGCGCGTAAGGACGCTGTGCGGCGGCGGCGCGGCGGACTATCTCGACAAGGGCGGAAGACTGCTGTGCATGTCCCTCGCTCTCGGCAGCGTGGGCAGCAGACTGAAGATATACGGCGCGGCGGCGCGAAAGAGCGAGCTTCAGGCGATGCTGCTCACCGCGATAGACGAGCTGAAGAGCGCCTGCGTAAGCGCGGACACGCTCTCGGATGCGGCGGAGAACTGCGGCGGCGCGCTTGGCGAAAAGCTGAGCGATCTTGCGCTTATTTACGAGGCGTATGAGGCGGTTGTCGCAAACGGCCGCGCGGATCCCGCGGATATGCTCACGCTGCTTGCCGGACAGATAGCCGAAAGCGGCATCGGCAAAGGCGCGCATGTCTATATAGACGGGTTTATCGACTTCACCATGCAGGAGCAGAATGTCATCATCGCGCTTATAAATGCCGGCGCGGATGTCACGGTCTGTCTGACAGTTGACCGCATGGACGGCGACAACGAGATATTCGAGATAAGCCGCAGGGCGGGGCGAGAGCTCATCGCGGCGGCGAAGGCGAACGGCGCGGAATATTCAATTGAGCTTTCCGAAAAGGAGAGCGGCAAAGATCCCTCGCTCATATATTATGGGGATATGCTTTTCGGTTATACGTGCGATAAATATACAGGCGAGAGCGCGATAAGCCTGCATTGCGCAGAGAGTCTTACGGCGGAATGCGAATTTGCCGCGGCGAAGGCTCTGGAGCTTGCGCGCGACGGCGGCTGCCGCTGGCGCGACATAGCGGTTGCGGCGCGAGGGTTTGGCGACTACCGCAACGTGCTTGCGAATATTTTCGAGCAATACGGCGTTCCGCTGTTTATCAGCGACAAGAGCGAGCTTATGTACAAGCCGCTGCCGCTGATGATAAACCTCGCATACGAGATATGCGCCAAGGGCTGGGAGACAGACGATGTTATAAGCTATATGCGCACGGGCCTCACGGGTCTCAGCGAAGACGAGTGCGATCTTCTGGAGGGATACATATTCAAATGGCAGCTGCGCTCCTCCGCATGGATGCGAGCGGAGGACTGGAAGCAGCATCCCGACGGTTATCGCGGCGAGGACAACGACGAGAGCCGCGAAAGACTTGCCAAGATAAACGCGGCGCGGCGGAAGCTCGCAGACCCGCTCATAGCGTTTCAGCGCCGGAGCTTTGAGGCGCAGACCGCTGAGGAACAGTGCGCCGCCTTAGCGGAGCTGTTCGCGGATATGAAATTGCCGGAATGTCTGGAGAAACGCGCGGAGCTGCTCGCTTCGGCTGGACGGGAGGAGCTTGCGCAGGAGTACGCGCAGCTTTGGGATATAACCGTTTCCTCGCTTGAGCAGACCGCCGCCGTTCTGACCGACAGGCCGATGGACAGGGATGAGTTCGGCAAGCTTTTCATTCTTATGCTCTCAAAATACGATATCGGCACCATTCCGGTGTCGCTCGACAGGGTGTCGGCGGGAGATTTTGACCGCATGCGGCGGCGCAGCATAAAGCATCTCATCGTTCTGGGCGCGTCCGATTCGCGCATACCGCAGAGTGGGGATAACGGGGGCGTGTTCACCGATACCGAGCGCAGACGGCTCTCCGAGCTGGATATAAATCTCGGCGCCGATGCGGACAGCGAACTGTGGCGCGAGTTCTCGCTCATATACAACTGCCTCACGCTGCCTTCAAAATCGCTGACTCTCTGTTACAGCGCAACCAACGGCGAAGGTCAGGCGCTTCATCCTTCGTTTGTGTTTAATCGCGCGAAGGCAATTTTCGGCATCGAAACGCAGAGAGTCTCGCTTGATGATGTCCGCTTGAGCGCGCCGTCTCCGGCGCTGATGATGGCAGGGCATGCCATGCGCGGAGGGAACGCCGCGGAGCAGGCGGCGAAAGAATATTTTCTGCGCGCGGACGGCGAAAGGTGCGAGACGTTGAGGAAAGCCTCGGAGATGGCAAGGGGGCGGCTGTCTCCCAACGCGGTCAAGCTCCTCTACGGAGACCGCCTGAAGTTGAGCGCGTCAAAGATAGACAAGTTTGCCTCGTGCAAATTCGCCTACTTCTGCCAATACGGGCTGAAAGCGGAGCCATACGAGCCTGCGGGCTTCAAGCCGCCGGAAATCGGCACATTTATGCACTATGTCCTTGAAAATCTTGCGAAAGAGGTCAAGAAAAAGGGCGGATTTAAGAAAGTCGACGATGCGGAGATCGGCAGAATAACGGACAGATATGTCGATGAGTACGTGCATAAGGAGCTCAACGATTTCAACGAGAAAAGCGCGAGATTTATATATATTTTCAAGCGCCTGTGCAAAGATGTGAGGGCGGTCGCCGCGGACATGGCGGCGGAGCTTCGCAAGTCGGACTTTGAGCCGCTCGATTTTGAGCTGAACTTTGCCGACGCGCAGAAATTCAAGCCGATAGATCTCGGGGACGGCGAATATTCCATGACGCTCACCGGCGTCGCGGACAGAATTGACGGCTGGCTGCACAAGGGCAAGCTTTATTTGCGTGTGGTGGACTATAAGACCGGTAAAAAGAAGTTCTCCATGTCGGATGTTTACTACGGAATGGGGCTGCAGATGCTTTTATACCTCTTTGCGCTGCAAAGCGATGGGGAGGCGCTCTACGGACATGAGATTGTGCCGGCGGGCGTTATGTATCAGCCGGCGAGAACCGCCATACTTTCCGCAGACGGGGACATCGGCGCGGAAGAAGCGGAGAAAAAGCGAAGTGATGAGCTTCGCCGCAGCGGACTTGTGCTTGACAATGATGAGCTGATAAACGCGTGGGAAAACGGCGATGACAAACGCTATATACCGGTGACCTTCAAGGGCAAGGAGGCAACGCCCGTCGGCGTGGCGTCGCTTGCGCGGCTCGGCAAGCTGTCGGAGCACATAAAGGGCTGTCTCGAGGATATGGCGGCGGAGCTTCACCGCGGCAACATCGCGGCCGACCCGTATTTCAGAGGAAGTCAGGAAAGCGCCTGTTTATATTGCGATTTCTTTGACGCCTGCCATTTTTCCGACGGGGAGAACGGCGAGCATTGCCGATATCTGAAAAAGCTGGATCCGGAGAAAGTATGGCAGATGCTGGAGGGAGGAAACGAAAATGGCTGAATTTGAACCGACATTATCCCAGCGCCTGGCTATAGAAAGCCGCGGCAGCAACATCCTCGTCTCCGCGGGCGCAGGCAGCGGGAAAACCAAGGTGCTCACCGAGCGCCTCATGGCCTATCTCACGGATCCGAAAGCCCCCGCCGATATCGACAGTTTTCTTATAATCACCTATACTCGCCCTGCGGCAGGGGAACTGCGCGGCAGAATAATGGAGGAAATCTCCAAAAAGCTTGCCGAAGATCCGGGAAACAGGCATCTGAGGAAGCAGAACGCCCTGTGCGCAAAGGCGCAGATAGGCACGATACACAGCTTCTGCGCCAACGTACTTCGCGAGAATTGCCATCTTGCCAAGCTTTCTCCGGATTTCAAGGTGCTTGATGAGGACAGAGCCGCCGCGATGAAGGCCGCGGCGCTCGACAGGGTGCTTGAGCAGAGATATGAAAACAGCGATAAATACCCCGGATTTATCCTGCTCGCGGATACGGTGGGGCAAGGCAGGGACGACAAACGCCTTGCGGAAATCGCCATGACGCTGCACGGCAAAATGCAGAGCCACCCCCGGCCGGAGCTGTGGGCAAAGCAGCAGAAGGAGCTTATGAATCTCACCGGCGAGGACGCGGGCAAAACCCCGTGGGGCAAGGAGATACTTGATAACGCCCTGAGCAGCGCGGAGTTCTGGAGCGAGGAATTTGATCGCCTTATCGCGCAGATTGCCGACAACGAAGCAATCGCAGACAAGTATCTCGAGAGCTTTGAGGTTACCGCCGCGGGCATACGCGAGTTGGCGCGCTCGATTAAGCTCGGCTGGGACAAGGCGGCGGAATGCCCGGCGGTCGAATTTCCGAGGTTGAAGACACTGAGAAACTCTCCCGACACGAAGTTGTCGGAACGCGCAAAAGCGCGGCGGAGCGCGTGCAATGCGGAAATGAAAAAAATCCGCGCGCAGTTTTATGCGCCGAGCGACAAACTTTTATCGGAGATGCGCGATTGCGCGCCGGCCATGTCCGCCCTGCTGGATCTGGTGACGGATTTTGACAGAGCGTATTGCGCGGACAAGCGCAGAGCGGGCTATGCCGACTATTCAGATCTTGAGCATTTAGCGGCGCAGCTGCTTACCGAGGAAAACGGCGAGCCGACAAAACTCGCGCGCAGTCTCTCCAAGCGCTACACCGAGATAATGGTGGACGAGTATCAGGATGTAAGCCGGGTGCAGGACACTATCTTCCGCGCCATATCCGACAACAACCGCAATCTTTTCATGGTGGGCGATGTCAAGCAGAGTATTTACCGCTTCCGCCTTGCCGATCCGGAAATCTTCACGGATAAGTATCTTCACTATAAAAACGCCGATGAAGCGCATGATGGCGAGCCGAGACGCATAATGCTTCAGGAGAACTTCCGCTCCCGCCGTGAAATTCTCGACTGCGCCAACGCGGTGTTCATGCTGTGCATGACGCGTGAGCTGGGGGATATAGATTATAACGAAGACGCGTCCCTCAAGTACGGCGCGGTGGGATACGAAGGGGATGTGCCGAAGCCGGAAATCATCCTCGGCGATCTCAAAAGCGCCGCCGAAGACGATGACGACGAAAGGCCGGAAAAATCCGCCTTCGAGGCGCGCATTGTCGGCAAAAAGATACTTGAGCTCATGGACAGCGGCATAACCGTCGGCGGCAGGCCGCTGGAATACGGAGATATCGCGATTCTCATGCGCTCTGCGAACGCCGTGGGCGGCATATACCGGCGCGAGCTTGCCGCGATGGGCATCCTCGCAGACGGTGGGGAAAGCCGCGATTTTTTTGAAAGCATAGAGGTATCGAGCGTCATCTCCATGCTCTCGGTCATCGACAATCCGCATAAGGATGTTCCGCTTATCGCGGCGCTGCGCTCTCCCGCGTTCGGCTTCAGCGCGGACGAGCTTTCGGAGATAAGGAACGCGGGAAAGAATGTGGATTTTTACTCCGCCCTCGTAAAACGCGCGGAATCGAGCGAGAAATGCGCCGATTTTCTCCGTGTGACGGAAAAATTCCGCGCGCTTGCGGCGGATATGAGCGCAAGCGAGCTGCTCCGCAAGCTCATAAACGAGCTGGATCTGCTTGCCGTCTGCTCCGCCATGACGGACGGCAGACAGCGCCGAGCAAACCTCATGGAGCTTGCCGAGCTCTCCGAACGATTTGACGCCACCGGATACAAGGGGCTGCACCGTTTTGTGCTTTGGCTCAGACAGCTTTCGGAAAGCGGCAAGGCTGTGGCGGCGCGCAGCTCCGGCGAAAGCTCCGTGAGAATAATGACGGTGCACAAATCCAAGGGGCTGGAGTTCCCCGTGGTTTTTCTCAGTGATACTGCAAGGCAGTTCAACATGAAGGACAACAACGAAACCGTTCTTATCCATTCAAAGCTGGGTCTCGGTCCGAAGGTTTTCAACGCCGAAAAGGGCATACAGTATCCAACGCTTGCCAGAAACGCCATTAAGCTGTGTGGGAAGAGAGAGACGCTCTCAGAGGAAATGCGCCTTATGTACGTGGCGCTCACCCGCCCGAAAGAGCGGCTTTACATCACGGCGGTGATGAAAAAAGTGCCGGAGTTTCTGGAAAAGTGCCACTCGGAGCTGAGCGTGCCAATGTCGCCGCAAAGTCTGGCCTCGGCAAACGCGCCGATAAAGTGGCTTGTCAGCGCCGCCTTGGCTGACGAGGAGAAGCATATCAAAATAAGCGAGTACGCTCCCGATGCTCATGAAATGGCGGAAAGCGAAAACGCCGCCCCCATCGAGCCCGACAGAGAAGCGGCGAAGGAGCTTGAGCGGAGACTTGGGTTTGTATATCCGCACAAGGACGCTCAGGAGCTGCCGTCCAAGGTCACGGCAACGGAGCTGAAAGACCGCGAAGAGCCGGACGCAGACGCGCAAAGCATCGCGCCAAAGCCGCGTCGCCGCTTCCGCATGCCGGACTTCACGAAGAAGGACAAACCTCTCACCGGTACGGAAAAGGGCATTGCCACCCATCTTGCCCTGCAATATATGGACATCTCGCAGACCGGAAGCGTCGAGGCGATAGAGCGTGAAATCCAAAGGCTTTTCGAAAAGCGCTTCATCTCGCAAAGAGAACGCGAGGCTGTGGACACGCAGGCGATATATAAGCTTTTCGCGTCCTCATTGGGAGAGCGTATGCGCAATGCGGACTTTATGGAAAGAGAATTCCGCTTCTCCCTGCTCTGCTCGGCTGATAAGCTGCTCGGCAAGGCGGCGGATGAAAAAATTCTTCTGCAGGGCGTGGTGGACTGCTGCATCGCCGAGAACGGCAAGCTCACCGTTATCGACTATAAGACCGACAATGTCCGCAGCGATGAGGATATAAAAAAGCGCAGCGAGGTCTATCGCCCGCAGATAAGCGCCTACGCCGCCGCGCTCAGCCGTATATTCGGCATGGAAGTCAAAGAAAGCGTACTCTACTTCCTCTCGGTGGGGAAGGAAATAATAATAAGAGTGGAGAGTGAAGGTATGGCAGTGAGGAGTGAGGAATGAGGAGTGAGGAGTTATGGTGTCGCTGACGCGACGGATTA
>CAVHIP010000089.1:0-8795 GCA_963636125.1 Oscillospiraceae bacterium | reverse complement strand
AGCCGCCGCAGCGGCGTAGTTTTCGTATGAGACGCCTTTTGAAGCCTAACCGCGCTTTAGCGCGGCTCTTACAGGCTTCAAAAGATTTCATTAAAATTGAAGATTTTAATGAAATAATAGTATTAGAGGAAACAATATGGCTGAACGCATCAAAAAGAATTGGATAACGATTTTAATAGCAATACAGCCTGTGCTGGATATAATTGCGTATTGGCGCGCAGATTCCGTTGCAACTGAGGCCGGATATATCCGCCTTGCGATAATGCTCTTACTGCCACTGAGTTTGCTCATAAAGGTGAAGAACAAAAAAAGGTTCATACTGCCGTTTGCCGTTATCGGTCTTTACTGCTTTCTGCATTTTATGAACTGTTGGCGCGTTGGCTATATTAATCCTGTTTTTGATGTGGCGTATACCGCAAAAGTAGTACAGATGCCTGTGCTTGCAATATGCCTTATATATTATCTTAAAGACAGGCGGACAAAAGATCAGGCTGTGAGAGGCCTTCTTTATGCGGCCGGTATCACAGGTGCCTCAATTGCGCTGGCTTGTATTACCGGCACGGAAAATGTCACCTACGGCGAAGGGCTTGGCATAAGCGGATGGGTAATTGACTCAAACAGGTGCGCAAACAGTATTATTCTTGTGACTCTTTCGGTTTTTGCGGTTCTCCCGGCCGTATATTCGGAAAATAAGGCTGTAAATATTCTTCTGCCCTTTGCGGTCGCCATCGTGTTCATCACAAACGGCACAAAGGCATGCTATTATTCGATTTTTGCGATTTTCGGCGGATATGCCTTTTATGTCATTCTCAACAGAATAATCGGGAAAAAAGAGATAAAAAGGTTCTTTCTAATAACGCTCGTTCTGCTGATGATTACGGCGGTAGTTATATATCCTTATACGCCTCGCTGTAAAGTCACAGCGATGCAGCAAGCCGCGGCATCGAAAGATCAGGGAGAGTTGGAGCGCAAAATATCCGCTCTCGGTTATGACCCGAAAGCTCTCAGCAGAGAGGATAAGCTTAACATTCCCGAGGTAAGAGCGGTTATCGAGGATTTTTATTACAGAGCAATAATCGGCGTTATTCCCGACATGATTGATCGTTTCGGTATGGATCGAATACTTGACAAATACGATGTCACTCTAAACTGCGCCGATATTATCAGCACACGGCTTATGAAGTTGAACTACGCATCCTTGTTATGGGATGAGTGCGATCCTATTACGCATATTCTGGGGTTTGAGGTAAGCCAAATGGGCACCGACGGACTTCGAGACGTGGAAAACGACTGGCCGGCGCTGTTTTACTACTACGGATACCTTGGCTTGGCGATGTACGCCGGGTTTATTATATATTTCATCCTGCTTATAATAAAAAAGCTCAAAGAAAACTTCAAAAGCAACTTAACATCGCTGAATTTTTCCCTCGGTTTATGTCTCGTACTCCAACTGGGTCTCGCTCAGTTTTCGGGCGCGCTTGTTAGGAGACCGAATGTTTCGGTTTACCTCTCCGTAATTTTGGCGCTCATTTATTATCAGACGATGCGAAGCAAAGATAACGGTATCGGGGAGCTGAAAAATGAAGCTTAGTGTTATAGTGCCTGTCTATAAGGCAGAAAAATATTTGAGGAAATGTGTGGATTCAATCCTCAACCAAACGACTGATGAACTTGAGCTTATTCTTATAAACGACGGCTCTCCGGATAATTCGCAGTTGATAATCGACGAATACGTTACCGCGTATCCCGATAAAGTGAGAGCTATTGCCGTTGAAAACGGCGGTCAGGGCAGAGCGCGCAATTTCGGAATAGATATAGCGCAAGGCGATTATCTCTCGTTTATCGACAGCGATGATTATCTTGAAGCAGACGCATTTGAGATAATGCTGGAAGCTGCAGATGAAAACAACGCCGATATAGTTGTTTGCGACATGGAAAAGCGCTGGGGCAACGGCAAAAGCGAGTATGTAAAAGCCGCTTTACAGAATCACCCCTTGGCTTCCGCCGGCTCATCCAGCAATAAGATTTTCAGGCGTTCTTTAGTCGGAAGCATCAGATTCCCGGTTGGAGTCTGGTATGAGGATTTTGAGTTTTCCGCAAAGCTCCTTATGTTGAGCGGGAAAACGGTGTTTGTCGACAAGCCGCTTTATATATACAGATGCGGTCAGGAATCCACGATGAACAATAACAATTCCGAAAAGAACCTGGATATTATCACCGTTATGGAGCATATCAGGGCCTTTTCCGAAACTTGCCTTGACAGGGACGGATATGAGTTCATGCTGCTCAACCATGTGCTTCTTGATTCGATCAAGCGCACGGCAATGCAGTCGGGCAAAGAGAAGAGAGAGATTATCGGGAAGCTTCGCGCGTATGTTAGGAAAAACATCCCCTCGCTCAATGCCTGCAAAAGCTACCGGAACGAAAGCCGTAACCGCCGCATTATCATGTGGCTGAACTATTATGGGTTTGAAAACATCTCGCTTGCTCTGCTTAAACTGAAAAACGGGAACTGAGAAAATTATGAAAAAGAAGCTGTTATTTTCCATATCGATTCTATGGCTTGCGGGGTGTTTCGCCGCGGCATGTATCTTTGTCGCCCACTGCGGGACGAATTTTATCGATTCCGACATGTCAAGCGAGCTTGTTCTTGCAAAGCTTTTATCCGAACAGGGCGGAATTCTCGCCGAAAACTGGTTTTATTCAACGGAAATAAAAGTTTTGAACAGCCAGATTTTTATTGCGCCTCTTTTTTGGATATTCAAAAGCTGGGCAGTCGTGAGATGGGTCGGAACAGCCGTCATGCTCGCTCTGCTCATTGCCGCTTCACTTTTTGCGCTCCGCTCCCTTTCCGTTTCTTGGACATCGGCGATTTTCGCAACCGGTTTTCTATTGCTGCCGCTGTCCTCCGATTATATTTACGGCGTTATCGAGGGAATTTTCTATATTCCGTATGTAATCCTGTCGCTTCTCCCCGTAGGGCTGTTTTGCCGCGCCTATAATGCGGATCCCAAGAAAAAGCAAATTTTGTCGGCAAGCTTATGCGCGCTGCTCGCGCTGCTTTCCGGTCTCTCCGGAATCAGGCAGGTTTTTCTCTTCTATATTCCCGCCGCTGTGGCCTGCGTCATTCAGATGGCGGGAGAAAAGAAAATCGAAAAGAGCACGGGCAGTTTTGTTTACGCAAAAACCGTCTTTCTGTCATGCGCGGCAGGCGCGCTCGGTTATCTTCTCAACAAAACCTTGCTGAGCAGGATATACAGCTTCTGCGATTACGGTGTTGATACCTTTGGCAGAGATCTTCTGTTTACGGAATTTTCCCTTGAAGGGCTTGAGCAGTTTTTCAACCAGTTCTTTTCATTGCTCGGATTCAAAACAGGCGCAATGTTCTCCGGGTACATCCTCTACAACGCGCTGTTTGGTTTGATTGCCGTATGCTCGCTTACCGCCGTCATTTATATACTGAAAAACAAATCTTTTGATATAAAAGAGAAGCATCTTGTCTTGACATTTCTGATTGCGCTCTCTCTGCTGCTTGTGGTCTTCTGCTTCACGGATATGGACAAAATCGGGAGATATTCAATACCGGTTGTCATACTTCTTGCGCCGATCATTGCGGTTTTTTTCGGGAAATGGGAAGCAGACGGGAAAATTGTCGCCTTGCTTGCGGCGGCGCTTGTGTGCCTTGCCGCCGTTGCGTCCCTGAATACTTATAAAAAGCTGGCAAACCTCGATCAAAACACCGATATCAAGGATGTGTGCGCTTATCTTGACAGCGCAGGATATACGGAGGGATACTCCAGCTTCTGGAGTGGCAACATACTCACCGAGCTTTCAAACGGTAAAATCGATATGAGAGTTGTCGGCACAGATTATATTCTCAGTGCGGATGATCTCGGCAACGTCTACCATTGGCTTCAGCGTAAGTCGCATCTGGACACACGGCCGGAAGGGAAATTCTTCCTTTTGCTTGCAAAAATCGAGGATGAAAGCTGTGAGCTCGGCCTGACGGCGGAATACTCAAATGACAAATACATTGTCTACGGCTTTGACAGCTTTTCCGATTTTGCGGCGCTATACGTCGAATAGTATTATAAAGCGTAAAGGGGCTGCAGCGTTTTTCGCTGCAGCCCCTTTTGTTTTTGATTTCGGCTCTGCTATTCATGCAGACAAAGTAAGCTCGCTCGTAGTTTCGGAGGCGTCTATCTCGGGTTCGGTATTTATTCCGAGGACTTCTCCGGTAGCGGAATCCACATAGAACTCATATTTCAGCATAATCGTGCTGACTATAATATGATAGCAGTCACCTTCAAGGCAAATATAGTCGCAGCGATAGCTTGCGTCATTGATGCCGACAGAAGAGAGAGCGTTATAAAGAGCGGTTTTGGAATTTATATTTTTCATGGAATTTCTCCTATCAAAAATTCGTTTTAATTACGCGATTTCTTATCGCTTTCATATAAGAGATGCGCTTATCCGCAAAAGGTTACAAACGAATTCTCAACATAGGAGGCATGCGAAATGCCTTGGGATTTTTTCACGGCATTGCGCTAAAATAAATCCAGCATGCAATCGAGGTATATCGCTTCTCTGACGTGGATATGATATTCCGGTTTTGTCATATAATAGAGGAGAAACTCCAAAATCATGGCGTTGCCGAGGCTTCTCCCCTCAATTTTGAAATTTGAAAA
The DNA here is from genome assembly GCA_963636125.1 of Oscillospiraceae bacterium. Lineage (GTDB taxonomy): Bacteria > Bacillota > Clostridia > Oscillospirales > Oscillospiraceae > Limivicinus. The sequence goes on along the minus strand of CAVHIP010000089.1, from coordinate 4,107 downwards.
TCCCATGGGCAAATATATGTTTTTTATATCATCCGTCCCAATAAAACAGGGGTTTTTCATTGCTTTGGAAAAGCTGTAGCCTTTACTTGCGCCGGGAGCCGAGCAGCGGTGTTCCTCGCAGTTTTCTCCCAGATTCATGCGGCTGACAGTCTCATAGCACTCCTTTCTCTCTTTGCATCCTGCCCAACAGCACTCGTTGCACAAAAATTCCGTTTTATTTTTTTGTGTCTCCGTGAGAGTAGCCAATTTATCAAAAGCTTTATTCAATCTGAAATCCGGCACAACATACAGAAAATCTTCCCGTTCAATTTCCGACAGGAATTGCCGGAAATCGGTCAGCGCCTTTGTTGTGGAGGAAACAAAATACAGTTCGGGATAATTTTCCCGCAAATATTCCAGCAATAAGTCGGAATATATTATAACCCCGTTATGCGTTCCTCTGCCACTGCCGAACAGACTGCACAGCTCATTGCAACGTTTATCCGAAAGATGTTCCTTTCGAAGGAGCGAATTGCTGAAGGTCAGCCGTGCCGAAATCCCGTATTCGCGGAGAAGCTCCGCAACTTCCCATGGGTCGTTATCCCCGAAACCGACACGACCGCCGCCCCAAATACAGTCAGCCGGAGCGCCGTATATTGAGCCGATATCGCACCACTCGTAAAAATATTCCCTATGTCTATAAAACAGTGGGAGGAAAACGCGGTATAATTCAAAAAACTCAAAAAGTCCGGGAAGATGATAATGCACCGTTTTCATTTAAGCCCTCACCTATTTTTCTGTTTCAATAACGCACAATAATATACAGCAAAAAACTTCAAAACGTCAATTGCCGACATAAGAACATTTTTCTTGCAACAATAAACTTTTATTGTATAATAACGACAGCAGCGGTTACATCCGATCGGCTGTATTCGGACATTTGCTTTGCGTATGTTTCATACTTTTACGTTGAAAATCAACCGCGAATATGCATCAGCCGGCTGATTATATATACTTTACCCAAACTTTACAAAATCGAGCTACGGTGTCTCTCACGTGCTGTACAGCATAGTTTACAATCTGTGCGATAACGCGATAAAATACAACATGCCGAACGGCAAGGTTGAAATTTCCGTCCTCGATCTTGAAAGCGGCACGGAAATCAAGGTTCTGTTTCCCAAAAAGGCGGACACAAATCTTTAAGTCGGATATTTAAAGGTAGGGATAGATGATGAAGAAAAGCAAGAAATTCGTTTCCGGAGCTATGGCTTTCATCACGCTTATGGGCGTTGTGAGTCTGTTTTCGGATATGACGCATGAGGGCGCCAGAAGTATACTCGGAGAATATCTGAATCTTGCGGGAGCTTCTGCCGCCGCGATAGGCTTTGTATCCGGAATCGGCGAGCTGTGCGGATATTCCCTGCGTTTGCTTTCCGGTTTTATTGCGGACAAAACGAAAAAATACTGGACGCTTATAATTTTAGGATACACGATGCAGGTACTGGCAATTCCCGCGCTCGCTCTGGTGCCGGAGAACGGGTGGGTCATCGCATGTTTCCTCGTAATTATAGAGCGAATCGGCAAGGCGATAAAAAAGCCCGCGAAAAACACGCTTGTCAGCTTCGCAGCGAGTGAGGTCGGCACGGGCAAAGGATTTGCATATCAGGAATTTTTGGATCAGCTGGGCGCTTTCGCGGGACCGGTTATTCTGTTTTTCATATCCCTCATAAAAGACACGGGCGATCTGTTTTCCACATACCGCGTGTGCTTCGCCTTTCTCGGTATTCCCGCGCTGATAACGGTCGCGCTTGTTGTAATATCGAAGATTAAATACCCCGACCCGGAGGTATTCGAAAAATCGGAGGATGATAACAAAACAGAGTTTCATATAAAAAAATCCTTTGTCTTTTATATGATCGCAATCTGCCTGTTTGCGTTCGGCTTCGCAGACTTCACGCTTATCACGCTCCATGCCGCAAAAACCGACGCTTTCCCCACAGCCACGTTGAGCCTGTTGTATGCCGCCGCAATGGCGGTTGACGCGTTCGCGGCGCTGTTTTTCGGATGGTTGTTTGACAAAATAGGTCTGAAGGCGCTGATTTACTCCACGCTTTGCAGCGCTTTCTTCGCTCCCCTTGTATTTCTGAGCGACAGTCCGTTTCTCATCGGCGTGGGTATTATACTCTGGGGCATCGGCATGGGGGCACAGGAGAGCATCATGAAGGCGGCTGTCAGCAAAATTATTCCGAAATCGATGCGCAGCACGGGGTTCGGCATATTCGAGACGGGCTTCGGCATCGCCTGGTTTCTGGGCAGCTGGCTTCTCGGCGCGCTGTATGACGTCAACACGCTGTGGGTGGCAATTGTGTCCGCCGCGGCGCAGATTCTGGCAGTGATTTTTTACATTATCTGCATCAAGACAGAGTAAATTCAATGTGAGCAAACAGCCCGCGCGGAGGATAAATTCTCCTTGTGGGCTGTTGTTTAACATAGATACGAAAAGCGCCCCGAAATCCGGAGATTTCGGGGCGAATATAAGTTATTTTGCGTTCTTTGCCATGTCGCACAGGGCGGTGAAAGCGGCAGGATCGTGAATCGCAGTCTCGGAGAGCATCTTGCGGTTCATGTCGACACCGGCGAGCTTGAGACCGTGCATAAATGTGGAGTAGTTCATGCCGTTCATCTTGCAGCCGGCGCTGATACGGGTAATCCACAGTTTGCGGAAATCTCTCTTCTTCTGCTTACGGCCGACATATGCGTAACGGCCGGACTTCATGACCTGCTCATTGGCCATCTTATAGTGACGGGACTTATTGCCCCAATATCCTTTTGCCAGACCCAGAACCTTATTTCTGTGCTTGCGGGTCATCATCGCGCCTTTAACTCTTGCCATTAGTTTATCCTCCTATATACCGTCTGCCCTTATTTGTAAGGGATCATTTTCTTAATTGCCGCTTCGTTGGTGACATCTGCATAGGTCTCACTGCGCAGACGACGGCAGCGCTTGGTATCCTTCTTGGTGAGGATGTGGCTCTTGAATGCGTGTGCGCGCTTTACCTTACCGGTCTTAGTGAGATTGAATCTCTTTTTGGCACCGCTGTGTGTTTTCAGTTTGGGCATGATGTTTTCTCCTTCCGTAACTATATAATACAGTCAATTGCAAAGGCAATTGAAGACTCATGTTTATCGCAGCGGCAAAACCGCTTTGGTCGGCATGAGGGCGAACAGCGTCCGCCTGATTTTATTTATCCTCAGCCGATACGGTTGCATCGGTCTTGGGAGTCTTGGGTTTTGCCGGCTTCTTAGCAGGCGCGGCTGGTTTCGGCGAGAGGAACATGGACATGTTCCGGCCCTCAAGCTTGGCGCTTTTGTCCATATTGGCGATCTCCGAACATTTTTCCGCAAAATCCTTCAGCAGGACTTCGCCTATCTCGGTATGCGCCATCTCTCTGCCGCGGAAGCGCACGGAGACCTTGACTCTGTCTCCGTCCGAAAGGAATTTCTGAGCGTTTTTCAGCTTGGTGTTAAAGTCATTCGTATCAATGCCGGGAGACATGCGAATCTCCTTTATTTCAATGACGCGCTGATTCTTCTTAGCTTCCTTTTCCTTTTTCCCCTGTTCGAAACGGAACTTGCCATAGTCCATTACCTTGCACACGGGAGGGACGGAGCCCGGAGCGATTTTAACCAGATCAAGGTCGTTCTCTTCGGCGATTTTCAGCGCTTCTTCGGCAGACATAATTCCGAGCTGCTCGCCTTCTACGCCTATAACGCGCACTTCCTTATCTGTAATCTCCTCGTTGATCTGATGAACAGCGTTTGCGATATGAAACACCTCCGATAAAAATCAAAAAACGCGGGTGCATAGCATCCGCGCATAAAAGCATAATTCTCCCAATCGGGAAAAACTTTATTGACCTCGAATGATAAAAATCATCGGGTGAGGACGGCGGACACCATACCTTCTTCCTTTTAGCTTTGTAAGTATACATCGTCGGCACAGCTTTGTCAATACTTTTGCCGGCTTATTTTACGTTTCTTTTTCTTTTTTTCTATTTCTTTTTCTCAAGTAAATTTTTATTATTTTCACCGCACAGAGAGTAGATGCGGTCCAGAATTCTGCTGTTG
>CAVHIP010000088.1:0-8928 GCA_963636125.1 Oscillospiraceae bacterium | reverse complement strand
CGGCGGCTATTAAAACATTTAATTGTCATTAAATGTTTTAATCAGTTTTCAGTATTATTCAAAGTCGTCAGCATGTCCGCTTAACAATCCATTATATTTATACCATAAATTTACGCCTTTATCCAGACAAATTTTAAGGCATAAAAAGGACAGCCTATCGCAAATAAGCTGTCCTTTTGTATGCTGTGAGTCAAGCAGTCGGTTGGAAAGAATTATTATTTCTGTTCATTCACGTAGATATTCGCTTCGCTCTGGATGAATTTTGCGGTTTCGTCAAGAGTCTTGTCGCCGGCATAATACGCGCGGGCGTGCTTTTCGACAATCTCATATACCTTGTCATTGCTCTCGGAGATTTTACTTGTGCCCTCGACAAGCTCCGTGAGCTTATCCGCCTGTTTTTGCGTCAGAGCGTAGAAGTTATAAACCTCGCCTGTTGAGCTACCCATGCTGCCCTTGGAAACTTCGATTTTCTCTCCGTTTTCGTCAAGCGCATAGTTGCCCGACGCGTCTTTTTTGTATTCGGGAGTCATTTCCTTTTTAAGGAGCTTTTCAAAAACATTCTTATTTGTCGGCAGACCATAATTTTGAGCCTGAAAATCTTCGGTAAAGAACTGTCTGAGGAAGCTCCAGATCTGATCTTTATGCGCGCTCTTTTCGCTCATCGCAAAGCCGCTCTGAACACTGAGCATATTGCCGCTTCCGCTCAAAGTGGGGTAGCCAATATAGGTTGCGTCTCCTCCAAAGTAGAAGTCATAATATCTTATATCGGTAAAAGAGCCGATATACGCCTGCATAAGCATCTGTCGTCCTTCAGCGATTCTGGTGTCGGCATTGTCCTCGCTCGTCCATTCGTGATTGTCCCAATCAAAGCTCTCTTGGAAATGAGAGGTAAATTCAAGCATCTGCTTGAAAGCATCGCTGTCAAAATTGCACTTTCCCGTCTCCCAATCCACATATTGGTCAAGATCAAGCGAGAGGCATGTTTTCAAAACTTCATAGCGTGTCGTGGATACATCGAGCGCCTCGCAGCCTTCGGGCATTTGGGCAAGGGCGTTATAGAAATCATCATATGTCCAGCCTATCTTGTCGCCGACTATTTTTTCCGCGCCGACAAGAGCGTTTATCGAGAAGCCGCTGCAGGTGGCGCAGAGCTTACCGTCCACCTCAAGAGCCTCGAATACGTTTTGGAAAAAGTCATCTCTCGAAAAGGCGTTGTCGGAATCAATATAGGGATAGAGATCGGCAAGAATGCCTTTGGATGCGATCTGGGAGTATGAAAGGCCGTTGAGATCGATTATATCCGGAACATTTCCCGCAAGAAGCTCGGTTGTGAGTTTGGTAGTTCCGGCAGTGATGTCCTCCTCCGTATTGTATTCCGAATAGTCTTTTATGACAATACGGCAGTCGGTGCTTTTCCTATTAAAATTTATAATGAGATTGCGGGCTTCCCAATCAATACCCATTGTTGCAAGAGTCAGAGTATCTTTTTGGGGAAGAGAGGAGGCGAGAACCTTCGCTATCTTTGCAAGCTCAATGGTATATGTTTCGTCAAGGCTGTTGTATACAGTCGATACAAGAAGCACGGTGCCGTCATCGTTAAGCTTGAAGTTCGACACTTCGGAGCCGTTTATATCGCAGTTTATCCAGTTGAAGAGCTTTGTTGCCTTTTCATCGCCCAGATTGAAGCCGCAGAGATAAGAGCCATCGCTGAAGTAAACATCATATTCGCCGCTGCCGGAGACGAGATTATACGCGCCATCGGGCAGATCATAGCTTGCGCCGGTCGTCTTCTTCTCCAAATCCAGCGTATAGAGTTTTTCGCCGGTATCCCCGTATGCGGTATATGCGGGGGTGCCGTCCTTCATCACAAAAATCGAGTCCGCGTAGCTGTCAAGCTGAATATCGGCAACATTGCTGCCGTCGGGCGCGATAACTCTGACTTCCATATCGCCGGTAACGATAGCATTGCCGTCTTTATCTACCGCCATAGAGTATGCGTAGATATAACCGTCCTGCGGCACATCTATTTCCGCGGTGCTGATCTCTTTGCCTTCAAAATCAAGTTTTCTGATGTAATAATGACTCTGATATTTGGTGTGATTATAATAATCGGAGTCATCGCGCGTCATATTCTCGGGACCTTCGAACCAGTTCTCATACGAGGACTCAATCGCCAAAAAGCCTCCGTCCGGAGTCAACGCGATGCCGGCAAGAGATGTGCCGCAGGAGTAATCGCGCTTACCGTCGGTATTTTCCGGATAAGGAACAGGCTCATAATTTGTCAGTTCCTGTATGGAGCCGTCGTAGCTGACAAAATAAATTTTGCTCTGATATACGGCGTACTGGTCTTCGTAATCAAGAACAGCCCCTTCGGGGGTATTATCACCGACTTTTTCGTAGGCTATTGCGTAAAACCCGTCATCCGTATAGATTTTCGGGGTGAGATATTTTTCGGTCTTTTCCGCAATGGTGGTAAACTCGGCGGAGTAAACATATTCATCGGTTGTTTCCGCTGTTGCTTTGACATCCGCTGTTGTCGATGAGCCGCACGCCGTAAGGCTAAGCGACATCGAAAGCGCAACAAGCAGCATCACAACGGTTTTAAGGTTTTTTCTCATTTTTTCCTCCTGTGACTTGTTGTATACTATTACCCTCCGTTTGAGGGCACGCGACATCTTCACATTGACAGACGAAAATTTCTCCGATTTGTTCGCCTTGTTCGATAATTTTATACGATATAAAACTTCTTTTGTTACAGAACTTAAAAGTTTTTATTTTTATGATATGGGCGCAAAAATACAGCTCCTCTTTCGAGGCGCTGTATTTTTTGATTGATTACAACTATATCAGAAATCGGATTCCATGTCGAAGGTTTCGGTGCCGAATTCATCGGTTACGACTTCTTCTTCCTCTTCGACAGTCTCCGTCATTTGGACAAATTCGCTCATATACGCTTCCGCGGGAAGGCCGGCGAGATACGCGGGGAGATTAATCACAATGCCGTCCATATTATATGGAAGCTCCAGCGTAACGGGTACGGTCACTTCATCGCCGCCCTTTTCCCAAACAACAACAAGTTCCATCTCGAATTTCTGCCCGATGCACGTCGCCATGCCGCGCTCTGTCTTATTGAGCTTCGCAACGTTCTCCCCATTGACATTGACGGTTATTTTATAGGCGCAGGGGATTTCCTCTCCGTTATATTCAATTGTCTTATTATCCAGATATACAGTGTGACCGCGGCCGATGACAAACATCACGACGGAAATTGCAAGGAGAATTACAAGCGCCGCTATGCGGTATATCCATTTTTTGCTATTCATTTGCTCTCCTCCGTTTCCTGCTCTGCGGCAAGCTGCTGGCCTATAAGACTCTTGGCTTTGCGTTTCTTCGCCTCATACATAACAAGCGCGACGGTTATGACAGCGTAGGAAACGAACACTCTGAAATACTCGCCTATCATAGTGTCGCCGGTGATAAGGCCGCCCGCTTTCGGCGCAACGATAAACATTGTATGGAAGAGGATAACCCCGAGAAATACGTTCCCGATAGACGCCCTGTCAACAGACGCGCCGCCGACAAGCAGAGCCGCAATGCAGAACATACCTATCTGAGAGTGGGAAGAATATGTTGCGATATTGCCCATATTCTGAAGATATATCACCATGCCGAATCCGGCGAGGACGGTGGAGATAACGATGGAAATAATTCTGGTGCGCTCAACATCTATGCCGGCATCTCTCGCCACATCCATATCCTGCCCGACAGCGCGCATATCCTGCCCGAGCTTAGTCTTGCGGAACCAGATAATAAACAGGCACAAGAGGCCGATTACAATAAACGTAAGCACGGGGATTTTGACGCCGCCGATATTCAGCGCAAGAACATCATCAAGAGAGTGACGCATATTCAAAAGTGAAACGGTGTTTCTAACGCCGTAGCCGCGGGGCAGTTTGATTGAAGCATGCTTGATTGGAATAATAGCGCCCATCATATAGAGAACAATAAGCTGATACACACCGTTGATGAAAAAGCTGATTATATAGCTTGTAATCATCTCTCGCCCTTTAGCGCGGTTGAGAATTTTGCCGCAGAAGGTGCCGAGGGCTATGGAGAACGGGATGGAAACAATCATCGCAAGGATGATGCCGGGGATGCCCCAAATCTGCCAATCGGATACGAAGATAAGCGCTATCTCCGCCGCCATGGCTCCGAGAGTCATACCGAAGTTGAGGCCCATACCCGCCATAATCGGAATAAGGAGCGCCATGATAAGGAAGATGTTTCTTCCCATGCGTGTGACTATCTCATTGAGAAGATAGCTTACCGAAAAGCCGGAGATTGGAATACATATAGCGCAGATGATCACAAACATGATGGGAACGGAGTTGTTTCCCAAGAACCTGAGGAATTTGTTTTCTTTTTTCATTTTGTGCCCTCCGTCTTTCTGGTCAGAGCGTAGAGTATCATACCGTTAGATACGATAATACGAATAACCTCACTCATATCCATATGGATTGCATTGTTCATAACGGTAGGCGTCATGGTAACGATGCCCTGGAAGAGGAATGTGCCGATAATGACATTTGCAATAGAAGCCTTGTTGACGGATGCGCCGCCTATCAAAATCGCCGATACGGCGGGCAGTGCCATGTAGAACGGCGCCATATAAAGCTGAATAAAGCCGAAGCCCTGTTCATAGACCAAAATACCGACAGCGCCGAGCCATGTGGACATCATGACGGAAAGAAGCCTGATTTTATCAACATTGATGCCGGCAGCCCGCGCAAATGCGGGGTTAGACCCGACGGCGGTCATCGCGGTGCCGGTCTTGGTGTGAAGGAAGGCCCACATCGCGAATGCCAGAATCGCAAAGAACAGAAGCGTTCCGGTAGGAATGGAAAGATTGCCTATGTCTATTTTCAGAATATTGGCAAGAGCCTTATCAAAATATCCTTCAAGAGAAATTGTGGTGCGAAGGCCCTTACCGGAAAGGCCCCAGACCATTGTCGCATTTTTATATGGAAGGAGAAGCCACATCATGCACATAAAGGAGACGGAGGAGAAGCCGACATAGGTGGCAATCATCATCTCGCCACCCTTTATTTTATTCAGCAACCATCCGTATCCGGCGCCGAGAATCAGCGCAAACGGGGTTGCGATAACAATCGCCATGACAAAGCTTGCAAAGCCCGTGAAGCCGAATTCCAGCGAAAGCGTCGCACCCAAAAGGCCGGATATTATGCCGAGTGGCAGACCGAAATTGAGACCGCAGCCGGAGTGAATCATGGGAACCATTGCCAAAACCAAAACGGCGTTCCAGCTGAAACGATTGATAGTATTTGTAATCTGCGTCGCGAAGTCCACACCGACGATAGGCGCGGCGGCAAAAAGCAGAAGCAGGAAACCCGCAATAATAAGTCTCGGCAGGCCGAAGGAATCCACGCCGGATTTCAGTCTTGCGCCGAACGTGCTGTTTTTATCCAATTCTTTACTCATTCCGTCCACCTCACTTTACCTGACTGACCATCAGGAGGCCGAACTCCTCGGACGGTCTGTCGGCGGGAAGTATTCCGGCAACTCTGCCGCCGGAAATAATTGCGATTTCATCGCAGGTCTGGCGAAGCTCCTCAAGTTCGGAGGAAATCATAACAACGGTTACTCCGCTTTCACGGTTAAACTTCTTGAGAGCGTTGAGGACCAGCGTCTTGGCGCCGACGTCAATTCCGCGCGTAGGCTCGGAAACAAACAGGAATTTCGGCTCAAGCGCAAAAGCCTTGGCAAGGCAGATTTTCTGCTGATTACCTCCGGAGAGCTCCTTTGCCTTCTGCTTTGAGCCGGTGCATTTTATCGCAAGCTCATCTATATATTTATCGGTCACCTCGCCGATGGCTTTTTCATCTCTCCACTTGATGAGACCGCCCAGATAGTTCTTCAAAAACTTATTCTGCACCTGCATCGCCGGGAAAGCGATATTCCACTCAAGTGATTCGTCCAGCAACAGGCCGACGCCGCGCCTGTCCTCGGAAACGAAGGCGATATTAGCGTCCAGGCAGCTTCTCGGACTGTTGAGAGGAATTTCTTTTCCTTCAAACTCGACGATACCGCCCGCATCGTAAAGCCCCATGATGCCGTTCGGAATGCCGAGCTTGCCCTGACCGGCAAGACCGCCGATTCCGAGAATTTCGCCCTCTTTGACGTCGAGATTTACATTGCGCACAATTTCGCCGGGCATATCGACCCAAAGCTTTTTGATGGACATAGCAACCTTGGCATCAGAAAAATCGCGGACTTCATTTGCGGACGCGCTGTCAACATTTCTGCCGACCATCCACTTTGTAATCTCGTTTACATCCGTCTCTTTTGCCGGTACATCCTTAACAACATACCCATCGCGCATGACAATAACCTTATCGCATACGCTGAGGATTTCATGCAGTCTGTGGGTTATGAATATGACGGCAATGCCCTTTGCGGACATGTTTTTTATAGACTCAAGCAGCGCCTCGGCCTCTTTCTCGGTGAGAACAGCGGTAGGCTCATCGAGAATGAGGAGCTTGAGCTGATCCTTGCTCAATTCCCTCGCGATCTCGGTAAACTGTTTATGCCCGACGGGCATCTCGTTTATCTTCATACCGGGATCAATGGAAAAGCCCATCTTTTCGATCGCATGCTCCGCTCTGCCCGTTATCTCGTCATAATCGAGCGTGTTAAGCCGCTCGCCGAAAATTTCTGATATGACGTTATGCTTGGTAGGCTCTCTGTTGAGAACGATATTCTCCGCAGCGGTAAATCCGGGAATAAGTGAAAATTCCTGATGCACCATGCCGATTCCGGCGGCAAGAGCATCAAAAGGCGTGGCGAACTCAACCTTCTCGCCATTTATAAGAATATCACCGCCGTATCCGCCGGTTTCCCTGATGACATCCATACCGAAGAGAATTTTCATAAGTGTGCTTTTACCTGCACCGTTTTCTCCGCAGAGACCGAGAACTTCGCCCTCGCCGAGTGTAATATTGATATCCGAAAGGACCTGTGTGCCGAAAAAGTCCTTTTTAATGTTTTTCATCTCCAGCAGAGGAGCCGCGCTATTACTCATAAAACAAGTTCCTATCCTGTATTCTTTTTTTCATCTGTCCGCAGGGCAGAGGTTTGCGTCCGAATTAACGTCAGGCGTAAACCCGCGCCCTACAGCTATTCATTGCTTAAAAATAAGCATTCAGGGGGAGGAAATTCCTCCCCCTTAAGCGAAAACTATATTACTTGATGGTGAAGTACTTCTCGGGAACCTCAACACTGGTGGTACCCATAAACTTGCCGGGATCGCCCATGACATAGGTATCCTGATATACGAGGAATACGTTGTCAAGCTTAACGCCGGTGTCGGCATTGGTGTAGTTGGAGCCGTTCCACTCAGCTTCGCCGGTGTAAACAGCGAATGCAGCGGAGATAGCATCAATATCCTTAAGCTCGCTCTTGCCGTTGATGACGTTCATTGCATGCTCGGCAAGACCTGCGGACAGAGTGTAGCCGTAGGAGAATGCCCATGTGCCGAAACGTCCTTCGCCGCCCTTCTCGCAGACAGCATCTTCAACCTTTGCGAGAATCTTCGGGAAGTCGCCGGCTTCCTCGGTAAGGTCAATGCCGAGAGCTCCGGGGTAGCCCATCAGAGGAGAAGGAAGGTCAGCTTCAATGAAGTATCCACCGTACTCGAGCAGCTGCTTGAGCAGAGGCTCGGTGTGAGCATCGTTGGTGCAGAAGTATGCGGAGTTCTGGCCGTACTTATCAATCCATTCTGGAGCCTTCTCAAGAATGTAAGCCTGAGCGCCTGCGGTGCCGACATCGGAAGTGGGGTCGGGAGCGGTCTCGAGAACGAATTCCATGCCGAACTCTTCGCAAGCCGCCTGCATAATAGCAACACGGCGGGACATGGTCTCATAGGACATGTGGCGGGGGAAGGAGATGTGCACGAATGTATCGCAGCCGAGGTCATGAGCGGTCTTGATTATGAGGTAGCCGCGAGCAACAAAGTCGTTGTTGCAGACGAGGTCAGCCGCAGAGCCGATTTCGGGAAGGTCTTCATGAGATTCGCCCGCGATGCAAATGATGTCGGGGCGGGTTTCTTTGATCTTACGGAATGCTTCGGTAGTGCCGGGAACAGCCTGGTTAACGATGATGGCCTTCATCTGAGGGTCATCGGAAAGGTTAACGATGGTCTGAATGGTTGTCTCAAGCTCTTCGGTGAAGTTGTCAGGGTAAATGGCAAGTTTAACAACATCTTCTCCGTATTTTGCTTGGAAAGCCTCGGCACCGCGGCGGTCGTCCTCAGACTGAGAGACGGAACCGGTAACAATACCGATGTGAGGAGTTTCATCCTTTGAGCTCTCTCCGCATGCGCACAGAGCGAATACCATAGCGAGAGCAAGGAGCAGCGCTAAAATTTTCTTCATTTCTTTCCTCCAATAATATATTATTCAACGGCACAGCCGGTGAACACACCTGAATTTTCTCCCTTGAGAATCTATACATCCTTGCGTCTCTTCTACGCAAGTTTGCACTCCCTATTACAACAAAATTTTAAACTAATTATATCATAAACACGGTTCTTGTCAATACAGCAGTTCGATAAATCGCGAAATCTTGTGGAAAATAAAAGCACATATTTTTATCACTATCCCTGCGCCGTCTATCAGAAAGCAAAACTCAATCACAAGTTCATTCGCAGGTTTTCACCAAAGGGATCATCTTTTGGCAGGCGAAGAGTTCATTATGATGTGCCTAATAAATTCGTATTCCGAAGTAAGTTTAGAGGCTTTATTCAGCTTCCTTCTTTATGCTCTACCCCAACTATTGACATAGAGCCTAAAAAAATCGGTTCTATAATAAATGTTGGGGTAAGGATTAGGAGATAATCCGAAACACCCAACA
>CAVHIP010000087.1:0-9031 GCA_963636125.1 Oscillospiraceae bacterium | reverse complement strand
CGTTTACGGCCGATGAGCTGAAAAAAGGCATAATCGTAAAGAAAGGCAAAAAGACTTTCAACAAAGTTATTTTTGCATAAACGTAAGAAAAGACAAAAAATCTTTTTAAGAACCGCTTCTCAATCCAAGAGAAGCGGTTTTTAACGTCAACTTGTGAAAATTGCACAAATTCAAACCTAAAATTTGTGCGTTTTATATAATAAAAGCAGAATGTAAAAAAATGCTTTACTTTAGTGCGGTAGTGTGCTATTATGACATCACAAAGAAGAACACACCGGTGTTCGAGATAAAGGAGAATAAAAATGAAAAAGATTATTTCGGTTATACTTGTACTCGTTATGGCAGCGGCTCTCACCGTAACAGCCTGCGCAGATCTGGACGGCAAGCTCATCGTCGGTTTTGACTGCGAGTTTCCTCCCTACGGTTTCATAAACGAAGATGGCGACTATGACGGCTTTGACCTTGCGCTTGCCAAAGAGCTTTGCAGCAGACTTGGCTGGGAGTATGAAGAAGTGGCAATCAACTGGGATGCAAAAGACAGCGAGCTTGCCTCCGGAAATATCAATTGCATCTGGAACGGTTTTACCATGAACGGCCGTGAAGACGAATACACCTGGTCAGACCCCTATGTTGACAACTCCATCGTTGTTGTTGTGAAAGCGGATTCCGGTATAGAAACCCTTGCGGATCTTGAAGGCAAAACACTTATGGTTCAGGCGGCTTCCTCCGGCGCAGACGCAGTTGAAGCAAACGAGGATCTCAAGAATTCTCTCGCGGAAGTTGTTGAGCTTGCCGACTACAACACCGGCTTCATGGATCTCAAGCAGGGCGGCGTTGATGCAATCGCGGTTGACCTTGGCGTTGCAAAATATCAGATAGCCGCAAACGGCGATGATTACGTTATCCTTGACGAGGCCATTTCCGGCGAGCAATATGCGATTGGTTTTCTGCTCGGCAATGAGGAACTGCGCGATGCTGTCAATGATGAGCTTCTGAAGATGGCAGAGGACGGCACCATGATGGAGATAGCCGAAAAGTATGTTGACGACGGTCTTGTTCTCGACAGTCTCTGCATGTGCAAGTAATCGGCTTACTTCGAACCGTTTGGGTGGGGATTTATATCTCCGCCCATTTCGGCGGTTATTGATATTATTGATGTTGAGGAATATTAAATGACAATTCAGACAATGCTGATGAAGCTCGGCGAGGGCTCGCTGGTAACGCTTGAAATCTTTTTCTGCACAATTCTCGGTTCTCTGCCATTGGGTATGCTTGTTATGTTCTGCAAAAGAAGCAGATTTACCCCTCTGCGCTGGCTTACGGATATTTATATTTCCATTATGCGCGGCACTCCTCTTATGCTTCAGCTTATGGTGATTTATTTCGGCCCGAATCTGCTTTTCGGCATCAAGGTTCCGAAAGACTGGCGCATGACCTCCGTGATAATCGGCTTTATTGTCAACTATGCCGCTTATTTTGCCGAGATATACCGCGGCGGGCTGGAGTCTATTCCCGTCGGGCAGTATGAGGCGGCCGAAGTGCTCGGATACGGCAAGGGGCAGACCTTTTTCAGGATTATCCTGCCGCAGCTTGTCAAGCGCGTTGTTCCGTCCGTGACAAATGAAGTGATAACGCTTGTAAAAGATACGTCGCTTGCTTCCGCCGTCGGCGTTATGGAGATGTTCACGCTCGCGAAAAAGATAAACTCATCCGCGGGCCTTGCATTCAACGGCATGCTGGCTTTTGTCGCGGCAGGTATTTTTTACTATGTTTTCAACTACGCCGTTGCATTCGCTATGGAAAAAATCGAAAAGTCCATGAGCTATTACAACTGAGGAGACTGAGATATGAAACTTTTGGAAGTAAAACACGTAAAAAAGAGTTTTAACGATGACAGCCTCCATGTCCTCAAAGACATCAGCTTTGATGTGAGCGAGGGCGAGGTCGTTTCGATAATAGGCCCGTCCGGATCAGGTAAGTCCACGCTTTTAAGGTGCGCGACATTGCTCAGCGATATGGACAGCGGCGAGCTTTATTATAACGGCATTGCCGCCGCGAAAAATAATGCGGAAGGCAAAAGCGTATATTCGGATAAGGCGACGCTTAAAAAGATACGCGGTTATTTCGGCCTTGTTTTTCAGAATTTCAATCTTTTTCCACACTATTCCGTCATGAAGAACCTTACCGATCCGCAGATAAATGTTTTGAAAAGAAGCAAAGCAGAGGCAGAGAAAAAGGCGCGCGGGCTGCTTGAACAGATGGGACTTTCCGATAAAGCGGACGCGTATCCTTGCCGGCTTTCCGGCGGACAGCAGCAGAGAGTTGCGATTGCCAGGGCGCTTGCGATGGATCCGGATATAATGTTTTTTGATGAGCCAACCTCGGCTCTTGATCCGGAGCTTACCGGCGAGGTGCTCAAGGTCATCAAGCAGCTTGCGGAAATGAAAATGACCATGGTTATAGTTACACATGAGATGGCGTTTGCAAGAGCCGTTTCGGACAGAGTTATTTTTATGGACGGCGGGGTTATTGTCGAGCAGGGAAAACCGGAGGACGTCTTCGGCAATCCTCAGGAAGAGAGAACAAAGCAGTTTCTCGGCAGATATCGCCAATAACGGATGGTTGACTGAAAAGAAGGTTGATGATATACTTTTATACGAACTGAACACAAGCTTATTCCATAAAAATAAAAATTCAGGAGCCGTCAATGAAAAAGTTGTACAGAATTGCCGTTTTGCTGCTTGCGCTGATATGCGTTGTTTCCTCTGCTGCTTCCTATGCATGCGCGGATGATAATTCCTCAGCCGAGGAAGCTACGCAAAAAAGATATGATGGTATGTGTGCTTTCGCCGAGGAGCATTTTGAAGAGCTCACGTTACCCGAATATGAAGACATGATCGTCACCGAGAAGGACAAGCTGATGTTTGTTCAGTCGGAGCACGGTTTTGTGCGCGCTCAGAAGATGCTTACCGCGCCGGATGGGGAAGTATGCGCTGCCGTGAACGAACTTTCGCAGGTTAAGGTCTTTGCACAGAAAGGTGATTACAGCTTCGTAATTATCATGGAGGATGTTGACGGGACAATGGGATGGGTAGAAACCGAGTATTTGACCGACAGCTGGAACTATAACCTCTCCATGGGCAGGACGATAAATTCCTATTGATGCCTCGATCGTGAATTAAATAGAAAAATGCGTGTCGTTTCCGGCACGCGTTTTTTTGCTTTCCGTCTATAATGCGGTTGAGTTTGAGAGTGAATTGTGGTAGATTATATTGCAGTGCCATCAAAAAACATACAAAAGTATTTTGCCTTGTGTATCGGGAGCTCTGTTTATGGTAAAAGAGAAATATATCGAAGCCGGGAAAATCATCAACACCCATGGGGTTGCCGGTGAAGTGAAAATAGAAGTTTGGCTTGACTCGCCGGCTTTTTTGAAAAAATTCAAACGAATTTTTACGGATGGGAAGGAACTGACTGTTACTTCCTCAAGAACCCACAAAAATTTCCTGTTGGCAAAGATTGAAGGCGTCAACGATGTCAATGCCGCGATGAGCATGAAAGGCAAAACCGTTTATATTGACAGAAACGATGCAAAACTTCCGAGAGGTACGTATTTCCTGCAGGATATCATAGGCGCGTCTGTTATAGACGAACAGGGCGCAGAAGTTGGGAAGCTTGTTGAGATAATGGAAACGCCGGCGTCAAGAGTATATGTTGTCAAAGGCGAGGAGGAGCATCTCATCCCGGATGTTCCGGAATTTATAATTTCCGTCGATGCGGAGAACGGCGTAATTAAAGTCCGCCTTATAGGGGGGATGTAAATGCGCATAGATATATTGACGCTCTTTCCCGACACGGTAAACGCCGTTTTGCATGAAAGCATTATCGGCAGAGCCGCAAAGAAAGGCATAGTTGAAATAAACTGCGTTCAGATAAGGGATTTTACGGAGAATAAACAATGCCAGGTGGATGATTACCCGTACGGCGGGGGATGGGGCTGTGTGATGATGGCGCAGCCGCTCAAGTCCTGCCTTGACCATGTTGTGTCGGACGCAGGCGATCGCCGCAGACGTGTTATATATATGTCGCCGCAGGGAAAGCCGTTCAATCAAAGTGAAGCGAGACGGCTTAAGGATAATTACGATCATCTTGTCCTCGTCTGCGGGCATTATGAGGGCGTGGACGAGAGATTCATCGAGCAGTGCGTGGATGAGGAAATATCTCTCGGCGATTTTGTGCTTACCGGCGGCGAGATCGCCGCGATGGCGGTGGCGGACTGCGTTTGCCGTATGGTGCCGGGAGTTTTGGCGGATGAGCAGTGCTATATCGGCGAGAGTCATTGGGACGGCTTACTTGAGTATCCGCAGTATACCCGCCCGGAGATTTGGGAAGGGAGAAAGGTCCCCGAAATATTGCTCAACGGCGATCACGATAAAGTTGATAAATGGCGCAGAAAGGAACAATTTATACGCACTATGGAGAAAAGACCGGATTTGTTTGCAAATTATGTGCCCGAAAGCGAAAGCGACAGGCAGCTTTTAAAAGAAATAGAAAAACACGCAGGGCGGAAAAAACTGACCGAGCAATTAAGCTGCTGCCACGCTTCGCCTGAAGATTTGGATGATATAATGGAAATCGTCCGATATGCCAAAAAGACATTGAAGGAGCATGGAGTCGATCAATGGCAGGGCGAGTATCCCACAGCCGATGATATTGGGAAAGACATCGAAAAAAATGAGATGTATCTTGTCAAGCACGGCGAGGAAACGGCGGGTTTTTTTGCGCTCACTACCGAACGTGAGGCTTCTTACGATGCGATAACCGACGGCAAGTGGAGCAGCGATGAGCCGTACTGTGTCATTCATCGATGCAGTGTGGCCGAGGCGTACCGAGGAAGCGAAGTTTCGCAGTATATCATAAAGGCGGCCGAAGAGCAGACGGAAAAAATGGGATTGAAATATATCCGCACCGACACGCATCGAAACAATAAGGCGATGCTCTCTCTCCTTCGTGAAAACGGTTTCCGATACCGCGGCAATATCCTTTGCCACGAAAAGCTGCACGACCCGAGGAGACAGGCTTTTGAGAAATTAATAAAAAAGAACAGGAGAAAACAAGATGAATAACGACAAAAGTCCTACTTACTATTTGATCGCCGCCATAATCTGGACGGTAATCGCGATAATTGCGCTGTACGTTCTGTTCTTCGCCAGCACTGCCGACGCTTTTGCCAAAGGCTGCGGTCTTGTATTGATAGTTATGTGCGTTGTCGGGCAGTGGCTCCGCTATAAAAAAATGCGATGAATATTAATCTTACCGACATTAACGACATTAGATTTCTTCTGGACAGTCACGGCTTCCGTTTTTCAAAATCCATGGGGCAGAATTTCTTGATCGCGTCGTGGGTTCCGGAAAAGATTGCGGACAGCGCGCTCATCGATAAAGATACGGCTGTTCTTGAGATAGGCCCGGGAATAGGCTGTCTTACGAGAGAACTGGCTCAGAGAGCGGGGAAAGTTGTTTCCATCGAGCTTGACAAAGCGCTTAAGGATGTGCTCCGCGAGACCGTATCCGACTGCGGCAATGTGGAGATTATTTTCGGCGATGCGCTGAAAATAAACCTGAATGCTCTTGCCGAAGAAAAGTTCGGCGCTCTGCGTCCGACGGTGTGCGCAAATCTCCCTTATAATGTTACAACACCACTGTTGACCGAAATATTGAAAGCCGGAATTTTTGAGAGCGTAACGGTCATGATACAAAAGGAAGTCGCGCAGAGAATATGCGCCGCCCCGAATACTGCGGATTATGGCGCGTTCACGGTATTTTGTCAATGGTATACGGAGCCTGAGATGCTTTTCGATGTTCCGCCATCGTGCTTTATCCCACAACCCAAAGTCACATCGTCCGTCATTCGCATGAAGAGAAGGGACGCTCCGCCGGTATGCGTCAATAATGAAGAGCTGATGTTCAAAATTGTACGCGCGGCGTTTAATCAGAGAAGAAAAACTTTTGTCAATGCCGTATCGTCCGGACTTGGATATGATAAGCAAATTGTGGAAAGCTCGTTAAAAATTTGTGAATTGGATATAAGAATCAGAGGCGAAGCACTCAGCATTGCACAATTTGCACAAATTTCCGACAAAATAGAAAAAATTTTCTAAGCACCCATTATTGACAGAATCAGCTGTAATATGTTATTTTAATCTGTGGCAAAATAAGTCAAAAAGTTAGAATTCAAATACGCATTTGAAAGGATTTTTTAGAATGAGCAAAAAGTACGTCTATCTGTTTTCCGAAGGCAATGCCAAGATGCGTGAACTCCTCGGCGGCAAGGGCGCCAACCTGGCAGAAATGACCAATATCGGTCTGCCTGTTCCCCAGGGCTTCACCATCACCACCGAAGCATGCACCCAGTATTACGAAGATGGCCGCCATATCAACGCAGAGATTATGGACGAGATCATGCAGTATGTCGAGAAGATCGAGAAGATCAACGGCAAAAAGTTCGGCGATCTGAACAATCCTCTTCTCGTTTCCGTTCGTTCCGGCGCGCGCGCATCCATGCCCGGCATGATGGATACAATCCTCAACCTCGGCCTTAATGACGATGTTGTCGCCGCGATGATCAAGGGCAATCCCGATCCCAAATTTGAGCGCTTCGTTTATGACTCTTATCGCCGCTTCATCCAGATGTTCTCCGATGTTGTTATGGAAGTCGGCAAGAAGTACTTTGAGCAGCTTATCGATAAAATGAAGGCGGAAAAAGGCATTCAGTACGATGTCGAGCTTACCGCCGCTGACCTCAAGACCTTGGCAGAGCAGTTCAAGGCCGAGTATAAATCCCAGATCGGCGCGGACTTCCCCTCCGATCCCGTGGAACAGCTCAAGGCCGCAATCGAAGCCGTTTTCCGTTCTTGGGACAACCCCAGAGCAAACGTTTACCGCAGAGACAATGACATCCCCTATTCCTGGGGCACTGCCGTCAACGTTATGCCCATGGTATTCGGCAATTTGAATGATAATTCCGGTACAGGCGTTGCGTTCACCCGTGACCCCGCCACCGGCGAGAAGAAGCTGATGGGCGAGTTCCTTACCAACGCTCAGGGCGAAGATGTTGTCGCCGGCGTGCGCACTCCTATGCCTATCTCTCAGATGGAGCAGAAGTTCCCCGAAGCATATGCCGACTTTGTCAGAGTCTGCGGAATTCTTGAAGACCATTATCGCGACATGCAGGATATGGAGTTCACCGTTGAAAACGGCAAGCTCTACATGCTCCAGTGCCGCAACGGCAAGCGTACCGCTCAGGCTGCTTTGAAGATTGCGTGCGACCTCGTTGACGAGGGCATGATCGACGAGAAGCAGGCCGTTATGATGATAGACCCCAGAAACCTTGATACTCTTCTGCACCCCCAGTTTGATGCAAAGGTTCTCAAGGCCGCCACGCCTATGGGCAAAGGTCTCGGCGCATCTCCCGGCGCTGCCTGCGGCAAAATCGTTTTCACTGCAGATGATGCAAAGGCATGGGATGCAAAGCATGAAAAGGTCGTTCTTGTCCGTCTCGAAACCAGCCCCGAGGATATCGAAGGCATGAAGGCCGCGCAGGGCATACTCACCGTTCGCGGCGGTATGACCAGCCATGCGGCGGTTGTCGCTCGCGGCATGGGCAAGTGCTGTGTTTCCGGCTGCGGCGATATCAAGATGGATGAGGAGAACAAGAAGTTCGAGCTCTCCGGCAAGACCTTCCACGAGGGCGATTATATCTCTATCGACGGCTCCACCGGCAACATCTATGACGGCATTATCCCCACTACCGACGCTGTTATCGCAGGCGAGTTCGGCCGCATCATGGCATGGGCTGACAAGTATCGCCGCCTCCGCGTCCGCACAAACGCAGACACTCCCGCTGACGCCCGCAAGGCGCGTGAGCTTGGCGCGCAGGGCATCGGCCTTACCCGTACCGAGCATATGTTCTTCAATAGCGATCGTATCGCCGCTTTCCGCGAGATGATCTGCTCCGATACCCTTGAGGAGCGCGTCAACGCTCTTGCAAAGCTCGAACCTATGCAGCAGGCTGACTTTGAGGGCATCTACGAGGCAATGGCAGGCTATCCCGTCACCATTCGCTTCCTCGATCCTCCTCTTCATGAGTTCGTTCCCACCGAAGAGGCCGATATCGCAGAGCTTGCAAAAGCTCAGGGTAAGAGCGTAGAGCAGATTAAGAACATTATCTCCGGCCTGCATGAGTTTAACCCGATGATGGGTCACCGCGGATGCCGTCTGGCTGTCACATACCCCGAAATCGCCCAGATGCAGACCCGCGCCGTTATCAAGGCCGCTCTTGCCGTTCAGGCCCGTCATCCCGAGTGGAAGATGGTTCCCGAGATTATGATCCCGCTGGTTGGCGAGGTCAAGGAGCTCAAGTATGTCAAGGATGTCGTCTGCCGGACCGCCGATGATCTCATCGCCGCCGCCGGCTCCGACATGAAGTACCTTGTCGGCACCATGATTGAGATCCCCAGAGCCGCTCTGACTGCCGATGAAATCGCCAAGGAAGCTCAGTTCTTCTCCTTCGGCACCAATGACCTCACTCAGATGACATTCGGCTTCAGCCGTGACGACGCAGGCAAGTTCCTCGGCGCCTACTACGACAAGAAGATTTATGAGAGCGATCCGTTCGCCCGTCTCGACCAGAACGGTGTCGGCAAGCTTGTTGCTCTCGCATGCAAGCTCGGTCGTGAAACCCGTCCTGAAATCCATCTCGGAATCTGCGGCGAGCACGGCGGCGATCCTTCATCCGTTGAGTTCTGCCACAAAGTCGGTCTGGACTATGTCTCCTGCAGTCCTTTCCGCGTTCCCATCGCTCGTCTTGCCGCCGCTCAGGCCGCAATTAAAGAGTCCCAGAAATAAGACATATAAAGAGTCATCTGTTCATATTTTGGACAGATGACTTTTTATTCTATGGCAACAGCCGAGCCGTAATACTATTTTTTCATTAAAATCTTTGATTTTAATGAAATCTTTTGAAGCCTGT
>CAVHIP010000086.1:0-9141 GCA_963636125.1 Oscillospiraceae bacterium | reverse complement strand
ATCTCGAAGCTCAGCGCGTCGCCGTCGGGGTCAACGGCGGCGAGCTTACCGCCGAAGGATACGCCGCGATAGGTCTCAAACTCGAAATTTTCGGCCACGGGCGCGGAATTATCGGCCAGGGCGGGGAAGACGAGCGCGCACAGCGCAAGGCAGCACAGCGCCGCAGCAATGTATTTTCGCATGACAAAAACCTCCGTAAAATTTTCTACGGAGGTATTTTGTGTTTTTTCGCGCTTCAATATTCATTTTTTGGAGGCGCATTTGCGCACCTATGGATACGCATATTGCGGTATCCCGGTATCGAAAATGCGCAGAAAACCGTTTTTGTGCCGCGCCCCATTAATTGCCGCAGCCTTGTAGGGAACGGGCTTGCCCGTTCCGCCTGTTGCGGTTTCCGCCGCAATCCCGAACCGGGCACCGGCAATCACCGTATCGGTACGATCTCAAAGCGCCACCAAAAAAGCCGGTCGGGAGACCCCGACCGGCAAAATGCGTTGTTAAATTAGGCTTCTGCTTGTCAAATCAAATTCAGTATTCCGTCGCCGTAATCGGCGCAGCTTGATCCGCCGGGCTCGGCTGAGATGACGACCGGACAGGCATCGAGCGCTGATTCGAGCTTTTCGGCCGCCGCCGTGCGCCCGATATGCCGAAGGAGCATAGCCTCTGCCTTGAGAATGCTCTGCGGATTTGCATACGCTCCCATGCCGCGCTCGATCATACGGGGAGCGGAGCCGTGGATCGCCTCAAACATGGCGCAGCGGTCGCCGATGTTGGCACTGCCTGCCGTTCCGACACCGCCCTGAATCTGCGCGGCTTCGTCGGTGATGATGTCGCCGTAAAGGTTCGGCAGCAGCAGCACCTGAAACTGATTACGGATATTCTCGTTTACGAGATTTGCCGCCATGATGTCAATATAATAGTCATCTACGGTGATTTCGGGGTATTCGGCGGCAACTTCATGGCAGATAGCGGTGAATTTGCCGTCGGTCTTTTTGAGAATATTGGCCTTCGTGACTATGGTCACACGCGTTTTGCCGTTTCTGCGTGCATAGTCAAATGCCGCGCGTGCAATGCGCCGCGTTCCGGGATCTGTTGTGACCTTGAAGTCTACTGCCATGCCGGGCAGCTCGACGCCTCGGCTGCCGAGAGCGTATTCTCCTTCTGTGTTCTCACGGAAAAACATCCAGTCGATGCCCTGCGAAGGAATAGTCACCGGTCGGACATTGGCATAAAGATCGAGTGCGCGGCGCAGCTTTACATTGGCACTCTCAAGACCGCCGCCCATCGGCGTCGTTGTCGGACCTTTGAGCAGGACATCACATTCCGTAATCTCCGCAAGCACATCGTCGGGAACAGCCTGCGCGCAGGCCAGCCGATTTTCAATTGTCAGACCGCGGATGCGCCGCAGAACTATGCTGCCCTGCGAAATTTCGTCCGACAGCAGCCTTTCCAGCACACGCACTGCCTGCTCCATGATTATCGGACCTATGCCGTCGCCGTCAACGAGACCGATTGTCACAGTCTTTTTTGCCGTAAAGTCAACACGCTGTGCCGTCATAGACGATACGCGCGAGCTTTGCTCCTCAAGCAGCTTGCGAAACTGTGCACAGGCAAGATCTATATCATTCATACTTCGTGCTCCTTTGTGTAGTTCAGCAGTCCTCCTGATAGCAGGATGGCCTGCTGACGCTCTGTCAGACTGCAAACGACGGGGTAGGTTCTGCCGGATGCCTCATCCGTCAGATATAGTTTTCCGACTGCCATACCGCCGCGGATATTGTCAATGTGAAGGCGAGCGCCCTGCTGCAGCGCATCATAGTCTGCCGTGTTTTCAAATGTCAGCGGAAGAATGCCCGCATTTATGAGATTTGCCGCATGGATGCGCGCAAAGCTTTTGGCAACAACGCAGCGTATGCCGAGATACATGGGCACAAGCGCCGCATGCTCACGGGATGAGCCCTGGCCGTAGTTGCTGCCGCCGACGATGATGCCGTCACCTGCGGCTTTTGCGCGTTCCGGAAAGCTTGGGTCGCAGACCCGGAAGCAGAACTCGGACAGCTTCGGAATATTCGAACGGTATGGCAGAATTTTGGCTCCCGCAGGCATAATGTGGTCGGTGGTAATGTTGTCCCCAACCTTGAGCACAAGCTCGGCCGACAGAGCGTCGGCAAACGGCTTGCTCTTCGGAAATGGCTTTATATTCGGCCCGCGCAGAACCTCCACAGCCTCAGCTTCGTCTGCCGTAGCAGGCGGCAGCACAGCACTGTCGTCTATTCGGAAGCTTTCGGGCATCGTGACGGATGGCATGGGGCCAAGCGTCCGCGGGTCGGTTATAAATCCTGTAAGCGCAGCGGCGACAGCCACCTCCGGTGAAACAAGGTAGACCTGTGCGTCCTTTGTTCCGCTTCGCCCGAGAAAGTTTCGGTTAAATGTGCGCAGACTGACGCCGCCGGAGTTCGGCGAAAAGCCCATGCCTATGCAGGGACCGCAGGCACATTCGAGCGCTCGTGCTCCACTGGAAAGAATATCTGAAAGCGCGCCGCAGTCGGCAAGCATTGTCAGAACCTGTTTCGATCCCGGCGAGATTGAAAGACTCACACCCGGCGCTATGGTTTTGCCACGAAGCATGGCGGCAACCTTGAGCATATCGAACAGGGAGGAGTTTGTGCATGAGCCGATGCAGACCTGATCCACCTTCGTGCCGTTCAGTGAGCTGACCGGAACAACATTGTCCGGACTGTGCGGACAGGCAATCATTGGCTGCAGAGTGTCCAAGTCAATATCAATAATGCGGTCATACACCGCATCGGGGTCACTTGCAAGGGGAATGAAGTCGGATTCACGCCCTTCGGCGGCGAGAAAAGCGCGCGTGACATCGTCCGACGGAAAAATAGATGTGGTCGCGCCCAGCTCAGTGCCCATGTTCGTAATCGTGGCGCGCTCGGGCACAGACAGTGATGCTATTCCGGGACCGCCCCACTCGATGATTGCACCGACACCGCCTTTGACCGACAGAATACGCAGAAGCTCAAGACTTATGTCCTTGGCAGTTACATATGGACGCAATATGCCGGTGAGGTTTACCTTGAACATCTTCGGCATATTGATGTAGTACGCTCCGCCGCCCATGGCGACCGCAACATCAAGTCCGCCGGCACCGAATGCCAGCATGCCGATACCGCCGCCTGTAGGAGTATGACTGTCTGACCCTATGAGCGTTTTGCCGGGCTTGCCGAAGCGTTCCAAATGCACCTGATGGCAAATGCCGTTTCCCGGACGGGAGAAATATACACCGTGCTTGCGCGTAACCGTTTGCAGATAGCGATGATCATCGGCATTTTCAAAGCCCGACTGGAGCGTGTTATGGTCGACATAAGCTACGCTCAGCTCTGTTTTCACGCGAGGTATTCCCATCGTTTCAAACTCAAGATAAGCCATGGTTCCGGTGGCATCCTGCGTGAGCGTCTGGTCAATGCGCAGGGCAATTTCGCTGCCCGGAGTCATGTCGCCGTGCAGCAGATGAGCGCGGATTATTTTCTGAGCAAGGGTATCACTCATGTTTCTTCATCCTCTCAATCATACTTTTCTTCGCGTTTTTTGTATGCTCGCTCGTAAGCGCGGCAGCCTTGTCGGCATCTCCTGCGGATATGGCATCAAAGATGGCGCGATGCTCCTTAACTACTTGAGCCGTGCGCGCTTCGTCGGCAATCGAGGCCTTGCGGTAGCGGCGGGTTTTGCGGTGCAGTGGCACAAGTGTGTCGCAAATGACGGCATGCCCGCTCAGATCACAGATTGCATCGTGGAACTGGTCATCCATCTCACGCAGATGCTCAGTGTCGAGCTTGGAAAAGTAAAACTCCTGCAGATCCATGATATGGCGCAGACGATCCAGTCCATCGGGAGTGATGTTTTTTGCGGCATAATATGACGCCAGCCCTTCAATCTGGCAGCGGATATCCATGATATCGATCATGTCTTCAATCGTTATGCCAAGCACGAGCGAGCCCTTGCCGGTATCTTCAATGAGATGCTCCTGCGCCAAACGGCGCAGAGCTTCGCGAATGGGTGTTCGGCTGACATCCAGCTGTTCAACGAGCTTGAGCTCTGTAAGTATCTCGCCGCGTGGGTATACACCCTGAATAATGTCTGATTCAAGCCGTTCAAACACCTGGTCGGCTAAAGTGACAGTACGGAAATCTTTCATACGGCACCTCCTGTCATTCCTGCACAAAGCGGCCCGGGGCCAGCTCCGCAATTTTGCCTTCAAGCTCTTTGTTGGACAGAACCGTTTGGCGCCCGTCCTCGTATTCGGCATCGACCCAGCCCTTGAGCGCAAGGACGAGCGGGTCATGCTTGTCAATCTGCTTTTCGCCGGACAGACGATAGGTCTGGTTTATCCAGTAGGCGATGCCGGCAAGACCGGAGGTTTTGCCGATCTGCACAGCGGCAGGCCGGTTGAGTAGCTTTTCCGTATCAAATATTGTGTAAATTTCAGCATCCTTTAGCAGACCGTCCGCGTGGATGCCGGCCCGAGTTACATTAAAGTCGCGCCCGACAAAAGGCGTCATAGGCGGGATGTTGTATCCAATCTCATGCTGGAAGTAGTCGGCAATCTCCGTGATTACGGTCGGGTCCATGCCGTCCATTGATCCGCGCAGCGATGCATACTCGAACACCATCGCCTCAAGCGGAATATTTCCTGTGCGCTCACCTATACCGAGCAGTGAGCAGTTGACCGCGCATGCGCCGTAGAGCCACGCGGTTGAGGCGTTTACGACCGCTTTATAAAAGTCGTTGTGACCGTGCCACTCAAGACATGCACTCGGCACATCGGAATACTGCTGCAGACCGTATATGATGCCGGCCACACTGCGCGGCAGGGCCGCTTCCGTGTAGGGAATGCCGTAGCCCATCGTGTCGCACGCGCGAATCTTGACGGGAATGCCCGCCTGTCGCGAGAGCTTCTGCAGCTCATTGACAAACGGCACGACAAAGCCGTAGAAGTCGGCGCGCGTAATGTCCTCCAAATGACAGCGGGGGATGACTCCGGCCTCAAATGCATCGCTGACAGTGGCAAGATAATAGTCCATTGCCTGGCGGCGAGTCATCTTCATTTTCTTGAAAATGTGATAGTCGCTGCAGCTTACAAGAATGCCGGTCTCTTGTATGCCGAGGTCGCGAACAAGACGGAAATCGTCTTTCGTTGCACGAATCCATGTTGTGATCTCGGGGAATTTCAGTCCGAGCTCCAGACACTTTTCGAGTGCCTGACGATCCTTCTTGCTGTATATGAAAAATTCCGTTTGGCGGATGATGCCGTAAGGACCTCCGAGCTTGGACAGAAGCTTGTAGATGTTCACAATCTGCTCGACCGTGTACGGCTCTACGGACTGCTGTCCGTCACGTAGGGAAGTATCTGTGATCCAAATCTCCTCCGGCATATTCATCGGCACTCGCCGATGGTTGAATGCCACCTTGGGCACTGAACCCTGAGTGTAAATGTCTCGCTGCAGGTTTGGCTCCGCCACATCCTGAAGTGAATATTTGTATGAATTTTGCTCCAGCAGGTTTGTCTTACCGGATATTTCGAGCATAACAAGTTATCCTCCTTGTCTTGTATTATTGTATACAATTATACACGCGGCACGGCGCTTGTCAATACCCGAAATAAAAGAATTATATTGAAAATCATCAGCGTTAGTTACCGGATAGCAAAATGATCATGTAATTAATGAATGAAATGATCAAAGAATAGCAAGATTCCATTGCAAATACGTCCAAAGACAAAAACCACCGGTCAACCCTTTCGGGCTAACCGGCGGCTTTTTTTCACAGAATCCGTATTTAATTTACCCTACGATGAAGTAGAGGATCATAAGGGCGCAAAGGACGTACATGATGGGGTGAATTTCTTTGGCTTTGCCGCGCACGAGCTTGACGAGGACGTGGACGATGATGCCGGCACCGAGACCATTAGTGATGCTGCCGGTGAAGGCGGTGAACATGAGCATAACGCAGGGGCCGATGGACTCATCATACTCGGAAAAGTCGATGTCAACGAAGCCTTTGAGCATGAGAAAACCGACATAGATCAGAGCGGGGCCGGTCGCGCAGTAAGGGACAGCGACGAAGAGCGGCGCGAGGAAGACCGTGGCGATGAGCATGATGCCGGTCACGAGAGCGGTAATGCCGGTGCGGCCGCCGGCTTCAACACCGGAGGTGGACTCAACGAAGGTGGTGATTGTGGTGTTGCCGGTGAGTGCGCCGAAGCAGGTGCCGAGTGCGTCGATGAGGAAGGGTTTCTCGATACCGGGAAGGTTGCCGTTTTCATCAAGCATGTTGGCGCGGCCGCCGACAGCGAGCACAGTGCCGAGTGTCGAGAAAAAGTCGCTGAAGAAGCAGACGAATACGAGGATAAGTCCGGATGTGGTGAACACGCCGGCAGTATCAAAGCTGAAGAAGACATTGCTCAGGTCGCTGAAACTTGGGACGGTAGCAATATTGGAGATGTTGGTCACACCGACGGGAATGCCGATAATGGTGATTGCGATGATGCTTATGAGGATAGCGCCGTTTATCTTAAGTGCGCTGAGAACAATGATAAGCGCGAGCCCCAGGAAGGAGAGCAGCACGTTGGGGTCAGTAAGGCTGCCCATTGCGATGCCGGAGGTAAAGTCGCCGATACCGGAGTTCTTGAAGCCGAGGTAAGCAATAAAGAAGCCGATTGACGCAGAAATTGCGATTTTAATATTCTTCGGGATAACGCGGACAATAAGATTGCGCAGGCCGAAGACGGTGAGCAGGACGAATATAATACCGGAGATAAGTATTATCATCATCGCGCTGCCGAAGCTGAGAGACTGGGACTGTATCAGTGCGCCGAGTATGAAGTTTGAACCCATGCCGGTTGAGAGCGCGAATGGGAAGTTCGTGTAGAGCGCCATGAGAATGGTGAAGAATCCTGAGACAAGTGCGCAGGTGATCATGATAGCGGTCTTGCTGATTACGACGCCGTTAACGTCGGTAATGTAGGCCTCGGTTCCGCAGATTGCTGCAGGCTGGACAGCCAGAACATATGCCATAGTCATAAAGGTCGTGAGACCGGCGACTATCTCGGTCTTCACGCTGGTTCCGCGCTCACTGAGCTTGAAGAAGTTGTTCATAATTCCTTCTGTTCTCCTTTTCTCATTAACGTAGTTACTGTGGTTTACCTGTCTATATCAGTAAATACGGGAACGAATGTCTGGGTGTTGCCGTCGACCAGTCCCATATCAGTGATAACAATGCTGGGGAGTACGGGCAGTGCGATGATTGCGCTGGCGAGAAGAGTAAGCGTACCGTCGCTGACCACATCAACTGCAGCCTGCACTCTCTCAATGTCCGCGGAGACATCCGCGCAGGGCTTCTGACTCATAAGTCCGGCAGCGGGGAGCTCAATGTGAGTTTCTTTTCCGTCGAGTGCCGCGCAGACACCGCCTCCGCAGCGGCGCAGGGTTTCCGCCGCAAGAAGCGCATCCTCTGTGCTGCGGTAGCAGACCGTGAAGTTATGGCTGTCGTGTGAGATGGTGGAAGCGAGGGCGCCGCGCATAACACCGAAGTCACGATAAACCGCGATGGTCTTGCCATTGAGTCCGTGACGGTTTGCGCAGCAGACGAGGCAAAGAGTCGGATCGCCGCTTATATCAACCGCTCCGTCCTTCACGGGCAGCTCAGTGGGGATGACCCGGCGGAGAATGCGGTTGCCGGAGATCGGAGTCATTACGTTTACTCTGATGCAGCTGCCGGTATATCCCTCGGGAACGCGCAGCTCAAAATCAGCGGTGGAGCGGAGCTGATCTATTTGCACGGTATTGGGCAGCTCGTACTCGCCCTGTATAGCGTCGCCTCCCAGATAAACTCCGTTTTCGGCAACAAGCTCACCCTCGGTGAAGACTGCGACGGGCTGGCTGCCGTCAAGCTCCCTGACGAGCTGAATATCTGCAATATAGCCCGGAGCGATTGCACCGAGATCGGAAAAACCGTATTCTCTCGCGGCGTTGAGGGTTGCAAGCTTTATAGCCTCGCGTGCGTCAAGCCCGGCCCTGATTGCCTTGCCGACGACTCTGTTCACATGACCGACGGTAAGCAGATCTTTAGCGTGGACGTCGTCCGTGCAGATGGAGACGAAATCGCGCCATGGCATATCCTTGCAGCCGTCGACAAGGAATGAAAGGGAATCTATAAGGGAGCTTGCACGGAGATTTATGTGCATTCCTGCGCGCAGCTTTGCGCGGACTTCCTCGGCGTTTACGCTCTCATGGTCGGACATCGGGCCGCCGATGAGATATGCGGCGAGTGCGCGGCCCGTGCAGTAAGGTGCGTGACCCTGAACATATACGCCTCGCTTAAGCCCCTCATCGACGATTGAGTGCATGCGCTCGCTGTCCTGAATAACGCCGACATAGTCCATAACTTCCGCGACACCGACAACATTGTCGATATCTAAAAGCTCGCCTACCTCTTTTGCTCCGAACACGGCACCGGCATTTTCAACACCGGGCACAGCGGGAACGCATGATGGGGCGAGCACATACTGGCGCAGTTTTGACTTTTTCGCATTTTCAAGCATGAATTTCACACCGTCAATACCCATGACATTGCCTATCTCGTGCGGATCGGTGCAGATTGTGGTGGTGCCCCAGGGGAGAATGGCACGCGCAAGATTCTCGGGAATCATCATGGTGCTCTCAATGTGCATGTGCATATCGAGAAAGCCCGGAATAAGGTAGCATCCCTGCCCGTCATAATACTTTTTTGACGGCAGTATTGCCTCC
The DNA here is from genome assembly GCA_963636125.1 of Oscillospiraceae bacterium. Lineage (GTDB taxonomy): Bacteria > Bacillota > Clostridia > Oscillospirales > Oscillospiraceae > Limivicinus. The sequence continues at coordinate 328 of CAVHIP010000086.1, read as the reverse complement.
TGTCCGTCTTCGCGGACAAGAACAACAAATCCGTCCAGTATGTCAACACTGGCCGGATATATTTCACCCGTTATTACGTTGAGAAACCGAACATTGCCTATGGTGAGGTCGCATGGAATTCTGCCCATTGCAGCCGCAATGAGGCGGGAACGGTCTTTGCTCTTGACTGTGCGCATACGTGCATCCCCCTTATTAAAAATAAAAAATAAAAATAAAAAAAGACAGAGTGAGCCTTAACTCCCTCTGCCGAATGCAAAACTCCACACCGCCGCATTCGCAGCTGTGCGTATGCACATGCCAAAAACGAACTAAGCAGCCCTGCGTTAAA
>CAVHIP010000085.1:0-9225 GCA_963636125.1 Oscillospiraceae bacterium | reverse complement strand
TAACCGCGCTTTAGCGCGGCTCTTACAGGCTTCAAAAGATTTCATTAAAATTGACAATTTTAATGAAATAACAGTATCAGCTGCTTTCGGATGCAGTTGCATCAGATGTTGATGCTTCCGAAGTCGATGTGGTCGTGGAATCGGTTTCGGGCAGCTCTATTGCAAGATAATTGTTTATGATTTCCATAACCGTGTCATCCTTGAGTATCATGGAAATCTCAATGCGCCTGTTCGCGGCGCGGCCTTCGGCGGTATAATTATCCTGTACGGGCCTTGTCGCGCCATAGCCCGCCGCGCAGAACATCGACGCGTAAGAGCTGAGCTTACCGTTCTGACTTTCAAGCAGATAGTTCAGCACGGAGTTTGCGCGCGATGTAGACAGAACGCGGTTTTCATCTGCGTTGCCTGTGCTGTCGGTGTGACCGGAAATAACAATACTCTCAACATACTGCGCGTTTTCGCTGTCGGAGAGAAATTGCAGAAAAACTTCAACAAGCTTGTTCAGCAGGGGAATACTGTCCTCTTTGATTTCAGAAGAGCCCACATCGAAAAGAACGCTGTCGGAGAGAATGATATTGCCGGTTTCTCCGATGCTGACTTTTGACGGATCGCCCATAACCTCTGCGATCTTGTCGCGTATCTGTTCGAGAATAGACACGCGAAGACCTGCAATTGTTTCCATCTGACTGTACAGAGCCTGAATTTCATCATCTGCCTGAGACAGATAGAGCTTCTGCTGGTCGATAAGCTCAAGCTGCTTTTTCAGTTCTTCGTTCTGTTGGGCAATTTGAGTTTCTTTTTCCGTGAGGGTGAGCTTTGCGTCATCCAGATCTGATGTTACGCTCTGCAGCTCGTCCTCCGCTGTCTGCACATCCTGTAATGTCAGAAGAAGCTGAGCCTGCGTGCTGTTAAGTGTGTCCTGGGTTTTCTTGAGATCGTTGCCGGTGATCATGTTCTGAATATATGCAATGAGCATAAGGAAAAACAGAATAAGCGCAAAGGAGGACATCATGTCCGCATAGGAGGGCCAGAAGCCCTGCTCACCGTTGGAAGACGATGTGAAGGAACCTGATCGCGCAGAAGAAGCTCTCCTCATTTGTCCCCTCTCCCTTCAATGCTGCGCGCGCTCTCTCTTAAAGCGGAGACAACATCCCGCAGCGACAGATCCATTCTTTCGACTGTGCCGCGCAGATTGTAATTGAATTCGGAAAAGTCATGCACACCGTCGTTGAACTTCCCAACTGTCTGATTGAAAGCGCCGATATATGAGCGGCTCTGCTCAAGAGTTTTGTTGAGATCATCCGTGGCTTGAGTGAGGGTGGCCTCAATGCTGTCGGCGGTTTCGTGAAGAGCGTCTATAATTGCATCGGCTGCGGGATTGTCGCTGCGCGCCACGTTTGTCTTGAGCTTGGGCGCGACTGTGTGATCCAGCCACAGTTCCATCTGTATTTCAAGCTGCTGACGAGCTGTTTCGGGGTTAAAGATAGCTCTGAGAATGGTAAGAATAATGGAACATGCAACGCCGACAAGAGATGTGTAGAACGCGACGCCCATGCCGGAGAGCGCCGACATAAGTCCGTCTCCGACGCTGTTGAGAACGCTGAGCCATTCCGAAGTGTCCGAGCCGCTTATAAGCTCCGTCAGCGATGAGACAGAGAGGCTGAGGCCGAGGAATGTGCCGAAAAGACCGAGCGTGACGAAAAGGGAAACGGCGTTGTTCAGAAAACGCTCGCAAAGGAGCAGCCCTCTAAGCCCCGAACCGATGCTGTCGGTGACAATCGCCGGGGTGTTTACATCCTTGCCGTGGAGCTTATATGCATCCGCATAATCCGAAACAAGGAAGTGCAGGAACTTGCTGCTGTTCTGCGCGTTATCTTCGACGAGACGCGAAATGCGTCTGTATCTTGCGCAGACGTAGAAAAGCAGTACCAGCGCGAGAGCGAAAAGCGCGATGATGATAAGTATTACTACGGAACCCTCCAAGGGCATACTGTTAAGCTTGCTCAATTTGATATCCTCCTGAAATAGTTATATTGATTATCAATTTATCCCATCGAAGAGATCTTCTGCGTTTATACCGTTTACGTATTCCGTCTTGTTTTTGACCGTTATAAACAGTCGACAGGCCGTGCCGGCGCTTGTTTTCATATCAATGTAAGATTCACCGTCCGTGCGCCAGAAATAAAACTGTGTTTTTGCCGGTATTTTAATGGCGGATTGATTTCCGCTTCCTGTGTCCGGATTGATGCTGACGGTGGAAAGCTCGTTCTTGCTCGTGAGTATCTGAGATGAGGAAAGCAGATAGAAGCTGTCATTGCTTGCCGGCATACCGTCATTTCCAATGTAATATGTCTTTATCCCCACCTGCGGATAGAGCAGCTCACAGAGAGAGCCCATAACAAAACTGTCGGGATTTGTGAGAACCGCGCGCCCCTCGCAGAAACCGCTGTATGCGGCAGCGTGAAGACTTGTTTTATATAGCCCGCCGACGAAGCTCGCCCCTGTTTTGCCGACGGAGAAAACGCTGATGTAGCCGTAATCATTCAGATTTTCGCCGTTTATGAAAAGATAATCCCGACCGAGCCCGGCATGCACAACATAACATTCGTAAGCTTTAAGCCCGGTTTTGGTACTCGTCGTTCTTCCGTTGACGGTTATGTTCAAAGCATCGGAATACCCCGAGTCCTCATTATAACTGTCTGTGACCGTGATTTCATCGCTGGCGCCGTTGAGATCAAGATCGTAATCATAACATTTCCCGTCAATGAGTGGCGAGACATAGCGCGCAGGAACATCTGCATAGCTTTGATTGAGAAGCTCCTTATAATTATCAAATCGCAGCGATACCGTAAGAACTCCGGCGTCATAGTCTGTCAGCTCATACGGATTAAAGTAAATCGTAATTCCCTGATAGTCAACCGTCCAGACAAACTGCGTGGGATCTTCCATGTAACGGTTAAGCTTGTCCATGAGACCGATGAAATCAATTTCGGGATAGCTGTCTGCAAGGCTTGTTTCGAGTATGTCGCGGAAAGCACTCATATCGTTTACGATGTTTCTTATGTCAATCTCGCGTCCGGATACGGTGTCGCAGTTGAAAGAGGAGTATGTGATGTCATCATCTTTGCCGCCGGAAAACATGGCCGAACGGCAAAGAATGCTTACTGCTTTGCTGTCGCTTCTCGGCAGATATACGGAAACCGACCGCTTGTACGCAGCGAATTTTTCTTTGCTCTCATCGCTCTCATTTTCATCCTCTTGCGCATCTGAAAAATAAGCGTCGACGGCGGAAGCGGAGAGCTGCTCGAAAATCGTTTGACCGTTTTGAATGAATGCGGAGTTGATATTGTCCAACGTGCGCTTGAGTACAGGATATTTTTCGGCGTCATCGGAAGCTAGCTTGAGCGTCGGATATTCGACAGCGCATACGGTGACACCGTCCTGAGTCAAATCAAGGGATTGAATGTTTTTATAAAAACTCAGCGTCGAGACAGACTGCTTCAGTGTTTCCAAAGATGCGGAAACCTGTTCGGATTTGACCTCCGCTGCGGTATTTGCCGTTTTTTTTCCGCAACCGCATAAGAGCAACGTCAGCAAGGCAAACAGCAGGGAAAGCGATCTTTTCATGACTCACCTCCTCAAGGTTACATAAATCAGTTACCATTATAGCAGAAAGAAGATTGCATTTCCATATTTATTTTTTACTATTTCGTGAAAACAGCCAAGAAATAATCAGGGCACAAATTATCCGCCATGTGCCGTAGGCGTATTGTGCGGTGTTGCCTCAGATGAATGAAGAAACAGAGAGCGCAATATAACGCGCTCTCTGTTTCTTGGCTTGATTGATTAATCAACGCAGTAAATTGTAATTGTCTTTTCAACGCCGAAGCATTCTGCGGTAAGCTTTACGCCGCCGCCGATGGTACCGATGATATGAACGTCACAGCTGAGCGTGTCATCGCTTGGCGTAAGTTCAAGAATGCCTTCCTGATTAACAGACCAGTTGATTTTAACGCCGGTTATCGTAAGCGGATAGGGGACTGCTGTGAGCGTTATGGTTTCATCGTTCTCTTTGTGCATTGTGCAGTCCTGATCAATTTCTTTCTCATAGAACTTGATCGTCAGTTTTTCCACCGAAGGAGTCGGCGTTGGGGGCGCGGTGGGCGCACTTTCAATCTGAGGGACATTGTTTGTAACAGCAATAGGCGCCGTGACCTTGGACTGACCGGCATTGTCGGCTCCGTCAAGACTTGTAGACACCATAACAATAACTGCGAGAATAACCGAGACGACCAAAATCAGACCGAAAATCATCTGCCATTTTGTATTCGCCTCCGCCCGTTCATATGAAGCAGTTCCTTTGACTGTTCCGGGCGTTGTTGCCGGGGTGCGGCTGCTCTGCGAAACTCTGCGAGTGCCGCAATTTGGACAGCGGCTGCGCAGGGAAGAGAACGTCTGCCCGCATCGGCGGCACTTGACTTCGGGAATCATGCCCATTTACAGGATCCTCCTCGTTCTACGTGGGTAATGAATACAACCTTCGTTAAATATACATCTTTTCTGCCTTTAAGTCAAGACTTCAGTGCACTTGCGCCTGTATTTTGACGGTTTTATCGGAATATTTTCCCCACTTAGACGCCATTTTTGCATAGCGGGCCTCTGTATACGATGCAAATAAAGCAAATATTATTCTTTTAAACCCACTTAAAAAGTGAAGCGAACACATAGGCGGACGTTTTGCGCGGCATTGCGCTAATTATATTAGATTGCCGCGCATCTGTTTTTACTGCGCTTCAGCGTTGAGATGAAAAACCATATTGTAAGGACAAGCGCGGCGATAAGCGCCCACGCCCCTCTGTCCATCAACAGCAGGTATCGCTGCTTCAAGTAAGCATGGTAACCGAGAAGCGAAGCAAACTGAACGAGAATTGGAAGAGCCGAGAATTCAAATGCCACAAATGCAATCAGAACGGAAAGTACGTCCGCCGCAAAGAAATACCTGTCATGCATGTGAGGAAGAAAAAAAGGAATACCTATGGCAAATAGCAGCGTCGCGCCGAGTATACTTTTTTCGGTAAGACGATTTTGGTTTACATAACATATTACAAGAACACAAATCATATAAACCGCTGCGGCGGCTATTCCGAGAGTCGAGGCGATGGAGTTGTATTTTTCCGGGAGAGAATACTGAAACATGGAGTATACCGACGGAGAGTTGTAATTCAAGCCGTCTCCGATACTGCCGGTTTGGTTGAAATATAAGGTTATAGTGTCGAGAAACGGACGCCCTAACAAAACGGCAGGCAGTACAAGCAAAACGTATGCAGCCGGAAAAACGGCAAAATGCCATATTTTGAATTTCCCCTTAAACCACAGCACCGCATAAACAGGCAGAATAAAAACGGCCTGAAGCTTAAATCCGAAGGAAAGGGCAGCGAGTATCATGGACAGTACGGGGCGATCATCAAGCGCGCAGTATATGCCGAGAATTGCCAAAGCGACATAGGTGCTGTCGCACTGCCCCCAGAGCGAGCCGTTGAGAAAAACCGTCGGCAGCGTGAGAATAACAAAAAAGCACGCAATAATTCTTGCCTTACTGTCGGTGAAACGCCCGATTATAAGGGCGGAACCGTACGCGAGCAGAACGTCAAAGAAGATGCTCAGCAGTTTTATAAGATATAGATCGTTTATGTCCGAGTAAGAAAAGGCGGCAAGAAAATACAGATACGGAATGTTATAGTTGCCGACAGATTGATTCAAAGCCGAGAAACCGCCGTTGTTTCTGAAATAATCTACCCAGCGTGACAAAAAATCCTTGTAATCAAGAGTGACGTAATCCAGCGCGAGGTATCTTGCGGTGAACGCGGCAAGGGTGAGGAAAACAATACAGAGTATGTGGCACAATTTTTTTGCTTGTGCGGTTTTGCATATAAGGCAAATAGCCAAAACTGCTTCTGCCGCTAAAATAAGGATTACCCGTATATCCATGCTGCGCCTCCGGATATATAGCAAAAAATAAAAAAACAGCAGGAGATCAACACTCCCGCCAAAATTACAAAAAATTCAAATAAATCCTTGACTTTGGGTTATACAAAATGATATAATAACTTGCTATTTGTGCAGGAGCGGAAATTTGCTTTCCCCCCCATGTGCATTATTAGTATAACATTCACGGCAGGTAAAATCAACACCGGTTTATGATAAAATGACAACATATCCGGGCGTTTGCAAATTCAGTATTTCGTAAGGAGAGTACGCCAATGCCAAAAGATGTTCTATACGGCAAGACTCTTAGAAAGAGCTTTGCACGTACCGAGGAAATCATGGACATGCCCAATCTGCTTGAAATCCAGAAGAGCTCCTATAAGTGGTTTCTGGAAACAGGCCTCAAGGAAGTGTTCAGGGATGTGGACTCCGTAACCGACTATTCCGGCAATCTCGAGCTGAGCTTCATTGATTATTCCATGAATGAGCCGCCTAAGTACGACATTGAGGAATGCAAAGCAAGGGACGCAACCTACGCCGCCCCTCTCAAGGTTCGTGTCAGACTGCGCAATAAAGAGACGGATGAGATCAAAGAACAGGTGATCTTCATGGGGGATTTCCCGATGATGACGCCGGGCGGCACGTTTGTCATTAACGGCGCGGAACGTGTTATTGTTTCTCAGATAGTCCGTTCTCCGGGCGTATATTTTGACAAAACCACCGACAAATCCCTGATGAATGTCTACTCATCCACCGTAATCCCTTATCACGGCGCATGGCTGGAATATGAAACAGACGCGCTTGACATGTTCAATGTCCGAATAGACAAGAACCGCAAGTTGCCTATCACTTGGTTCCTGCGCGCAATGGGCAAGTATGTGGAGAATGAGCCTGCCACATGGCTGAGTTGCGTGAAAGATCCCGAAGTCGGCGTTATGACCAACGAACGGATTCTGGAAGTCTTCGGCGAGGATGAGCGCATGGTCGCTACCATCGACAAGGACACCTGCACCACACGCGACGAGTGCCTTATCGAGATATATCGCAAGCTGCGCCCCGGCGATCCTCCCACGGTTGAGTCATCCGAAACCCTGCTGGACGGCCTCTTCTATGATCGCCGCCGTTATGAAATCAGCAATGTCGGCAGATATAAATTCAACAAAAAGCTTTCTCTCTTCCCGCGTATTGCAGGCTTTGAGCTTGCGCAGCCCGTTGCCGATCCTCTCACCGGCGAGGTGATTGCCGATGTCGGCGAAGTGATTACCCGCGACAAGGCAAAACTCATTGCCGATTCCGGCGTTAACGATGTTTTCCTCAATGTTGACGGCAAACTTGTACGCGTTTTCTCCAACGGCATGGTTGACCTTTCCAGATATGTTGATTTCGATCCGGCGGAGATAGGCATCAAGGAAAAGGTTCGCGGCATTGTCCTTGCGGATCTCATGAAGCAGTTTACCGGCGATGCCCTCAAGCAGGCCATTATAAACAATATAGATGTTCTTATCCCGAAGCACATTGTCGCGGACGATATTTTCTCCTCTGTCAACTACCTCAACTGCCTTGCGCACGGTATAGGCGAAGCGGATGATATTGACCACCTCGGCAACCGCCGTGTCAGGTGCGTCGGTGAGCTTCTGCAGAATCAGTTCCGCATCGGCTTTGCGCGTATGGAGCGCGTTATCCGCGAACGTATGACGCTGCAGGATCTGGACGTTGTTACCCCCCAGAGCCTTATAAATATCCGTCCCGTGACCGCGGCGATCAAAGAATTTTTCGGTTCCTCCCCGCTTTCTCAGTTTATGGATCAGACCAACCCCTTGTCGGAGCTTACCCATAAGCGCCGTATGTCGGCTCTCGGCCCCGGCGGCCTTTCGAGAGAGCGCGCGTCATTCGACGTTCGAGACGTTCATTATACTCACTATGGCCGTCTCTGCCCGATTGAGACGCCTGAAGGACCTAACATCGGCCTTATTTCCTATCTCGCATCCTACGCAAGAGCGAACGAATACGGTTTCCTTGTCGCTCCGTTCCGCAAGGTTGATAAGAGCCAGTGCCGCGTGACGGATCATATTGACTATATGACCGCAGATCAGGAGGACCAGTTCACCGTCGCGCAGGCCTCCGAGCCGGTTGATGAAAACGGATGCTTTATCAACAAGCGTATTACCTGCCGTCACAGGAACGATACCGTATCCGTGAACAGGGAAGATGTTGACTATGTTGACGTAAGCCCGAAGATGATGGTCTCCATAGCAACCGCTATGATTCCCTTCCTTGAAAACGACGACGCAAACCGCGCTCTGATGGGCGCCAACATGCAGCGTCAGGCGGTGCCTCTGCTCACAACGCAGGCGCCTATTGTCGCAACCGGTATTGAACATAAATGCGCTGTTGACTCCGGCGTTTGTGTCCTTGCCGAGGGTGACGGTGTTGTCACAAGGGTTGACGCGAACTATGTCACCGTGCGCTACGATGCCGGCGAACTTAAAGATTACAAGCTTATTAAATTCTCCCGTTCCAACCAGGGGACGTGTTTTAACCAGCGTCCCATCGTCTCTGTGGGCGACAGAGTGAGCGAGGGCGATGTCCTTGCGGACGGCCCGAGCACCAGCCAGGGCGAGATAGCGCTCGGCAAAAACATTCTTGTCGGCTATATGAACTGGGAAGGCTATAACTACGAGGACGCCGTCCTGCTTAACGAGCGCATGGTTATGGACGATGTGTTCACATCTATCCACGTTGAAGAGTATGAATGTGACGCGCGCGATACCAAGCTCGGCCCCGAAGAGATTACCCGCGATATCCCCGGTGTCGGCGACGATGCTCTCAAGTATCTTGATGAGCGCGGCATAATAATGGTTGGCGCCGAGGTTACCGCCGGCGATATCCTTGTCGGTAAGGTTACCCCGAAGGGCGAAACCGATCTAACCGCCGAGGAGAGACTTCTCCGCGCAATATTCGGCGAAAAGGCCCGCGAAGTCCGCGATACCTCGCTGAAGGTTCCTCATGGCGAATACGGCATTATTGTTGATGTCAAAGTCTTTACCCGCGAAAACGGCGATGAGATGAATCCCGGTGTAAATCAGGTTGTCCGCGTTTATATCGCGCAGAAGCGTAAGATTTCCGTCGGCGATAAGATGGCGGGCCGCCACGGCAACAAGGGCGTTGTTTCGCGTATCCTGCCTCGTGAGGATATGCCTTATCTGCCCGACGGCACTCCTCTTGATATCGTTCTGAATC
>CAVHIP010000084.1:0-9225 GCA_963636125.1 Oscillospiraceae bacterium | reverse complement strand
TTACAGGCTTCAAAAGATTTCATTAAAATCAAAGATTTTAATGAAAAAATAGTATGAAATGATGTAATTTATGCCGAAAAACGGCGTATATATGAGTGAAAATGATTGAATATTTCATCACAGAAAGGGGGCACTGCCGTGCGTATTCGCGTTAAATCATCCCATACGATTGACTTCCTCTTCCCGATGACACTGCTGCTCCTTTTTGCGGTGTCTGCCATGATAGTTCTCCTTTTAGCGGCGAATATTTATCAAAGCTCGGTCGAAGACGGCGCAAAGAGCGACACGGCGCGGACAGCCGCCGCCTATATGAGCGAAAAAATCCGCCAATATGATGAGAGCGGCGCCGTCTCCCTTGCGGAATTTGACGGCTGCGAGGCGCTGGAGCTTGTCCGCGAGGTCGGCGACAGACGCTATGTCACCTACATTTACGCCTATGACGGCGCCCTGCGCGAGCTTCTGGTCACGGAGGGTTACGAAGCCTCGGCATCGGACGGCGCGGAGATTCTCGACATTACCTCCCTATCCATGGACGAGCCTGCGCCCGGACTTTTCCGATTTACCATCGTCGACGCGGACGGCAGGGAAACCACCGAATGCGCGGCGGTTCATTCCTCGGCGGAGGTGATTTCATGAAGTATCGCAGAGCCCGCTCCGGCGCGCTGTTTCTCATGGAGATTATTTTGGCGATTTTGTTCTTCTCCGTCGCGGCGTCTGTGTGCGTCAGCATCCTTGTAAACGCCCGCTTGCTTTCACGCAATGCGCAATGCCTCAATACGGCGGTCACCGTCTGCTCCACGGCGGCGGAAACGGTTGATTCCGCCCAAAATTTCGACGATGTCAAGGTGCGCGTGAGCCTGATTTTCCCCGACGGCGCATGGGATGGGGACGACTTTTCCGCCGTGATATATGACGGCGCATCGTCCGATACCGAAGACCCCTTCGGCGCGTTGAAAATAAGCCTGACGCCCGAAACCGAGCAAACTCTTTTCCGCGCCGATATTAAGCTTTTACAGGAGGATGATGAAGATGCCATCTACGAGATCCGCGTTGAACGCCACTTCCCGCTTGAACGGTAGGGAGCGCTCTTCCGACCGCCCTACCGTGACGCTCGGCATGTCCTCGCTCCTGGTGGTGTTCTTGATATTGTGCCTTGTCACCTTTGCGGTTCTCACGCTCTCCGGCGCGCGGAGCGATTATGAATTTGCCCGGCGCCTCTCAGATCGCCGTCAGGCGGAGACGGCCGCCGAAAACGAAGCGCAGAAAATTTGGGCGCAGGTAGATCGCCGGCTGGCGGAGCGCGCCGAAAACGGAAGCGAGGCAAATCTTGCCGATTTGGGCGTAAAAGTTGAAAATAACAGGATTTTTTGGGAAACTTCGGTTGACGAAGGGCAATCCCTCATGGTAGAATTAACAATAACAAACGAGGGAGAGCATTATTGCGAAATTACCGCGTGGAAGCTCGTTTCCACGGCGGAACGCGGCGAAGATACTTTGCCTCTCCTCGATCCGGAAGGAGCCTGATGATGGACGATAAGGATCTGAAGAAAATACTATGTTCGGCGGTTGAAAATTCGGCTTCGGATGTCTTTATCGTTGCCGGTATGCCGGTCGCTTTCCGGAAAAACAACACCGTGCTCTCCACCGAGGGGCAGCGCCTTCTGCCGCCCGATACGGAGCTCTTGATTTCTCAGCTTTATGAAATGGCGCAAAACCGCGCCATGACCAATCTTAAGGAGCTGGGGGATGACGATTTTTCCTTCTCCATTCCGGGTGTTTCCCGCTTTCGCGTCAACGCTTACCGCCAGCGCGGCTCGCTCTCCGCAGTTATCCGCATAATCGCCTTCTCCCTGCCCGATCCCAAACAAATCGGCTTGCCGGAGAGTATTTTGCGTCTCGGGGACGAGCGTAAAGGCATGGTTCTTGTCACCGGCCCCGCCGGCAGCGGCAAGTCCACCACCCTCGCCTGTATTATTGACCGCATCAACCGCACCCGCCGCGATCACATCATTACGCTTGAAGATCCTATCGAGTATCTCCACCGTCACGATAAAAGCATCGTCAGCCAGCGTGAAATCGGGCTGGACAGCCGCAGCTATGTCACCGCCCTGCGCGCGGCTCTGCGGCAGAGTCCGGATGTAATCCTGCTCGGCGAAATGCGCGATTATGAGACCATCGCCGTCGCGATGACGGCGGCGGAGACCGGGCATCTGCTCTTCTCCACCCTGCACACCATCGGCGCGGCGAACACGATTGACCGTATTATCGATGTTTTCCCCGCCAATCAGCAGCGCCAGATCGCCGTGCAGCTCAGTCTTGTGCTCAGCGCGGTTGTCTCCCAGCAGCTTGTTCCCGCGCTTGACGGCTCGGTCGTTCCCGTCTTTGAGATTATGACCGTCACCCCCGCCATCCGCAATATGATTCGCGATAATAAAATCCATCAGATTGACGCCGTGGTTGCCTCGGCAGTGCGCGAAGATATGGTTTCTATGGACGCCGGTCTCCTGCGCCTTTACAAAGAGGGGAAAATCGCACGTGATACGGCGATGATCTACGCGACCAATCCCGAAATGTTGTCCAAAAAACTGTGATTATATATTGCAAAATTGTGCAAAATGACAAAATTTAGAAATTGCTAAAAAAATCAGTAAAAATGTGAGCTTTTTTTTGAAAAACACCCCTCTTAATGAGTAGAAAAGAAAAATGCTGCGAGCAAAATCGCAGAGGAGGATACAGATATGAAGAAAACGCTGAAGATTTGCCTTATAGTTGCCGTGGCGCTGGCTGTCGTTGGCGCTGTTACCATCAGCACCAATGTCCTGCGCGCAAGCGAGGTGCCGGATGCGCAGTATGTTGCGCCGGACGCCGGATACAGCGCGCCTGCGGTTGAATATGTGGAAGTTGCTCCGGCGGCCCCCGTTGTGGAAGCTCCTGCCCCTGCTCCCGTAGAGGCGCCTGCCGCTCCCATAGAGGCCGCTCCCGTAGAAGCCGCACCCGTTGAGGCTCCTGCTGCCGAAGCGCCTGCAGAGGCCGCTCCTGCCGAAGCGCCCGCAGAGGCGGCGCCGGCGGAATCCGCGGCTGAAACTCCTGCCGAGGGCGCGGAAGCTGAGACTCCTGCCGCCGAAAGCGCGGAAGCCGAGAAGTCTGCCGAAGCGGAAAAGACTGAGGCCGAGAAGACCGAGGCGGAAAAGACCGAGGCCGAGAAGACCGAGGCTGAAAAGACCGAGGCCGAGAAGACCGAGGAAGAAAAGTCCGAAGAAGAAAAGACCGAAGAGGAAAAGACCGAAGAAGAAAAGACCGAAGAAGAAAAAGAAAAAGAAGAGTCTGAAGAAGACGAAGAGGAAGAGGACGAAGAAGAGGACGAAGAAGAGGACGAGGAAAAGAAAGAGGACGCCGATCAGGAGCTTACCGCTGTTGTTTTGATTATGGGCAACAGAGTCACGACCGTGTACAACGGCGAAGCGCAGGTCGCGACCGGCTTTACCTTCACCGCGAGCGTTGCCGGCGGTGAGCTTGGCGGAGTATATACGGCGAATGACTTTGTCTTTTCCGGTGACCCGACGGTCAGCGGCACGGAGGCCGGCACATACGCCATGGGGCTGACTCCCGATATGTTCGTGAACGTGAATCCCTATTTCACCAATGTACAATTCGTGGTTGTTGACGGCGCGCTGACGATATCCCCCCTGCCCGTTGCCCTCAGCACCGAGAGCGGCACTTGGGAATATGACGGCGAAGCGCACTCCCTGCCGACAGTTCTCGGCGCAGAAGGCTTCCTCGGCCGCGACGGTATCGCCGTTTCGGCTGACGCAAGCGCAATTGACGCCGGAAATACCGTCAACGCCATCACCGTTACCGGCGCGGGCGTCATGAACTACGCGATTACCAAGGCCGAAGGCACCCTGACAGTTACCCCCAAGCCCGTCGCACTCAGCAGCGAGAGTGGCACCTGGGAGTATGACGGCGAGGCTCACTCCCTCCCGACAGTCACCGGCGCCGAAGCCTTCCTTGAGCGTGACGGCATCGTCGCCACCGCGGATGTCAGCGTGACCGATGCGGGAGAAGCCGCAAACGCCATTACCGTTACCGGCGCGGGCGTCATGAACTACGCAATCACCAAGGCAGAAGGCGCCTTGACAGTCACCCCCAAGCCCGTTGCCCTCAGCACCGAGAGCGGCACTTGGCCGTATGACGGCGAGGCTCATTCCCTGCCGACAGTTGCCGGCGTCGAAGCCTTCCTCGAGCGTGACGGCATCGTCGCCACCGCGGATGTTAGCGTGACCGAAGTCACCGATGAAGAGCCTGTTATAAACGCCATCACCGTTGACGGCGCAGGCATCGCGAACTATGCGATCACCAAGACCGAAGGCACCCTTGAGATCACTGAAAATCAGTACTATGTCAGCATCGCCTCCAGCGTCGCGCCGGGTTCCGAGGTGGAAGAGGGCGATGTAATCATCCTGTCGGCGGTTCTTTCCGAAGGGTTTGATGGCAAAGAGGTCACATATCAGTGGACTAAGATGAGCGAAGATTCCGGCGAATGGGTTGATATCGGCGGCGCTACCGGCGCGGCTTACTCCTTCGAGGCTACCGAAGAGAGCGTTGCCTGCACATATAATGTCGTTGTTACCATCGTCGAGTAAAATCGTGATCAATTTACTTGTTCAAAGTTTGAATATAATTATGTAATATAATTATGTAATATAATATGGAAGCTCTGACAGAATTTTCAGAGCTTCCGTATGCGGCATAAAGAGCAAAAAGAAATGACAAGACCCGAAAGGGTGGAAATGAGGTATTGGGAATGAGCAGATTGAAACGATTTCTGGCGATGGTCATGGTTGTTATCATGGTCGTCGGTCTTCTCCCGACGAGCGCGTTTGCTGCCGGCGGTAGTTACTATGGAGACACATTCGGCGGTTTGAGCCTTGCCGACAACTCGGATACAGCCGACGTTACCATTAAGGTTGATGAAACGAAAACGCTGACGGGACAAAACAAAAACGGGAGGACTTATTCGTGGACTTCCAGCGATCCGGATGTTGTTACAGTCAGCGGAAAAGGCGGAAGCGCATCGATTACCGGCAAGAAAGCCGGAACAGCGACAGTTACCCAATCATACTTTTCATGGTCAAAATGGCAAGATGTCACGGCATATACTTTTAATGTAACCGTCGAGTCTACATTTGCAGTCACGCCTACTGATATGAAAATCGCTGTGGGTGAAACACAAACGCTCACTGCCACGGGCGCGGCGGAAGGTGCGACTGTCGAATGGACATCTGATAACGAAGAAGTCGCGACTGTCGAGAACGGCATCGTTACCGCCGTGGCAGAAGGCAGCGCGACCATCACCGCGACTGCCACAGTGGGTGCGGAAACTTTGAGCGCCACCTGCGCCGTTACGGTTAAAGAACCCGAGCTCGAAATCGAAGAAGCGCTCTTGGAAATCGACGCAGGCAAGGGGTATACTCTCAATTGGACTGTCTATCCTAAGGATGCGGAAATCACATGGACATCAGATAACGAAGAAATCGCAACTGTCGATAACGGCGCGGTTACCGCCGTAAAACAAGGCAGCGCGACCATCACCGCGACTGCAACAGTGGGCGGGCAAACCTTGAGCGATACGTGCACCGTGAATGTTACGGATACCACGCTCAGCCTCGATATCGTTGAAACCTCCGTGAAAGTCGTTGTGGACGATCATAACGGCGCTTACGGAACCAAGCTTACCTGCAACGTCGACCCGGCGGATGCGGCTGTCACATGGACATCAAGCGATCCGTCTGTCGCGACAGTCGACAGCACCGGCAAGGTCGTCGGCGTCAAAGCCGGCACGGCCACCATTACCGCGACCTCCGGCGGTAAATCCGATACCTGCGAAGTAACTGTTGAGTCCAAAACCAATAAGCACATCGTTTACGTCTACCTTCACGCGAGCAATCTGGACGCTTACGGCTTCGACGGTTTGACGGCAAACAAAGACGGCTGGTATACAATCGGCTATACGGAATTTGAAACAGAGCCTTCTACAAGCGGCAGCGACAGCGCTCACGCGGATATCAGTGCGGAGATCCTCGCTCGAGTAGGAGATGTAATCCGTTACTCCAACAACACATGCATCCCCATGAGCTTCCTGCTCAACAATATTGAGAGTTATGTGCTGAAGCAAGTCCCCGGCGGCGCGGCGGATTATACCGGGAATGGCGTAACAACATGGCACCTTGACCTCTATGCGGGCGAAGCGAAAACTACATATCCCGTTACAATTAATTACATAGATCTTAATACAGGGAAAACATTATCCTCCCAAACCGTCAACAAATATGCACATGGGAAAACGGTAAATGCTGCGGATTATAAGAAGACAATCTCCGGCTATACATACGCTTATGCCGATCCCACCAGCATCACAGTTGACTATGCTAATAACGTCATTAATCTTTATTATAAGCAGAACGGCTCCATTACGGTCACTCTCAACAACGATACCGTGACTTACGACGGGCAGGAGCATGAGCTGACCGATGTTACTATCACCGGCGGCCCCTCCGGTCTGACAAAGGATGCTTTGAATGTAAAAATCACCGACGGCACAGGCAAAGGCACAGACGCCGGCACCTATAAAGGGCTCGTCTCCGGCGATGGCACCTACACATCCGGCGGAACAACGTATGATGTGGTCTATGTCCCCGGCACGCTGACGATCAACCCGAAGCCGGTAACCTTCACGGGCGAAAGCGATACCAAGCCCTATACGGGCAGCGAGCAGACGCTCACCGGCATCACCGCAGACGGTCTGCTCACAGGCCACGAATACAGCGGTCTGACCTACTCCGCCAAGGGCACAGATGTTGGCGAATATGAGGGTAAATTCACCGGTACTGTTGTAATCACGGACGCTGCCGGAAACGTCGTGACAGGCAACTACAAAGTCACCGAGAAACCCGGCAAGCTGACGATAACCAAGCCCAAAGATATAACGGTTAAAATCACCGAACACAGCGGAGAATTCACCTATGACGGCACGCAAAAGACCGTCACGGGCTATGAAGTAACGT
Source organism: Oscillospiraceae bacterium (assembly GCA_963636125.1). Taxonomy (GTDB): domain Bacteria; phylum Bacillota; class Clostridia; order Oscillospirales; family Oscillospiraceae; genus Limivicinus. The sequence goes on along the minus strand of CAVHIP010000084.1, from coordinate 2,161 downwards.
CCATCAGCAGCGATGTGTACAAGGAAAGCGACTTCACCTTCACCGGCAACGCAAGTGTGAGCGGCACAAACGCCGGCACATACAATATGGATCTGAAGCCGGGCGACTTCCATAACAACAATACGGAGTTCAATGTCACATTTGAAATAGTAGACGGCACCTTGACGATCAATCCCGTAGAGGACGAAGTAACGGTCACAATAACCGAAAACAGTGACACTGTGCCCTACGATGGCAAAGAGCATACCGTAAGCGGCTATGCATCGATGGTAGCGAATAACACTCTCTACGATGTTACGACAAGCGTCACGGAAACCAAGACCGATGCGTGGACAGCCAAGGGAACCAATGTAGGCACTTATGATGTCGGCATTGCAACGACCGACTTTGCTAACACGAACGGCAACTTCAAGAATGTCAAGTTTGTGGTTGTTGACGGCAAGCTGACGATCGACCCGATCAGCGAGAAGGTCACAGTCAAGATCACGGAGAACAGCGGCACTGCGGAGTATGACGGCGCAGAGCACACCGTAAGCGGCTATGCATCGATGGTAGCGGATAACAAGCTCTACGATGTAACGACGAGCGTCAAGGAAACCAAGACCGATGCTTGGACAGTAACCGAGACGGATGCAGGCGAATATGCAGTCGGCATCGTTGCAGGCGACTTCGAGAACACGAACAAGAACTTCACGAATGTTGAGTTCGTAGTAGTAGACGGCACGCTGAAGATCAGCCGGAAGCAGGTAAGCTTCACGGGCGAAACCGCAACCAAGAAATATAACAACGCGACGCAGACGATCGACGGCATCACCGCAACCGGTCTGGTAGAAGGACAAACCTATACCGGTCTGAGCTACAGCGCATCCGGCAAGAATGTCGGCACATATGAGGGCGCGTTCAGCGGCGAAGTGAAGATCATGAGCGGCGAGACCGACGTGACGAAGAACTACGCAGTCACGACGGCACCCGGCAAGCTGACGATAACCAAGGCAGATTACAACGTAACCTTCACCGGCGAAAGCAAGAGTGTGACCTATAATGGCAGCGAGTATGAGCTCACCGGCATCACCGAAACCGGTCTGCAGTCCGGTCATACCTATAAGATGACCTACTCCGCGAAGGGTACAGATGCCGGCGAATACGAAGGCACCTTCGGCGAACTGCACATCTATGATGGCGATGTTGATGTCACCGAGAACTACGCAGTGACGAAGACACCGGGCAAGCTGACGATCGACCCGATCAGCGAGAAGGTCACAGTCAAGATCACGGAGAACAGCGGCACTGCGGAGTATGACGGCGCAGAGCACACCGTAAGCGGCTATGCATCGATGGTAGCGGATAACAAGCTCTACGATGTAACGACGAGCGTCAAGGAAACCAAGACCGATGCTTGGACAGTAACCGAGACGGATGCAGGCGAATATGCAGTCGGCATCGTTGCAGGCGACTTCGAGAACACGAACAAGAACTTCACGAATGTTGAGTTCGTAGTAGTAGAAGGCGCGCTGAAGATCAACAAGAAGCCCATAACCATCACCGTAACGGGCAATACAGCCACCGCAACGTATGACGGCAAAGCGCACACCGCGGAAGGCTACAAAGTCGTCGACAAGCCGGCCGAGGTAACCATAGCTCTCGACGGTCAAAGCGCGACAGCAAGCCGCACAGACGCAGGCACGACCTATATGGGTCTGACAAAAGACTCGTTCACAGTAAGCGGCGCGGATAACTACGACGTAACGCTGAATGTAACAGACGGCTATGTCGAGATCACGCCTGTAACGGACGAGATTAAGGTATACATCAGCGGCGCAACGAAGAGTGAGACCTACGATGGCGCTGAAAAGAGCGTCGAAGGCTACACCGTAACGTCCATCAGCAGCAATCTGTATGCGGAAAGCAACATCGCATTCAGCGGCTCCGACAAAGCGAAAGGCACCAATGCCGGCACGTATCAGATGGGTCTGGCAGAAGGAAACTTCGCGAATGCCAGCGACAACTTTACGAACGTCAAGTTCATAGTAACGGACGGCAGCCTGACGATAAATAAGCGCAATGTAACCCTGACGTCTGCAACGGACAGCAAGACCTACGACGGCGAGGCGCTGACGAATGACAAAGTAGAAGTGAGCGGCGATGGGTTTGTTGAAGGCGA
>CAVHIP010000083.1:0-9424 GCA_963636125.1 Oscillospiraceae bacterium | reverse complement strand
TCATACGAAAACTACGCCGCTGCGGCGGCTATTAAAACATTTAATTGCCATTAAATGTTTTAATCAGTTTTCAGTATGATTGCCTCGCGGCTGAGCCGTTTGCAAAAAATCAGAACTCAAGGGCGTGCGCACAGCGCCCGCCCCGGGTAATTTGTTGTGAATAAGAAATCAGAGAGTGAACGCCTGGGTGCTGTCAAGATTTTTCTTCTGCTTTGAAGGGGCTTTCATAGCCGAGGACAAATCATACTTGACTTCCGGCTCGGGCTTTATTCGGGAAACTGACTTCTCTATGGTGCGGACCGTCTCGTCCACATCGTCATCGTTGCTTTCGTTCTCAACCGGCGCAGGCTTTGCCGCGGGGGCGGCGGGCTTGGATGCGGCGCCTAGGGCAATATTCTCGAGATTTTTAAGCTGCGCGGCGCACATAGCGCGAATCCCGTCGATAAACTTGTCTGCGGATGCCTTCGCGTCGGCGAGCTTCTTTTCCTCTATGCTTGTCTGCTCGGTAATGCCGCCTATAACCTCCTGCACCTTCTGTTCGGCGTTGGAGAGCATTTCGGCGCTGCGTGTACGCGCATCGTTTTCTATCTGAACCGCAAGCTTCTGAGCGGAAATAATAGCCTGGTTAAGAGCTTCTTCGTTGGAGCGATATTCTTCGATTTTGTCCACAAGGACCTTCATTTTGCTTTTGAGAACGGCGTTTTCCTTCTGGTATGAGGAAATGCTGTCGGCTGCTTCTTCGAGAAAATCGTCTACCGCTTCTTTGTCATAGCCGTTGCGTACGGAGTCAAAGCTTTTTTCGCGAATATCCTGAGCTGAAATCATTATTTTGTCCACCTTTCAAAACTTCTTCTGCCGGGTAATTAAATTAAATATATATTAAAAATACTGTCCGTCACTTTCGGAGGTTGTCGGCTGAGCGCCGATTATATCCACATTTTGGGGCGTGACGAAGTATGTTTTTGCGCTGACAGGGGTAATTTTGCCGTGTAACGCGAACGCGATACCGGAAATGAAATCCAGCAGACGCCTTGCGGTATCCGTGGGAATACCTTCAAGCGTCATAACAACGGAATGGTTTGACGTAATATGACCGGCAATTTCGCCGGCTTCATCAAAGTCTTTCGGAGAAAAGAGAATAACTTGCGCCTCTTTGCCGCCGAAGTTCATCCCTCTCTGCTGTCTCGGAGCCTTTGGCGCCGACTGCTTGCCCAAATTTCCGAAAAGGCTTTCCTCCTGTTCCGATCTGCTTTGCTTTTGCTGCTGCGGCTGAGTCTGCTGGCGGGGAGCAAAAATAGACCGGGAACGCTGCTGCGGCTGTTTCGGCTGCTGTTGCTGCGGCTGAGCGTTTGCCGGCTGGGATGCGGCAAAGGTGTTTTCAAACGCTGCCTGCTCGGCGCTTATCTGCGGAGTCTCCGTCGTGGCCTGCACGGTTTTGAAGCTCTCGTCCGCTCCTTCAAAAAAGTCATCCTCATCGTCATAAGGCTGTGTAAGTTTTTTGAGTTCATCCATGAAACCCATGGCATTGCCTCCAAAGTTTCGAAATACGCCGCCGGAAAACATGCCGGCGCGAGCCGCATCAGCGCAGGTAATTTCTCGGGCCGAAAATGGCGGACCCGACGCGAACCATGTTCGCCCCGCATTCGATTGCGGTCATATAATCTCCGCTCATGCCCATAGACATAAAGTCCATATCTACATTATCGTATTTTTTTTCGCTATTGTCAATAAAAAGCTTGCGCATAAGCGTAAAATATGGGCGATTTTCTTCCCCAAAAGCGCAAATCGGTGGCACGCACATCAATCCCCGCACCCTAAGACCCGGCATTTTAGAGGCAAATTCGATCGCCTCGGCGCATTTCTCAGGCGCAAAGCCGGATTTTGCCGTTTCCCGAGCGATGTTTATCTCGATAAGAACATCCTGCGTAATACCCATGCGACAGGCGGTTTTGCTTATCGTCTCCATTAGTTCCTCGCTGTCGACGCTGTGTATGAGCTTTGCAAGTCCGACGACGTTTTTCACCTTGTTCTTCTGAAGGTGACCGATAAAATGCAGCTCCGCCCCGTCGTATGCGCCGAGTGTGTTCTTCTCAAGCATTTCCTGTACGCGGTTTTCGCCGCATATTCCGAGACCGGCGGCAATGGCGGCGCGCACGGTGTCGGCATCGTTCATCTTGCTCGCGCCGACAAGCAGAATATCATCCGGCGAGCGGCCCGACCGCGTGGCGGCGAGCGCAATATTTTCTTTTACTGTCCTTATGTTTTCCGCAATATCCATTTTTATGTTTTTATTTCTCTCTGCGCCAGAAAATCGCGTGAAAGGCGCATGGCATATTCAAAATCCGGCTCGGAGTCAAAGAGTATACGCAGCGCGTCCTCTCTCCTGCCGAACCATGTAATCTGTCTCTTGGCGTAGCGGCGCGAAGAAATTTTTATTTTCTCGATCGCCTCTGCGCGGCTTATCCTGCCGGACAGCGCCTCCGCCGACTCCTTATAGCCAATGGCCTGCATGGCGGTGCTCTGCGGAGAAAGTTCGTTTTCGAGAAGCTTCTTCACCTCATCGAAAAGCCCGTCGGCAATCATTTTATCCACGCGCTTATCAATCCGCGCATAAAGATCGCCGCGGTTTTTATAGTTGAGCGCTATGAACGCGGCTTCATACCGCGGCGGCAGAGCGCGGGTCGCGGCATCGTGCGCGGTAATCGTCGTGCCGGTAAGGCGGTATATTTCAATCGCTCTGAGTATACGCCGTTTGTCCGTCGGGGCAAGCTTTTCCGCCCGCTCCGGATCAAAAGCGCGCAGACGCTCCAGCATCGCTTCGCCGCCGAGTCTGTCATATTCCTCCGAGAGCTCATTGCGCAGCGTCTTATCCTCCTGCGTATCTGCAAAGTCGCGGCCGGAAAGGAGCGAATCGATATAAAGCCCCGTTCCGCCGACAATGACAGGCATTTTCCCGTGCTCGACAAGCGCATCGCAGACTTTTGACGCTTCTTCCACATAGCGCGAAACGGACCAGCTTTCGCAAGGATCGGCCATATCAATGAGATGGTGCGGAATTTCCGCGCGCTCTTTCTGCGTCACCTTTGCGGTGCCGATATCCATGCCGCGGTAGATCTGCATTGAATCCGCCGAGACGATCTCGCCGTTATAAAGTTTTGCAAGCTCTATTCCGAGCTGTGTTTTCCCCGAGGCGGTAGGCCCCGCGACGACAATTACCTTGGGCGGCACTGTGTGAATCCTTTCTGCGTTTGGAGATGTTGGCGCGCGATATCAACAGCAAATAGAATCAATAATCGAAGTTATGCGGCAAGAGCTCTTTGAGAGAGTAGCTTACATATCTGCCGCCGGACTTGGCGCAGAGAACCTCCATCTCGGGTGAAAACTCCGCAAGAAATTGGCGGCATGCCCCACACGGAGTACACCAGTTTTCGCTGTCGGCGTAGATCGCAATACGTACGAAGCTGCGGTGACCTTCGCTGACCGCTTTAACGCAGGCGGTGCGCTCGGCGCATATTGTGCTGCCAAGTGCGGCGTTTTCCACGTTGCATCCGGTGAAAACCGCGCCGTCGTCACATTCCAGCGCCGCGCCCACGGCAAAGCGGGAATATGGCACATACGCGTTCATTGAAGCTTTTTTTGCGCTCGCGAGTAATTCTTTGTCCGTCATTGTTCCGTACCTTTCCTTTCATTCTTTCGGTGTTGATTTAGTCAAAATCATACATAAATTCCCAATTCACGAAATTATAGAGCGGATTTCCGTAATTCGGGTCGACGCCCTTAATGATGCCGCGGTGGAGAATTATCTGCTGCTTTTCAAAGCCTATGGTTATGAGCATGGCGTTCTGCGTGATATAGTCTGCCAGCATGGTGTAATTATACGAACGGTCGCTGTCACCGGACTTGAGGTAATCGGTGATATAAGTCATGTACCCCTCGTCGGTGGTACCCGAATAGTTTATATTCGTTGTGGTCTGCCCTTCTTTCAGTTCAGGGCGCACCTGCAAAAGCTCCGTCAAATCAAAGTTGGCGCGCAACTTCACCTCGCCGTAGTACATATCAAAATCGCCCTCTTCGAGCGCGGTCATGTAATCCTCCCAGCTCAGCTCCTTTACGGTCACCTTCAACCCGATGGACGCCATGTCGTCGGCGAAACGCCGCACAACGCCGGTTTTCGCGCTCGAATCGGAGCAGACGATAAATTTGAGATCTATCTCCTGCGGTGTACCGGACATATATTCGAGCATGCCGTCCTCGTCATAATCCTTGACGCCGGCGTTTTCAAGAACAGTCTGACACATTTCAAGGTTGAAATCAAAATTTCGGTTGAGCTCCTCGGGATAGATATCGCAGGTGGGATACATCGGAATCGCGGAGGCGACGCCGTTGCCGTGGAGAAGCTCGACAAGGTTGCTTCGGTCAAAGGCGAAGTTCATCGCATATCGGAAGTTTGAATATTTGCCGAGCACTCCCTGCTCGTTGAACACGACGTAGTGCATATTCGTGGTGGGATAGGTGTGTATTTCGTTGGTACTGGCGTAACCGATATTTGTATAGCTTGACGGGTCGTTGATGACGACATCTATAAGCGAGTCTTCAAACGCGGTGAGCGTGCTCTGCGCGTCGGTGTATTCCTTGAGATGGATGATGCCGACAGGATGAGTAACCTCTTCGTGCGTTATCACCTGTGTGGTTTCGTCGTCGCTATCCTCGTCGCTTACGGTGGTGAATGTGGGCAGGCCGACATAGCCGTCATAGGGAACAAGCGCCGTATAGCGCACCTTGCCTGTCGGCTCTCCGTTTTCATCAAGAATCGGCTCCGAGTACTCCTCGGAGTACATATACGGACCGCTGCCCATAGGATAGTCATCGGGATATGTGCCGTTTTTGATGATGGGAATGTCAAGCAACCGATAGAGCTGGCTGTCGCCTATGCCGAGGGTCACGTACAGCTTGTCGTCCGCATACGACGCGCCCTGAAAGCTGGCAAAACGCCCTTTATATCTTTCCTGCGCGCTTACCGCGCGTTCCAGAGAGTAGCGAAGATCCGCGCCGGTTACCGGCGAGCCGTCGTGAAACGTGTGGCTCGTGTCCAGCTCAAACTCCCAATAAGTGCAGTCGTCATTATGCGTCCAGTCAATGATGACATTCTTGACAACATTGAAATTCTCGTCAATCTCGAGCATGTTTTCATATACGAGGCTGCAGACAAGCTGATTTGAATGGTTGGTTGCAATCAGCGGGTTGAAGCTGTAGTTGGAATTGGAGTTGAGCGAAAACTCGGTATCGCTGCCGAGCGATGGTTCAATATCCTTGCCGCCGGTGGACTCCGGAATAGTGTCCATAGTGATGGCGGGCGTATATCCCTCGCAGCCGATCAATAAAACCGACGCAGCGGCAAGAATGACGCAAAGTGTTCTTTTAAGGTTCATTGGCAAAGCTCCCGTTTTATTCAATGACTATAACCGCGCCCTGCGAGCCGCGCTTTCCCTTCGAATAGCGGTGCGACCAGTATTTGTCGTGGCTGCAATAGGTACATTCATCGGAAATGTCGATATTTTCCGGCTTTATGCCAAGCTGTACGAGCCGCCTTGCGTTAGATTCGCGCAGATCAACCATGTACTTCCCGTCTTCGCGAATCGTCCACAGACCGTCCGTATCGCCGGAGAGATATTTTTCTATTGCGTCGGGGACATCGCGGTCTGTCTCAAAACAGCACTTGCCTATTGACGCGCCTATCGCCGCGCAGATATTTTCCCTCTTCGCGCCGAGCGCTTCCATCCGCTCCACGGCGTTTTTCAAAATATCCGCCACCGAGCTGCGCCAGCCGCAATGCGCCGCGCCGGCGACACCGTTCTTATCGTCGCACAGCAACACCGGCACGCAGTCCGCCACAAAGCACCATATCGGCATGCCTTTTTCCGCCGTGACAATTCCGTCCGCCTCATAGGGAGTATCGGAGAGGCATATGTGCTTATCCGCCGCCGTCACCGTTTTCACGACATTGCCGTGAACCTGATTGGTGACGGCGCAATCATCCGGCCCCACGCCCATGAGCGCGCAGATTCTTGTCCAGTTCTCGCGGACGTTTGCCGGATCGTCACCCCGGTTTGAGCCGAGATTGAGGCTTGCCAGATGGCCGCCGCTGACGCCGCCGTATCTTGTGGTAAAGGCGTGGCGGAATCTGATTTTGTCGGATGTCATGTAGACAATTCCGTTTTCGTTGTGTTCGGTAAAAGACATTTTTTACTCGTTTCTGCCGCAGCACTCTTTATATTTCAGTCTTCTGCTGCCGTCGGCTTTCATCTTGCCGCACGGGCAGGGGTCGTTTCTGCCGGGCTTGGGCGCTTTTTTCACCGGAGCTTTCTTCACCGGCTCCCCGCCAACATTGGCGGCAGCGTTTTTGGAGACGGCCTTGCGCTCAACCGGCTGTTCGCGACGTACCTGTATCGTGTACACGCGGCGCACCGTCTCCTCGCGGATGCCGTGCACCATCGCCTCGAACATCTCAAAGCCCTCCTGCTTATATGCATCGATAGGCTTCACGGAGCCGTACCCGCGCAGGCCGATACCGCGCTTGAGCTCGCTCATGGCGTCGATATGCTCCATCCAGTATTCGTCCACGACGCGCAGCATCACGACCCGCTCAATCTCGCGCATCAGCGGCAGGTCGTTTGGGCCGGGGCCGAAATGCTCTTCTCGGGCGGCGTATACCTTTTGGGCAATCTCAAAGACCTTTTCCGTGAGTTCGTCCGGTTTTGCAAAGCCGTTAAATGACTCTATTTTTATAAGGCCGCGCGGAAGGAAGAGCTTCTCGAACGGCGCGAGAGCCTCGTCAAGCTGCTGTTGGCTTTCCGCCGCCGCGCCGCCGAGACCGTCCATCACGGAGGAGGAAATATATTCCTTCACCATGCCCATTATCTGCTCGTGAATGTCCTCTCCGTCAAGCACCTTGCGCCGCTCGCCGTAGATTATTTCGCGCTGTTTGTTCATTACGTCGTCGTATTCGAGCACGGTTTTACGGACCTGGAAGTTGCGGCTTTCAACGGTCTTCTGCGACTGCTCTATGGCATTGGAGAGCATCTTATGGTCAAGCGGCATATCCTCCTCGACATTGAGGGCCTCCATCATGCCCATGATGCGCTCCGAGCCGAAAAGGCGCATGATATCGTCGGTGAGCGCGAGATAGAAGCGGCTCTCGCCCGGGTCTCCCTGACGGCCGGCGCGTCCGCGAAGCTGATTGTCGATACGTCTCGACTCATGCCGCTCGGTGCCGAGAATGAAGAGGCCTCCCACGGCCTTGACCTTTTCCGCTTCCTCGTTTATCACGGCCTTGTGCGCCTCAAGCCGCTCCGCAAACATTTTCCTTGCCGCCAGAATATCCTCGTTTTCCGTTTCGGCGTATCCGGTGGCCTCGGCTATCGTGAGATCGTCGTAGCCGGCCTTGCGGAGGTCGGTCTTGGCAAGATATTCCGCGTTGCCGCCGAGCATAATGTCGGTGCCGCGCCCTGCCATGTTGGTCGCTATCGTGACCGCGCCGAACTTGCCCGCCTGCGCCACGATTTCCGCTTCTTTTTCGTGGAACTTCGCGTTGAGCACCGTATGGGGCACGCCGCGCTTTTTGAGCAGGGATGAGAGAAATTCACTCTTCTCTATGGAGACCGTGCCGACAAGCACGGGCTGCCCTTTTTCATGGCAGGCGCAGATCTGCTCGATTATCGCGCGGTTTTTGCCGTTTTCGTTTTTGAATACAACGTCCGGATGGTCAATTCTGATGACCGGCTTATTTGTGGGTATCTCGACGATGTCCAGCTTGTATATCGCTTCAAACTCCTCCGCCTCGGTCACGGCGGTGCCGGTCATGCCGGAGAGCTTGGAGTAAAGGCGGAAGTAGTTCTGGAAGGTGATGGTTGCGAGAGTTTTGTTCTCTTTCTGGACATCGACATGCTCCTTCGCCTCGATCGCCTGATGCAGGCCCTCGCTGTAGCGTCTGCCGAGCATGAGGCGGCCGGTAAACTCGTCAACGATGATTATTTCGCCGTCCTTGACGATATAATCGATATCGCGCTTCATTATGCCGTGCGCCTTGAGAGCCTGATTTATATGGTGGGAAAGCGTGGCGTTTTCCATGTCCGCCAGATTTTCAAGGCCGAAGGCGCGCTCCGCCTTGGCGATGCCGCGCGCGGTGAGCGTGGCGGTTTTCGCCTTCTCGTCCACGACATAGTCCGCGTCGAGATCTTCGCTTTCCTCCTCCTTATCGTCGATGTTGGCATATACCCGGACTTTGAGGCGGGAAACGAAATCATCCGCTTGGCGATAGAGATCTGTGCTCTCATCGCCCTGTCCCGAGATTATAAGAGGAGTACGCGCCTCGTCTATAAGGATGGAGTCAACCTCGTCGACGATGGCGAAAGGATGGCCGCGCTGGACCATATCCTCTTTATAAAGCGCCATATTGTCACGGAGATAGTCAAAGCCCATCTCGTTATTGGTGCCGTAAGTGATGTCGCTGTTATACGCCGCGCGGCGCTGCTTATTGTCAAGCCCGTGCACGATAAGCCCTACGCTCAGCCCCATGAAGCGGTGCACCTTGCCCATCCATTCGCTGTCGCGGCGGGCAAGATAGTCGTTCACGGTGACTATATGCACACCCTCGCCGGTGAGCGCGTTGAGATACGCGGGCAGGACGGCGACAAGGGTCTTGCCTTCGCCGGTTTTCATTTCGGCAATTCTGCCTTGATGCAATACGATGCCGCCGATAAGCTGAACCCTAAACGGTTTCATGCCCAGCACACGCCAGCTCGCTTCACGCACCGCCGCGAAAGCCTCGGGCAGAATATCGTCAAGGCTCTCGCCGTCTGCAATACGCTGCTTGAATTCATCCGTCTTGGCGCGGAGCTCCGCATCCGAAAGCTTTTGAAAATCCGGCTCGAGAGCCTCTATTTTATCGGCTATCGGATAGATTCTCTTGAGCTCTCTGTCCGAATAGCTGCCGAACAACTTGTCAAAAAGTCCCATAATAATCCTCAATCCTCCGCGCGGCCATGCACAAGGCAATCTTCTCTCAACCGGCAGACCGAGCGGTTTTATTCGCGTACGCATCAAGCGTCTCTGCTGTAGATATTTATACATTATGCAGTATAGCATAAGAATATGAACAAAAAAAGTCTTTTTTCATTTCTTGGGTCAATAACAAGAACGTGGCGGACGCGGATGCCGAGAATATCAGAAAAGCAAAAAAACAACGCCGTGTTATGCGGCGCTGTCTTGAGTCTTTGCGGGGGTCATTGTTTATCGGGCTTTTCGGTCGTTTCCTTGCCCTTTTTCTTAATTTTTTTTATGTAAACAAAAAACGCCAGAGTCGAACCTACGGTCATGACGATCTGAACGGCGGCGGAGATGATAAACGCGGGCGATGTAGGGTCAT
>CAVHIP010000082.1:0-9658 GCA_963636125.1 Oscillospiraceae bacterium | reverse complement strand
AACTCTTACACGATTCTCTTGAACATCTTGTCCAGCTCCGTTTTGGTCATCGTGACGGCGACGGGGCGGCCGTGGGGGCAGTATTTCACCCTGCCGGACAGCACTTCTTCCACGAGCTTTTCTCTCTCGAGCGGCTGCGTGTCCCATCCGGCCTTGATGGCGGCCTTGCAGGCGACCGTGTGCAATATTTCATCCCGCGCGCTCTTCGCGTCGAGCTTTCCGCGGCGAAGCTTCTCGCAGATTTCCTCGATCGCCGCCGCCGCGTCGGGAGAGTCCATATCCGCCGGAACGGCGCGGATAACAAAGCTGTCCTCCCCGAACGGCTCTATCTCAAAGCCCAGCTCGTAAAGAAGAGAGCCGTTTTGCTCGATAAGCTCCGCGTCCTCTCCGGAGAGCTTCACCGTAGCCGGAATGAGCAGAGCCTGCGCGGCGATCTCCCTGTCCTGCGCCTTGAGGCGGTCGAAGATAATCCGCTCATGCGCGGCGTGCTTGTCGATAAGCGTAAGAGTGTCGTCCAGCTCGACGATTATATATGTTTTGAACGCCTCACCCAGTATCTTGTGTTGTGCAATTCGGACATTTTCAACATTTTCAACAGAGTTTTCAACATCGCGGACAGAGGGATTTTCCGATTTTTCAGCCGTTTTTTCGTAAATTTCCGGCTCGGCGTTTTGACGGACGGGCGGTTTCGCCTCAAAGGGCGAAGCGGAATATGTAGTGTTTCGCCCCTCGTTCGGGCGCGTACGGGCGGTGATTTCGGCATTATTTTGCGGCGCGGAATTTGTGATTTTTGTATAATCCGCGGAAATATTTTCCCTTGACAAAGCCTGCGCAGATGTGGTATAGGGCCGCTCCGTACCGCTCAGCGATGAAGGCTTGGAATTTGAGACAGCGTAGCCGTTTTCGCGGAATTCCTTCGCGCTGATGCTCCTGTAAAAATTCTCCCTCGGTGTCGTGACATTCCGGGTGGACTGCGAAATCTCCGGCTTCGCGGTAACGCTCTCCCCCGTCAGAGCGAGTCCGACCGCGCGGTAGACCGCGTCGAAAACCCGCTTTTCGTATGAGAACTTGACCTCGGTTTTCGCCGGATGCACGTTTACATCCACCTCGGATAGATCCATTTTCAGATAGATGACGCAGGCGGGATAGCGCCCGGTGAGGAGCGTGTTTTTATACGCCTGCTCCACGGCGGTCTGCAGAAGCTGGGATTTAATATATCTGCCGTTGCAGAAGAAATACTGCATGCTGCGGTTACCCCTGCCGGCAGAGGGCGAGGATGTGTAACCCGAGACGCTTATCCCCTCCTCCTCGTTTTCGCATTTGAGAAGCGTCGAGGCGATGTCGCGGCCGAGGAGCGTATAGACGCAGGAATCCGCCCGACCGTCGCCGGGGGAGAAAAACTCCTCCTCCCCGTCGCGGATGAACCTTACCGACACCTCCGGATGCCCGAGCGCGACGCGCAGCGCCGTGAGCGCGCAGGCGGAATTCTCGCTCCTGTCGGTCTTGAGGAACTTGAGGCGCGCGGGGGTGTTGTAGAAAAGATCGCGCACGATTATCGTCGTCCCCTCCGGACAGCCGAAGGAATACATATCCTGTATCTCGCCGGCCTCGAGAGTGAGACGCGTGCCCTCGCTGTCGCCGCGGCGGCGCGTTGTCAGCTCAATGCGTGAAACCGAGGAAATCGCGGCGAGCGCCTCTCCGCGAAAGCCCATCGTGCCGATGGCGGCAAGCCCCTCCGCATCGCGGAGCTTCGATGTGGCGTGGCGCAAAAACGCGATGCCGGCGTCCTCCGGCGCCATGCCGACGCCGTCGTCGCTCACGCGGATGAATGATGAGCCTCTGCCTTTTATTTCAACGGTAATATTTCTCGCCTTCGCGTCCAGCGAGTTTTCCATAAGCTCCTTGATGACGGACGCGGGCCGCTCCACCACTTCGCCGGCGGCAATAAGGTCGGCGACATGCGGGGAGAGAATGTTAATTACGGGCATAGATTACCTCCGGATAATTGGGAGTGAAACCGGAAGAAACGGCGGAAAATCCGCGCCTTTTCAAAATTCCGGCTGTCGATGCGATTATACAACAATAATCTTGAAAATGCCACCGCTTTTGTGGTAAAATATTTGACCGGAATTATTTTTGACCGAGGTTTTTTTATGAATTACGAGCGCAAGGTTATAGACGTTGAGAATGTGCAGAAGCAGCTTTCGTACTGCCGAGATATATATGAGCGCGTGAACGCCGACGGGGAGACGCATCTCGCCATGGTGGACACGTACGGCTGCCAGCAGAACGAGGCGGACAGCGAGAAGATACGAGGCTACCTTGCCGAAATGGGCTACGGCTTTACCGAGGACGAGTTCCGGGCGGATATCGTCGTCGTGAACACCTGCGCCGTGCGCGAGCACGCGGAGATGCGCGTGTTCGGAAACGTCGGCGCTCTCAACCACTCGAAAAAGGCGCGGCCGAATCAGATAATCGCGGTGTGCGGCTGCATGGTGCAGCAGGAGCATATCGCCCAAAAGCTCAAGAAAAGCTACCCCATCGTGGATCTCGTCTTCGGCCCGCACGAGTTGTGGAGATTTCCGGAACTGCTGCTGCAGGTTATGGACAGCAAAAAGCGCGTCTTCGCCACCGAGAAGGACAGCGGCGCCGTCGTCGAGGGTATACCCGCGTCCAGAAGAGAGGGCGTGAAGGCGTGGCTTTCGATAATGTACGGCTGCAACAACTTCTGCACGTACTGCATCGTCCCCTACGTCAGAGGCCGCGAGAGATCGCGCGCGCCGGAGGATATAGTCGCCGAGGCGCGGCAGCTTGTCGCCGATGGGTATAAAGACATCACCCTGCTCGGGCAGAACGTCAATTCCTACGGCAAGGATCTCGACACGCCCGCCGATTTCGCGGATTTAATCAGGATGATAAACGACATTCCAGGCGATTTTACCATCCGCTTCATGACAAGCCACCCGAAGGACGCGACCGAAAAGCTCTTCAAAACGATGGCGGAGTGCGAGAAGTGCGCCCATCAGCTGCATCTGCCGGTTCAGTCCGGCAGCAACCGCGTACTCAAAGCGATGAACCGCAACTATACGAGGGAGAAATATATCGCGCAGGTGGAGCTTGCCAGAAGCTATATGCCCGACCTTGTGCTGACAACGGATATCATTGTCGGCTTCCCCGGGGAGACCGAGGAGGAGTTTGCGGACACGCTGAGCCTGTGCGAGCAGGTGCGCTACGACGCGATGTTCACCTTTATATACTCAAAGCGCGTCGGCACGCCGGCGGCGTCTATGCCGGATCCGTACACGCGCGAAGACAAGCAGCGGCATTTTGACGCGCTCATGGACGTCGCCAACAGAATAAGCGGAGAGAAGCACCGCGAATATGTCGGCAAAACTCTCAACGTGCTTGTGGACGGCGAGACCGGCAAGGAGGAATATAATCTCTCATCCCGCACGAACGGCGGCAGGCTTGTCCATCTCCACGGAGACACGAGCCTCATAGGACAACGCATAAACGTAAAAATCACCGCCGGCAACACCTGGGCGCTGTACGGGGAGATAGAGTGAAGAATTGAGAGTTGAGATAGTGTGTCGCAGGCGCTACAGATTTCAATTCTCATTCCGACTATAAATACCAAACAGGGAGATACGTAAAATGGGCGAGCTTACGCCGATGAAGCGGCAGTACAACGAAATAAAAGCGAAGCATGAGGATTGTCTGCTCTTCTTCCGGCTGGGCGATTTTTACGAGATGTTCAACGAGGACGCGAAAATCGCATCGCGCGAGCTTGACCTCGCCCTGACCACGAGGGACAGGAACGTTGAAAATCCGGACGAGCGCACGCCGATGTGCGGCATCCCCTACCACAGCGCAGAGTCGTATATCGCGCGCCTCATCGCAAAGGGCTATAAGGTGGCAATCTGCGAGCAGATGGAAGATCCCGCCCTCGCCAAGGGACTTGTGGAGCGGGATGTTATCCGCATCATCACGCCCGGCACGGTCACGGAAAGCTCCATGCTTGAGGACGGCCGCTCCAACTATATCTGCGCCCTGCACGTCACCGGCGACAAGGGCGGCGCCGCCTTCTGCGACATCTCCACGGGCGAATTCTGCTGCGCCGCGTTTGAAAAGGACGCCGTTTCCCATATTGTCAACGAGCTGGGGCGCTTTTCCCCGAAGGAGGCCGTGCTCTCCGGCGGCGCGATGGGCGAGACGGCGATTACCGAATTTTTGAAAGGCCGCCTCAACGCCATGCTCGAAAACGGCGGGGGGCGCTTTGAATATCTCTCCTGCGCCGCTCTCGTGTGCGAGCAGTTTGATTTCAAGAGCGTGGACGATTCTTCCCTCGGCGACAGCCCTGCCGCCATCTGCGCCGCCGGCGCGCTTCTCAGGTATATTCTCGACACGCAGAAGTGCGATCTGCGCCACATCAACCGCATGGATGTGTTTTTCGGCGGCAGATATATGGAGCTGGACTGGGCAACCCGCCGCTCCCTTGAGCTGACCGAATCCCAGCGCACCGGCGAAAAGCGCGGCTCGCTGCTGTGGGTGCTGGATAAGACCAAAACCCCGATGGGCGGACGGCTTCTGCGCTCGTGGGTGGAAAGGCCGCTGCTCTCCGCCGTTGCGATAAGGCGCCGCCTCTCCGCCGTGGATGAGCTGACTCGCGATAACGTCACGCGCTCGGAGATTATGCTCCTTCTCAAGGGCATCAGCGACATGCAGCGCCTTGTCGGCCGCTGTGTCTACGGCACCGCGGGCGGGCGCGATCTCCGCTCTTTGGCGGACTGCGCCTCCGTTCTCCCCAAGCTCAAAGAGCAGCTGGAGGGCGCGCAGAGCGTGGAGCTGAGAAGCATATTCAACATGGACACTCTCGAGGACATGTACGCCGAGATTGACCGCGCCATCGACGACAATCCGCCGTTTTCCGTGCGCGAAGGCGGCATTCTCAAAACCGGCTTTTCGGAAGAGGTGGACAGGCTCCGTTCCGTCCGCGACAACGGCGCGGACATGGTGGCGCAGCTCGAGCAGAGAGAGCGCGAGCGCACCGGCATCAAAAAGCTCAAGGTCGGCTACAACCGTGTATTCGGCTATTATATAGACGTCCCCAAATCCGCCGGAGACGCGGTCATTCCGGAGGATTACATCCGCAAGCAGACCCTTGTCTCCAATGAGAGATACTTCACGCCCGAGCTTAAGGAGCTTGAAAGCACGCTCCTCGGCGCGAAGGACAGGGTAAACGAACTTGAATACAACTTCTTTGTCGAGATACGAGACAGTGTCGCGGCGAAGGTGGACAGGATACAGGCAAGCTCCGAGGCGGTCGCGCGGCTGGACGCGCTCTGCTCGCTCGCGGAGGTCGCCGCGCGCAACAACTATACCATGCCCGAGGTCGACACCTCAAAGGAGCTTCGCATAATCGAGGGGCGGCACCCCGTTGTCGAGCAGAGCATGAAGGACGTGCTCTTTGTCCCGAACGACACCTTCCTCAACGACAGCGAGGATCGCGTGGCGATAGTCACCGGCCCGAACATGGCGGGCAAATCCACCTACATGCGCCAGACCGCCCTCATCGTGCTTATGGCGCAGATGGGCTCATTCGTTCCGGCGAAGAGCGCTACAGTCGGCATCGTGGACAGAGTCTTCACGAGAATCGGCGCGAGCGACGATCTCGCCTCCGGTCAGTCCACCTTCATGGTGGAGATGAACGAAACCGCGCAGATAATAAAGCACGCGACGGCATCCTCCCTCATTATCCTCGACGAGATAGGCCGAGGCACGTCCACCTTTGACGGCATGGCGATAGCGCGCGCGGTGCTGGAATACTGCGCCGACAAGAAAAAGCTCGGCGCGAAGACGATGTTCGCGACGCACTATCATGAGCTGTCCGCGCTCGAAGGGCAGGTCAACGGCGTGCGCAATTATAACATCACCGCGAAAAAGCAGGGCGGAAACTTAGTGTTCCTGCGCAAGATCATGCCCGGCTCCGCGGATGACAGCTACGGCATCGAGGTCGCGAAGCTCGCCGGACTGCCGGACGCCGTGATAAGCAAGGCGAAGGGCTATCTCAAGGAGCTTGAGAGCAGCGGCCCCGCCCCGATAGCGTCGGGCGAGAAACACGAAGACGACCAGATAAGCTTCGCCGATGTCGGCGCGGACGAGGTGCGCAAAATCCTGCTCAAAACCGAGATAAACTCTCTCACGCCGCTCGAGGCGATGAATCTTTTGTTTGAACTGCAGAGAAAGGCGCGCGGCTGATGGAAACGAGAAGACGCTCATTCCCCGAATTTACAAGCGCTCTCACGAAAAGAGAGCTTATATGCGCCACCGTCGGCCTCGTACTGCACATATTTATCCTTCCCCGGCTCATGTCATACCTCATGGCGGCTGGGGCGCTTTCCGAGAGCATGGCAAATTTTCTCATGTACGCGGTCATGGCGATCTATACCCTCATATACGCATGGGGCTTTCTGCGCCGGGACTTTGACCCGCTCGCGGACAGGCCTCTTGCCGTCATCTGCGACGTTATCGGCGGCTATCTCATAATGACGGCGTGCAACACCCTCACGGCGATGCTGCTGACCTTTGCCGAGAGTACGCAGAACCCGAACAACGAAGCCGTAATCGGTCTGGTTTCCGACAGCGGGGGAATGATGTCCGCGACGGTGATTTTCTTCGCGCCGATTGTGGAGGAAGTTCTGTTTCGCGGCGGAATTTTCGGCTTTCTGAGGAAATACAATCGCGCCGCGGCTTATATCGTGACGGTCGTCGCCTTTTCGTTCTATCATCTCTGGGCGTACGTCCTGCAGGATACGTCCAATCTTATCTATTTGGCGCAGTATATCCCTGCCGGGATAATTCTCTGCCGCATCTATGAGCGAGACAATACCATCTGGGCGCCGATAGGCATGCACATGCTTGTCAATTACATCTCCGTCCAAGCGATAGAGATGCTCGCGTAATATATTATTTGATTTAACGGGGTTTTTGCCATGCCGGAATATAAAATCCGCCCCATTGCGCATATCGAGAGCGATTTTGCGACAAAGTTCGGCATTCCGCGGCAAGCCGGAATAGTCGAGGAGCTGGAGAGCAGAATCGTCTTTGAGGACGAGTTTGCCAATCCCGACGCTCTGCGCGGCATCGAGGGCTTTTCGCATCTGTGGCTCATATGGCTGTTCTCGGAAAATCTGAGCGAGGACTTCTCGCCCACCGTCAGGCCGCCGCGCCTCGGGGGCAATACGCGCCTCGGCGTGTTCGCCACGCGCTCGCCCTTCCGCCCGAACTCGCTCGCTCTGAGCTGCGTGAGGCTTCTGAGAGTGGAGAAGGACGAAAGAGACGCCCCATGCCTCATCGTCGGCGGAGCGGATCTCATGAACGGCACGCCCATATTCGACATAAAGCCCTATATCCCCTACGCGGACTGTCATCCCGACGCGCTCTCCGGCTTTGCGCCCGACAGCGGCGCAACCCTTGAGGTGGAATTCGAGAACGGCGCGTGTAAAAATCTTCCGCCGGAAAAACGTAATGCTCTCGCCAAGACGCTCGCGAACGATCCCCGTCCGCGTTATCATAATGACGCAAACCGCGTATACGCGATGGAATTTGCCGGAGAGGAAATAAAATTCAGAGTCCGCGAAGATAAGCTGACCGTGCTGAATATTTCGGCGGATTGATAATTTTGATTGCTTCATTTGACCTCCGTTTCGGAGGCAAATTTTTGAATATCTGAGAGGAAAACGAATTTATAAATGGAAAAAGCAGTGTACGCCACCCATAGAGAGAGCGCGAGAGACGGCTATACATGGGTGGGAACGGATCTGAAAGACAAGTCTCTTATGAGCGACAGGGAGCTTATGAAAACGCTTCTCCGCCGCATGATGATCGCGCGCGGTTTTGAAAAGAAGATTCTCGCTCTTTTCGCCGAAAAGCTCCTGCACGGCACAATGCACCCCGGAATCGGGGAGGAGGCGAGCGGAGTGGGCGCGTGCGCGGCGCTTGAGAAGCAGGATTATATCCTCGCCACGCACCGCTCTCATGTCCAGCTCATCGGGCGCGGAATCGACACGCGCGAAATGATGTGCGAAATCATGGGGCGCGAAAACGGCACAAACCACGGCCGCGGCGGCTCCATGCACATCGCGGACCCGTCAAAGGGCATCCTCGGCGCGAACGGCATCCTCGGCGCCGGCGCGCCTCTCGCATGCGGCGCGGCTCTCGCCATAAAGATGGACAAAAGGGAAAACACCGTCGCCGCCGTATTCTACGGAGACGGCGCGTCGAACGAGGGCTCTATACACGAGAGCATGAACCTCGCCGCGACATGGAAGCTGCCCCTTATGTTCATGTTGTCGAACAACACCTACGGCATGTCAACGCCGCTTGAGAGAGCCGTCAACGACATGGATCTTTCAAAGCGCGGCATCCCATACGGCATAAAAACCTATCAGTGCGACGGGAACGACGTTCTTTCCGTATACGAGACCGTCAAGACCGCGAGAGAATACTGCGCGGAGCATGGCGAGCCGGTATATGTCGTTCTGCACACCTACCGCACCGCCGGACACTCGAAGTCCGATGTGAATCTCTACCGTTCGCAGGAGGAGATAGACCTTTGGAAGAGCCGCGACCCGATCGCGCGCTTTGAGAAAAATCTCCTCGAGAACAGCGCGCTGACGGCTGATGAAATAGCCGCCGTCGAAAAAGAGAGCGCGGATATCATCGAAGACGCCGTTGAGTACGCGAAGGCGAGCCCTGTCCCCTCCGAGGAGCATCTGCTCGACAACGTATGGGCGGACTGATATGGAGGAGAGAGATATGGCGGAAGAAAAAAGAATAATAACCTATCGAGAAGCGGTCCGCGAGGCGATGTGCCAGGAAATGCGCCGCGATGAGAACGTGTTTCTCATGGGCGAGGATATAGGCGTATACGGCGGCTGCTTCGGCGTCAGCCGGGGCATGATCGAGGAATTCGGCGCGGAGCGCGTCAGGGAAACTCCGATCTCCGAAACCGCGTTTGTGGGCGCGGCGGTCGGCTCGGCGCTGCTCGGCAAGCGGCCGATAGTCGAGATCATGTTCTCCGACTTTGTCGGCGTGTGCATGGATCAGATAATCAATCAGGCCGCCAAGATCCACTATATGTTCGGCGGCAGGAACAATGTCGCCATGGTTCTGCGTACTCCTCAGGGCGGCGGCACCGGCGCCGCGGCGCAGCACTGCCAGACGCTCGAGGCGATGTTCGCGCACGTCCCCGGGCTTAAGGTCGCCGTCCCCGGCAGCGCCTATGACGCGAAGGGCTTGCTCATAACGGCCATTCGCGACAATAACCCCGTGATTTTCCTCGAGTCAAAGCTCCTCTATAACACCTCCGGCGAAGTTCCGGAGGAGGAGTATACGATTCCGTTCGGCAAGGCGGCAATCAGACGCGAAGGCAGCGATGTCACGCTCGTTTCGTGGGGACGCATGGTTCAAATGTGCGAAGACGCGGCAAAAAAGCTCGCCGAAGATGGCGTAAGCTGCGAAATCATCGATGTCCGCACGCTCGTCCCGCTGGATATCGAGAGCATTATCGCCTCCGTCAAAAAGACGCGCAGACTCGTCGTTGTCCACGAGGCTGTCAAGACCGGCGGCTTCGGCGGCGAAATCGTCTCGCAGATCT
>CAVHIP010000081.1:0-9686 GCA_963636125.1 Oscillospiraceae bacterium | reverse complement strand
AAAAGGCGTCTCATACGAAAACTACGCCGCTGCGGCGGCTATTAAAACATTTAATGGCCATTAAATGTTTTAATCAGTTTTCAGTATAAGGCAACAGCGCATAAAGCGGCAAGAGCAACCGGCGCGTGGCAACATACACAAAAACGGCGAAAGGAGCGGACGGTTTGGTTTATACGGACGGGTATTCCTCCCCACTCGGGGAGATGACGGTCGCGGACGACGGCGGCGCGATAATCGGGCTGTGGTTCGACGGGCAGAAGCATTTCGGCAATTCCCTCCCCAAAGAATATTCGCGCGGAGAAACGCCCGCGATTAAGGACGCGAAGCGCTGGCTGGACATCTATTTTTCCGGCCGAGAGCCGGATTTCCTGCCGCCTCTGCGCTACGGCTCCACGCCGTTCCGCAAGTTAGTGTGCGATATCATGCTCACGATTCCCTACGGCAAAACCAGAACCTACGGGGACATCGCCAAAGAAATCGCGGCGCTGACAGGCGTCGAAAGAATGGCGGCGCAGGCGGTCGGCGGCGCGGTCGGGAACAATCCGATTCTGCTGATGATCCCCTGCCACCGCGTCATAGGCGCGCAAGGCAATCTCACCGGCTACGGCGGTGGCATGCAGAGAAAAATAAAGCTGCTGGAGATGGAAAACGTAAACAGTGAGGAGATGTAAAAAGAGCTAAAAGTGGAGAGTTAAGAGTGAAGATGATGTGCCGCAGGCGCGACGATATTAAAACTGCCTCCGTGTTTCCACTGTTGATATACTTATTGATTGCGGCTTTCATGGCTCCCCTGAAAGGGGAGCTCTTAAATTCTGCGTCGCCGGAAGGTGTTGCAATAATTTTGCCCATTATCGGCTAACTTATTTTTGCGCCCTTTAAAGCCTCCCCTGTGTAAGGGTAAGTGAGCGTCCAAATCTCAGATTTGGCTAACGCGAACTTATGCCGAAGGCAGACTTGTCTGCCTCGGTAGAGGTGCCGAGCTTGCGAGGCGGAAGGGTTGTTGACCGGCTGAAAGTTTGCAAAATGTGAAAAATTACGCGCAAATGCCGAGATTTTAGCAAATTTGAAGCGGTAAAGAGGGAAGCGACAACCCCTCAGTCAGCCTCGCGGCTGACAGCTCCCCTTTCAGGGGAGCCATGATATAATCCGTCGCGCCGGCGACACATCATCTTAACTTTTCACTCTTAACTCTCCACTCCCAACTCCTCACTCCTCACTCCTCACTAATCAAAAAACCCTCGGCAGAAATTCCTGCCGAGGGTTTTTGATTGCTTATTACCATTCGAGGTTTTTCTCGGTTTCCTTGGAGAAGACGTGCGCGACGCTGCCGGTGAAGGTGAAATGCACGGTGTCGCCCATGGCGTAATGGTCCTTGATGTCGATGGTGGGCACGATGAAGATGACATCCTTGCCCTCGGCGTTGACGTGCAGATGCACGGAGGAGCCCATCATTTCGGTGACATCGACCGTCGCGGCGATGCCGGAATCGGCGAGGACGGTATGCTCCGGACGAACGCCCAGCGTGACATCCTGCGACTGCACGTCGTTTGCGAGCAGTCTCCCTTCCTTCTCCTTGTCAAGCTCCACCTTGATGCCGCCGAGCTCGACGAAGAACTTTTCGCCTTCGCGGGTGAGTTTGGCGTCGAAGAAGTTCATCTGAGGAGTGCCGATAAAGCCGGCGACGAACAGGTTGCGCGGGTTGTTGAAAACTTCCTGAGGAGTGCCTATCTGCTGGATATAACCGTCGCGCATGATGACGATTCTGTCGCCGAGGGTCATGGCCTCGGTCTGGTCATGGGTGACGTAGATGAAGGTTGTGTTTATTCTCTTGCGCAGTTTGATTATCTCGGCGCGCATCTGGTTTCTCAGCTTCGCGTCAAGGTTGGAGAGCGGCTCGTCCATGAGGAAGACGGCGGGATCGCGCACGATGGCGCGGCCGATGGCGACACGCTGTCTCTGACCACCGGAGAGCGCCTTGGGGCGTCTGTTGAGATACTGCGTAATGTCGAGAATTTCCGCCGCTTCGCGGACCTTCTTGTCGATCTCCGCCTTGGGGAATTTGCGCAGCTTCAGCGAGAACGCCATATTGTCATAAACCGTCATGTGGGGGTAGAGCGCGTAGTTCTGGAAGACCATCGCTATATCGCGGTCCTTCGGCGCGACGTCGTTCATGAGCTTGCCGTCGATATACAGCTCGCCCTCGGTAATCTCCTCCAGACCCGCGATCATGCGCAGAGTAGTGGATTTGCCGCAGCCGGACGGGCCGACAAGCACGATAAACTCCTGATCGGCGATATCAAGGTTGAACTGCTGCACCGCGACGACGCCCTTGTCGGTCTTCTGCAGATTGACCTTTTTCTCCTCCGCGTCGCCCTTTTTCTTGGACTTCTTTCCCTCATCCCCCGAAAACGGGTAGATTTTCATAACATTTTTGAGCTGAACAGTTGCCATACTTCTCCGACTCCGATTCCCCGGCCTCCGCCGAAAGAATCTCGCGGCAGCAAGCGCATCCGTCATCGGCGGCGGCACTGCGGGCAAAATCTCCCAAAACCGGCGCGCGATTGACTTTCGCTTGTTTTAGCCGCATTACGACAGGTCTCCACACTGCCGCACCCCGAGCCACAGGGCAGATAAAATCCTCCTTTTTTGTATGTCACGGCGGCTACAGAGTATGGAGAGCCGACCGCGCAGTTGAATTATTCCCATAAAATGGGTATATATATTATACAGGAATGCCGCCGCTCGGGCAATTCGCAGGCGCGCCAAAAATCGGCGCTCAAAATTGTGGAAGTTGCACAAGAGACGGAGAGGCTTGGCGTGACGGTTGAAAAATTCCCTTTCAGGTGGTAATATATCTCAAAAGGGGCGGTGTATATGAGTGAAAAGATGAAAGCAGCGCTGATGAGCGCGGCGGCATCCTCAGCAATGGAAGGCGTTCCTCTTGACAGCGAGATGCTCAGCGCGGTCGAGCTTATTCTTGAAGGAAAAATGACGCTTCAGGACTATTTTGCCCTGATAGGGTCCGGAGACATGGAGAAATGATATGGCGTACTCCGTTACCGCATCACAGGACGGCTGCTATCCCGACAGCACGGTTTTGGTAAACAAATTGGGACTCAAAGATCAGTCTGCTCTTGACCGCGCAGAAAGCGTTGCGTTCGCGTTTCGTTCGGCTGAAATAGAACTTAAACCATGCAGTGAACCATTCACGTTTGATTTTTACCGCGGTCTGCATAAACAGCTTTTTGGCGATATATATGAATGGGCAGGCGAAATCAGAACCATTGATTTTTCAAAAGGCGGAACAATTTTCTGCCCCGCATGTGAGCTTAAGGATCTTTCTGAAGCAAAATTCCGGCGTTTACAAGAATTGAACGAATTTCGATATCTTCCGCAGGACAAACTGATCGATGAGCTGACGGATTTCTATAATGAGCTGAATATGCTTCATCCGTTTCGAGAGGGCAACGGGCGGACGCAGAGGCTTTTCTTCACCCTGTTCCTTTCACGGCTCGGCTATCATATCAGTTTTGCCGAATGTGACACAACGGCGTTTATGGCCGCAACTATATATGCCGCGCAGGGCGTTCGAGATTTTCTGTATAACTTTTTTGAAACGATAGTTTATGGCAAATAAGGTTGCTTAAGCGCAAACAGCCTGAGGGGCAACGGAATTATCCGTCATCCCTCCGGCTGTTTTTCGGTTATTCTTTGGCTAAGTTCTCCGCCTTATCACGCGGCGTTTATGTCGTAATCTCTCACCCAGTCGTAGAGGCACACGCCGTCGGCGACCATGTAAAGCCAGCTGTCGGGATCCGTATCGTCAATAAGCACGACGCAGGTCTCAACATCTTCAAAAAACATGCTCGCCTCTTCCTGCGTCGACACGGAAATCGCGTCTAACTCGTCCGTGACTTCTTTCCAGGAGTCAAAATCCTCCGCGTCCTTCACGACGGCCGCCTTCTCCGCTACTCCGTCCATACCGAGGTAATAATATATGACTCCATCATGCATCTCAACTTCGAAATAATCCCAGTCGGTCTCGACTTCCCGCAGCGCTTTGACATAATCCTCAACCGTGAAAGTCACCCAGTCGTAGGTGCATTCACCGTTGACGGAGATATATAACACCCTTGTGCTGTCCAGATCGTTGGCAAGCACAACGCCGGTATCCAGATCCTCAAAATATTCGTCCGCGCGCTCCTGCAGAGACAGGGACAGCTCGTCCACCTTGGCGGTGACTTTATTCCAATTGTCGAGGTTCTCGGTTTCTTTTGCATCGATCGCATCGTCAACCACTCCGTCCATGGACACATACATGCAGACAGTGCCGTCTTCGATAGTGACCTTGTAATAGTCATAGCCGAGATCTTCCGCCTGCAGCTCTGCGACAAAATCCTCGACGGTGTACTCCGCGCAGGCGGGGACGCAAAGGGACAGCGCCAAAACAAGGCACAGCGCAATGGGGATTGCTTTTTTCATGTTGTAATCTCCTTTCATTTTTAACAGTGAGGAGTTAGGAGTTAAGTAAGCGTCCAAATCAAAGATTTGGACGCTTACTTATCAGGGGAGGCATGAGGACGCTTACTTATCAGGGGAGGTTTGAGGAGACGCTTACTTTTTCAAACGAGCCTTTAAATTCTGCGTTTGCTTGAGAATTACGGAGTTTATAAAATCCGTTCGCGCAAGCGAACACCGCAACTCCTAACTCCACACTCCAAACTCCTAACTGTTTAAAAGTCCGCGTTGCCGGTGGTGCGGGGGTGAAGCTCAACGTCGCGGATGTTGCTCACGCCCGTGAGGTACATGACCATGCGCTCAAAGCCGAGGCCGTAGCCGGCGTGGCGGCAGGTGCCGTAGCGGCGCAGATCGAGATACCACCAGTAATCTTCCTTCTTCAGCCCCAGCTCGTCCATACGCGCCTCGAGCTTGTCGAGCCGCTCTTCGCGCTGTGAGCCGCCTATTATCTCGCCGATGCCGGGGACAAGGCAGTCCGCCGCGGCGACGGTCTTGCCGTCATCGTTGGCGCGCATGTAGAAGGCCTTGATGTCTTTCGGATAATCGGTGACGAAAATCGGCTTCTTGTAGACCTTTTCGGTGAGATAGCGCTCATGCTCGGTCTGCAGGTCGATGCCCCACTCAACCGGATACTCGAACTGCTCGCCGCTGTTCTTGAGGATCTCCACCGCCTCCGTATAGGTGACGCGGCCGAAGTCGTTCGAGACGACGTTGTGCAGTCTCTCGAGCAGACCCTTGTCCACAAACTGATTGAAAAATTCCATCTCCTGCGGGCAGCGCTCCAGCGTGCGGTTGATGATGTACTTCACCATCGCCTCGGCGGTGTCCATATAATCGTTGAGATCGGCGAACGCCATCTCCGGCTCTATCATCCAGAATTCCGCCGCGTGGCGCTGGGTATAGCTGACCTCGGCGCGGAATGTCGGCCCGAAGGTGTACACGTCGCCGAACGCCATCGCGAAGTTCTCCGCGTTGAGCTGACCGGAAACGGTGAGATTGCACGCCTTGCCGAAGAAGTCCTTGCTGTCGTCGACCGTGCCGTCTTCTTTAAGCGGAAGGTTGTTAAGATCGAGCGTGGTCACGCGGAACATCTCGCCCGCACCCTCGCAGTCCGAGCCGGTGATGATGGGCGTGTTGATATAGACAAAGCCGCGCTGCTGGAAGAACTCATGCACCGCCTGCGCCGCGACGGAGCGGACGCGGAAAGTCGCGGAGAAGAGATTCGTCCTCGGGCGGAGGTGCTGTATCGTCCTGAGAAATTCGACGCTGTGGCGCTTTTTCTGCAGGGGATAGTCCGGCGTGGACACGCCCTCGACCTCGATTTTCTCCGCCTTCAGCTCAAAGGGCTGCTGAGCGTCGGGGGTAAGGACGAGAGCGCCGGTGCAGATGAGCGCCGCGCCGACGTTCTGATGGGCGATCTCGTCGTAATTTTCAAGGTTCTCCCTTGCGAAAACAACCTGCAGCGGCTTGAAGCAGCTGCCGTCGTTGAGCGCGATGAAGCCGAAGTGCTTGTTGTCGCGGATGCTTCTCGCCCAGCCGCAAACCGTGATGACCTGCCCGTCAAAAGCGGCGGCGTCATCGTATATTCCCGAAATTTTCTGTCGTTTCATTGTGTGTTCTGCCTTTCTCTTTTCTCTGATATATCAAATATTAGTTAGAAAACCATGCTCAGCGGCGCGTGGTAATTTTTCAGCTCGACGCATTGATGCGTGCCGCCGCTCTCGCCGTCCCTTGTCCACGCGACCGGCTTTTCGAAGGTGAACTTGGCCTTCTTCGTGTGCAGGATGAGAAGATCCTTGCTGTCAAACCTCTGCGAAAGCACGCTGTCCACGATGTCGCCGAAGCCCGTGATGTACGCCGGCTCCTTGACCAGCACCAGCTCGCTCTCCCCGTCGCCGAGGCAGACCATCTCCTCCGGCAGGCGGACTATCCCCGCCACGGAGGTCGAGTTGGACATGCTGCCGTAGAGGAGCTTGCCCTCCACCACGCCGCCGTCGTATTCAACGCGCGTCTGCACGCTCGCGATGCTCTGCAGACTCGCCATGCCCTGCAGCACGTACGCCAAGTGGCCGAGCGCCTTCTTCTGCGTCTGCGGCGTGGCGTAGCTCACCTCGGTGAAAGCGCCGAACGCGGCGATGTAGGCGAAATATTCGTCCTCGCCGAAGCCGCCCAGATCGAAGGGGTGCGGCTCGCCCTCCATGAAGCGCCTGACCGCCGCGAGGCAGTCATTCTTCGGCAGCCCTAAAGTCGTGGCGACGTCGTTCGCCGTGCCCATCGGGATGTAACCCAAAAGCGGCTTCTTTTCGCGACGCATAAGCCCCGCCATAACCTCGCTGAGCGTCCCGTCGCCGCCGATGCACACCGCGTAGTCGAAATTATCCGCGTTTTCGGCCGCGATCTTTGTCGCGTCCTTCGCCTGCTGCGTGAAAAACAGCGTCGTCCGGTAGCCGCCGGCGGCAAGCGCGTTCATCGCCTCGGCGAAGTTGTATTTATACCCGCTGCGCCCCGCCGCGGGATTGACAATAAGCATGAGCTTCTTTTCCATCAAAAGCGTCTCCTTCGTTAATGCTTCCTTATATTATATCGTAAGCGAGGGAAAAAGTATACTACTTTTATTGCAACTTCGCCCCTGTTTGGCGGGCGAGGGTTTTTACGTACTCCGCGAGTGAGTCGAACGAGTAGAATCGCGCTATCTTTCCGGCGGGAGGATGCAGGGCGGGGTTGACATGCTCGCCCTCCGCCTGCCGCTCCATGCGCGCGACAGGAATATCCACATAAAAATGCTCCTTCCCGATGTGCTTAAGCTCATGCTCAAGCACCTTTTGCCGCTGAGGCTCGGACAGGAGGGAGTTGATATACACGCTGAAGCTGCCGTCATTGTTCGGCACGGTCACGCCCTCGACGCGGCGCGGCAGCTCCAGGAAACGGACGAAGTAATCAGTCATTTCTCAGCGCCTCGATTATTTTAACCGCGCTGCGCACATCGTCGGGCGTGGCGTCCTTCGCGAGTTTGAAAAGCATGCGCATGTCATCGCGGGTGCGGAGAGTCTCCAAAAGCTCGTCAAGCTCCCCGTCGCCGGAGGCGCTGCCGGTAGTGAGCGTGTTCATATCCACATGGAAAAACTCCGCGAAACGGCGCATGGTGTCCACATCCGGCTCGCGCTTGCCGGTTTCGTACATGCCGACCGCGCTCCTCGTCAGCCCCATCATATCCGCAAGCTGCTGCTGGCTCAAGCCTCGCTCCCGCCGCAGAGAAAGCAATGTCTCGCTGAAATGCGACATTGTAAATCACCTCAGAATAAAAATATCACATAACGTGACAAAAGTAAAGAAAAACTACCAAAATAGAAATGAGAAATTAAGAGTTAAGAGTGATTTAAAGGCTCCCCTGAAAGGGTAAGTGAGCGTCCAAATCTTTGATTTGGCATACGCGAACTTATGCCGTAGGCAGACTTGTCTGCCTCGGTAGTGCTGGCGCGAAGCGCCTGAGGGGTTGTTGACCCGCCTAAGGCTTGCAAAAATGAAAAATTACGGATAAACGTCAAGATTGCCGACGAATACGGCAGAGTGATGAGAACGGTTGGGCAAGCCTTGTCGGCTCCCCGGGCATTTGGTAACGCACGCGCTGTTGCCTTCGGCAATGCGCCTCGGGGACAACCCTTCCGTCACTGCGTGCCACCTCCCCTTGCACAGGGGAGGCTTTAAATTTCGACAAACGGCGCGGAAGAAAACGATGTCGGAATAGTAGAGCGGATATAATAAAAACGGGAAGAAAAACAATCTCCGCGTCCCGTCAGAGAAGTTCCTTCGTTTTTCTCGCAAGATAGAGGGGAATGTTCGTAATCTCTCCGTCTTTGCGGTAGCCGCGCTTGGAAAAACGCAGCGCGCGCTTGGGGCGCCGGTCGGCAATATACCGCTTGAACGAGGGCGCGGATTTATCATCTCCGCCTTTTACCTCGACGGGAATAATCTCCGTACCGTTCTGCAAAACAAAATCAATCTCGCTGTTCTTATCGGAATAGTAGCGGGGCTCGACCTCGAATTGACCGCGCAGCTGCTGCAGGACATAGTTTTCGGTCAGCGGCCCTTTGAACTGATAGTCGGCTTTCAGAAGAATTGCGCTGTTGTCAATGCCTGCCATATGCTTGAGCAATCCGGTATCAAAAACAAACAGCTTGAATTGATCCGGCTTATCAAACGCCGGCAGCGGATGCTCCATCTTGGAAACATTGCAGACGCGGCAGAGCATTCCCGCGGAAACAAGCCATTCGATTGCTTCTTCGAAATCACGCGCTCTGCCGCCGTCACGGACAGCGCCGTACATGAATTTTTCGTTCGGTTTTGCAAGCTGTGTGACGATGCTGCGGAATACCATAAGAATTCGTCCGCTGTTGACTTTGCCGTTGTGCTTGGAAAAGTCGTTTTCATAGACCTCAATAAGTTCGCGCTGAATCCGCGAAATCCTTGCCGGATCTTTGTGTGTCACCCATGACGACACACATTCCGGCATGCCGCCGATGATGAGATAGCTGCTGTACGCTTCCAGCAGTCGATTGTGGAAAATCTCTTCAATTTGCCGCTCTTTCCGAATGCCGGCGTAGTAAGAGTAAAGCGCGGGGTCGGTCGCTTCAAGAAACTCCCCGAAGTTCAACGGATAGATGTCGAGCAGATTAACCATGCCGACAGGGTAAGATTTCGGTTTTGCCAAAAGCGTACCGAGCAAGCTTCCCGCCGCAATGACGTGGTACTCGTCGGCTTTTTCCCTGAAGTATTTCAGCGCGTTCAGCGCCTCCGGGCATTCCTGAATTTCATCGAAGATAATCAGCGTTTTTTCGGGCAGAATCTTTTCTCCGCCGATCATGGAGAGCAATTCGATGATGCGCTGAGGGTTCTTGTTCGCCTTGAAGATGGATTTCAGCTCGTCTTCCTCGTCAAAATTGAAATAGACAAAGTTCTCATAGTAATTCTTTCCGAACTCCTTCATCAGCCACGTTTTGCCGACCTGCCTCGCGCCTCTCAGAACAAGGGGCTTCCGCTCCACGTCGTTTTTCCATTTGATCATATCTTGAATTGCGTCGCGTTTCATGCCGGTTACCGTCCTTTCGTCGGAGTGATACTATTATTTCATTAAAATCTTCAATTTTAATGAAATCTTTTGAAGCCTGTAA
>CAVHIP010000080.1:0-10099 GCA_963636125.1 Oscillospiraceae bacterium | reverse complement strand
TCCATAGGTTTTTCCTATGAGTTTTTCGAAATTTTACGTATTTTACAAATCGGGGTTAATACAGTAAACTCAAATCAGCTAAAACAAAAAAATAACAAGCAAGCAATTGAACGACACTTGCTGAAAAACTGACAGGAGGAAAATTGGATGGCATACGAGTTCATCAAGTTTGAGGTAAAGGATCATGTCGCATACATAACCCTGAACAATCCTCAGAAAAAAAATCCGGTCCCGAATCCGGCAAAAAAAGAGCTGATACGATTGTTCGATATCTGCGATTTTGACGACGACATCCGCCTGGTTGTTATCAGAGGAGCAGGCGGCTGCTTCAGTGCAGGCGGTGATCTGAACGCCATGCGTGACAGGCTTGAGCGCGGCGAGCGCGGGACGAGATACAACTGCCGTCTTGGCAGTGAGATGAATCTGCGCCTGCGCAATGTGAAAAAACCCGTTATCGCCTGCATAGAGGGCGCAATCGCGGGAGCGGGCATGAGTCTTGCGCTCAGCTGTGACTTTCAGATAGCTGCGGCTGATACAAAATGCACGCTGGCATTTGTCAACATCGGCTACGTTCCCGACAGCGGTGCCACATGGCTTGTGACCAAGGCTGTCGGTCAAGTGCGCGCGACGGAACTGTTCATGTCCGGTAAGCGTTTCAGCGGACAACAAGCCGCCGACTGGGGACTGTTCACCGAGGCTGTGCCGCCGGAGCAACTTGAAGATCGTCTTGCAAAATATATCGATAAATATTCCCATGGGCCCACAGTTGCTTACGGAAACATCAAAACGCTTATAAATCGCTGTGTCTACGGTGACTGGTCGACAGGCACCTACAGTGAAGTAGAACTGCAGGGCGAGTGCGAGCAAACCGAGGACTTTCGCGAGGCGGTGTTTGCATTTTTTGATAAGCGCAAACCAGAATTCAAGGGAAAGTAAACAGGAGGAAAACAATGAAAGCACTTGAAGGTATCCGCGTTCTCGATTTCTCCACACATACAGCGGGACCCACCTGCTGCGCGATGATGGCAGACCTCGGTGCGGAGGTCATTAAAGTTGAGCTCCCCGTAGAGGGGGATGACACTCGACGTCTCGCAAATTCCATACAGGGCTACAGCACACAGTTTATGTGGAACAACCGCGGCAAGAAGAGCATCACCGTTGATCTGAAGGATCCCGACGGCGCGGCAGCGGTACTCGAGCTCGGCAAGACATGCGACATCGTTTTTGAGACGATGAAGCCAGGCTCTATGAAAAAGATGGGACTTGATTACGAAGCGTTCAAGGCAGTCAAGCCGGACATTATTTACTGCTCTATTTCCGCTTTTGGTCAAACCGGACCCAAGGCGAAGGATCCGGGCTTTGATATCCTTGCTCAGGCATGCAGCGGCATCATGGACATGACCGGTGAGCGAAACGGGCCTCCGGTTAAGTCCGGCGTTATAATCTCTGACTTTATAAGCGGCAAGGATGCCTTCGGCGCGTGCATGGTAGCTCTGTTTCACAGGTTCAGAACCGGCGAGGGGCAGATGATAGACGTTGCAATGCAGCAGTGTCTTGCATCCATGAACCCGTTCCTCGAACAGGCGACCAACGGCAAAGACCCACATAGGCAGGGCAACCACTCCGCAGGCTCCGCGCCGTACGGTGTATTCAAGGGGCCGAAGGACGAATATCTTGTCATTGCCGCGCACCCGGACCGGCACTTTGCAAAGCTCTGTACTCAGGTTCTTGAGCGCCCCGAGCTCGTAGACGATCCCCGGTTTGTTGGCGGTCAGAATCGCGCCAGCCATTACAGAGATCTTGCAGATATAATTGAGGAGTGGATGTCGAAGTTCGATTCCGTTGACGAATGCAAGGCAGTTATGGATAAGGCCGGTATTGTCTGCGGAAAAATTCTTTCCTGCAAACAGGTCATCGACGACCCGCAAATGCTCTTCCGCAAGGGTATCACTGACCTGCCCATGCCGGCAGACCGTGAAGGCACTTGGCGTGGCCGAGGCGCAACAGTTATGTATTCCGCAACGCCCGAAGTCCTTGGCGCGGCTCCTGTCCTCGGCGCGAACAACTACGAGATACTCACCCAGGCCGGGCTGAGTCGTGAGCAGGTCTATGAGCTTGAGACGCGCTGGGGACAGCCCATCGAGAAGCCATAAATTAATTAAAGTGTAATTATAAAGTTTATATTTAATAATAAAAAGGAGGACAACCCCAACATGTCTACAACCAGTTTTGAC
Source organism: Oscillospiraceae bacterium (assembly GCA_963636125.1). GTDB lineage: Bacteria > Bacillota > Clostridia > Oscillospirales > Oscillospiraceae > Limivicinus. The sequence continues at coordinate 7,865 of CAVHIP010000080.1, read as the reverse complement.
CTTCTGACTCCGGATCAGCAGGATCTGAGAGAGATGGTACGCAGCTTTGCGGATGAGGAAATAATCCCCACGTGCAAAGAACTTGAAATCGAAGGCGTTTTCCCGGAGGAGCTTTACAAAAAAGCGTATGAAATGGGACTGACCACCATGGTTCTTCCTGAAAAGTACGGCGGGATGGGACTTGACATTTTCACTTACGCCATATGCAAAGAAGAGCTCGCTCGAGGCGATGCCGGTTTTGCCGGAGCAGTAGCCGGAAGCTTTATGGGTTCCCTGCCCGCCCGCCTCTTTGGCACAGAGTACCAGATTAAAACCGTGACCGAGCTCCTATGCAACGGCGGCGCGATGGCCTTTGCGCTCACGGAGGCAGAATCGGGTTCAGATTCCGCCGCCATGCGTACTACATATGTCGACGACGGTGACGCTTATGTCATCAACGGTGCTAAGACCTTTATCTCCGGCGGTGAACATGCCGATATGTTCCTGGTATTTGCAACCTTTGACCGCGAGTTGCGTGGCAAGGGAGTGTCGGCATTCTATGTCGATGCAAAGACACCGGGCCTCAGCATAGGCAAAAAGGAGGACAAGATGGGCTATCGCACATCCGACACTGTTGACCTGATTTTCGACAATGTCCGCGTGCCTAAAGATATGCTTATCGGCAAGGAAGGCGAAGGCATGATGATAATGTCCCAGTGCCTCAACCGCACCCGTCCGACCGCCGGCGCCGGCGCAATCGGCAACGCGCAGTACGCCTTTGAAGTTGCAGCCGAGTACTCCACCAAGAGAATGTCCTTCGGCAAGCCCATCTGCAAACATCAGGGAGTTGGATTTAAGCTTGCCGAGATGTACACACTGCTCGAAGCCGGACGCCTTATGTGCTGGCAGGCTTGTAAGACCGCGGATGCGGGCATCGTCGATGCGAAGCTTTTCTCTGCGGCAAAAGTTTTTGCCTCCGACGCAGGCATGAAAGTCTGTTCCGAAGCTGTCCAGATTCTCGGCGGTTACGGCTACAGCAAAGAATATCCGGTTGAGAAGCGCTTCAGAGATGCAAAGATATACCAGATTTTTGAAGGCACCAACGAAATACAGAAGATGGTTATCAGCAAGGATATAACCAAAGAGATGCTGCCGAAGAAGGCATAAGTTCCGAAAAATTTGCGATTTCGTTTAGAATTCCGACGCGAATGTCGTGCCGGAATTCTAAGAACTGAAATTAGTTGTAAAAATAACAAAAAGGTAGAAAAGAAAGGAAGAAAAAATGGCAAAGGCAAAAAACCCGAACAAAAAACTAATGCACACCATCATCGCTCTTGCGATCTGGGCCATCTTTAAGTGGCTTATCCCCGCCCCCGCACCCATGACCGACACCGGTATGGAGATCGTTGGTGTATTCGTCATGGCAACCTATCTGTGGATCACGGTCGAGACCGGCTGGACAAGCATACTGGTCGTCAGCATGGTTGCTATATCCGGCGCAATGACCGCTACGGCCGCAATCAAGGGCTCCTTCGGCGACTGGATGTTCGCCTTCCTGATGTCCTGCATGCTTGTCAACCATGTCCTGAGCGAGACCGGTATCTCCCGCCGCATCGCGGTGTGGTTCATCACCCGCAAATTTGTCAAGGGAAGACCGTACATCATCGTGATGATGTTCTTCGCGGCGATGTTTGTCCTCGGCCTCGGCATGACTTCCTCCGCGACATGCGTCATGTTCCTTGCGCTGGCAAAGGAAATCCTCGATACCTGCGGTTATGACCGCAAAGATAAGTTTTCCCAGTTCTTGTTCTGCTGCATTGCAGCCATCACCATTGCCGGCAACGGTATGACCGCTATCGGTCACGGCAACTTCATCACCGGTATGGGTTGGGTCGGAGAAGCTTTCGGTCTCGAAATCAGTATTGCGCAGTCTGCCGCTATCGGTATGTCCATCGGCGTCGTCTGGATTCTGCTGGTTGTGTTCATCATGGCCAAAATCTACAAGATCGACGCTTCCAAGCTCGTTAACCTCGATATAGACGCTCTGCGCGCTACTATTCCGCCCATGAGCAAGAAGGAAAAGTTTGCGGGCATCATGTTCCTCGTGGTTATCTTCTTCTGGGTCGGCAAAGATCTGCTCAAGGGCCTCACCGGCATTCCGTTCTTTGCAAGTATGCGTGATTTTATCTCCAACCTCGGCTCAGCAATTCCCGTACTGCTCTGCGTCTGCGTGTTCTGTGTCGTTCCCATTGATGGCGAGCCGCTTATGAATTTCAACAAAGCAACCAAGTCCATCGCATGGCAGAGCTGCATGATGATCGGTACCGTGCGTCTGCTCGGCACTGTCGTCAACATGGAAGAGCTCGGCATCGTTCTGTGGATCCAGCAGGTGTTCGGACCTTTGGTTCAAGCTCTGCCATCCTTCCTTTTCGTCATGGTCTGCATTGGCTCTGTGCTGCTGCTCACAAACTTTGTTTCCAACTCCATCGCAATGGTTCTGTTCAAGGTCGCTGCTCCCCTGATAGTCCTCATGCCCGGTGTGAACGGCCCGGCTCTCGGCGTTGCAATGATCTGCGCCGCGCACTACGCAATGTGGACACCCGGCTGCACCACCACTACATCCATGGTCGTTGGCACAGGCGATGTCGAGGGCAGCTTCATGACCAAGTGGATGTGGCTGCCAATGATCGCGGCATACATCTGCCTCGTGTTCATCGGCTACAGTGTCGGATGCCTCGTATTTTAAGCCTGAAGCTTACTGTTATTTAATACGTTCAGGAACAGTGTTTCTCCGAGACGGTCCCGGTATTTCCGGAAAAGCCTTGCGCTTTTCCGGAAAACATGGAATAATTGCGGACGGATTGCTGTTTTTTACGTAAAACCGAAGGTTCCACTCCTGGCGGGACATGGTTTTCAGCAGATGACGATCGTGTCCGGCCCTGTCGAGGGAATATACGTCACCGTTGAGATAATCGGTCGATGTATATAATCAGAAATAGAATGGATGTGGTATTTTGCTTTCTTCCCAGATTGTAGCCTTATTGATCTTGGTTTTTTGCATAGTGTTTTTTATAACCGAGTGGATACCTTCAACCGTCACCAGCGTTATAGCGTGTCTCCTCTTCGCAATGACCGGGGTATGTTCTTTCTCCGAGGCTTTCTCCGGCTTTTCCAACAGCACTGTTATCCTCGTTTTCGGTATGCTTGTTATCGGCAACGCCATGTTTGAGTCCGGAGTGGCTCAGAAGATCGGTAATGTCGTAATGCGCGTGTCCGGCGGCAACGAAAGAAAGTTCATTCTCTTTGCCGGAGGAACGTCAATTATCATGTCAATGTTTCTTGCAAACATGGCTGTTATCGCAATGTACCTTGCAATCATGAGCAGCGTTTGCAGGACAAACACCAATGTAAAGCTTAAAAACATCTGCCTTGCGACATCCATGGGCGCAATGTTCGGCGGCGTGTGTACGCTTGTCGGATCGACGCCCCAACTCACAATGCAGACGATACTTGAAGGCGCTACCGGACAGACGGCCGGTATGTGGGATTTTATGTCTGTCGGTTTGTGCCTGAGCGCAGTTTATCTTCTGTATGTTCTCTTTATCGGCTATCCGCTCGGAAAGAAAATATGGGGCAAGGATGACTGCAGCGAGAATTTAGATGAGCTTGACACGCTTGTTGCGTCAAGAGCCGTCAAAGTGGGGGAAGCCGCGGAATGCAAGAGAAAGCAGATATACATGTATATCATTCTCGTAATGCTCATCGTCTTTTTCATAACGGAAATTGTCAGTAATGTTATTGCAACCTGTATTTGCGCGATTCTTTGTGTCATAACCGGATGCACAACGGAGAAAAGCGTGATCAAAAATATGGACTGGCCGACGCTTATCCGTCTTGCGGGCTGTCTTGGCATTGCCGCCGGCATCAACAAGAGCGGATGCGGTGACCTGATTGCGGGCGGCTTTACTTCGATTTTCGGCCCGGATGTGCAGCCGATAATTTTCCTTGCCGCTTCGGTTCTGGCGGTAATGATCGTCAGTAATTTTATTTCAAATTCTACTGCTGTGTTTATAGTGCTGCCTCCTGTGCTTGCAGTATGTCAGCAATATGGCTTTAATTGCATTGCGTTCTCCATAGCGGTCTGTTACGGAGCAAATCTCTGCTTCGCTACTCCGCTTGCAAATGCGCAGACTGCTACCACTATGGTTGCAGGATACAATTTTAGGGATTATTTTAAATACAATCTGCTCCTTGAGCTTTTCGTATGGCTTGCCATAGTGGCATTCATGCCGTTGTTCTGGAACCTGAGAGCATAGGATTTCGGCATTGACTGTTTTACACGGGGAGAAGGAGGTAATATGGAATTTCTCGGTGGGCTTCTTGTCGGAAGCGCGGAAAAGTTCCCGGATCGGATAGCTGCAATCCATGGCAAGAACACCATAACATACAGACAATTGAATAATGAAGCTGACCGCCTTGCAAATTCTATGCGTCACATCGGTCTGAAGAAGGGCGATCGCGCCGCGATACTGATGAGGGGCGGCATAGAATGGCTGATTGCTTTCTATGCCTGTCAGGAGCTCGGCGTGGGTCTTGCGCTGATACACTTGCGGCTGCTGCCGGAGGAGATGCTTCGCATGATTGCGCTGACAGGCGCGGACACGCTTATCTGCTCGACGGAATACCTGCCTCAGGCAGGATACATTGCGGAACACTCCGGCATAAACTTTAGGATGATAGTGCAGGGCGAAAAAGAAAAATCTCCGGATGGTGCATATTCTTTTGAAGAGCTCATGCGCGGGAAGGACTGCTCTGATGCGCATGAGACCATGACCGGTGATGAGGAAAGCATTATCCTGTTTACCAGCGGGACAACTTCGCTTGCTAAAGGCGTTGCGCGTACGCAACGAATGATGTCAATTTATGCTTCCGCGCTGGCTGACGAAGAGACACTCAGTGTGGATAATATTATACTCACGCCGGCGCCGCTGTATCATGCGACCGGAATATGCTGCGTGATAAAAATGCTTGCCCGCGCCGGGACGATTATATTGCTTGATCACTTCGATTGTGAGGAAATATGCATGCAGGTTCAGAAGTATCATGCAACTCAGATAGCATTGGTTCCCCCGACATCATACAGGAGACTCAAGGCCTCCGGATTCTCCGAGAAGTACGATTTAAGCAGCGTCAAACTTGCGCATCTTGCTGCAGGCAAGGCAAGTCAGGAATGCTTTGAGGATCTGTTTGAGATGTTTCCGAATGCAGGTGTCCGACTCTCGTGGGGATCGACCGAGGCGTCTAATATAACTTCGGTTATTCTCAGACGAGAGGATATAAAGAACAACTTCAGCCTGTTGACTTCCGTTGGCAAGGTGAATTCCGTATCGGAGCTGAGGCTTGTGGATGATGGAGGAAATGTCGTTGAGGGGGCAGGTAAGGGCGAAGCATTTGTGCGCTCACCGCTGGTGTTTGGCGGATATCTGAACGCGCCGGAGCTGACAGAGCGCAGTTTCTCCGACGGCTGGTTCGACATGGAGGATATCATGTATCGCGATGAGGAGGGCTACTATTACCTTCTTGACCGCAAGCGAGATATCATCAAGACCGGTGGGGAGAACGTCTATGCACAGGAAGTAGAGCAGGATCTGCTCAAAAACCCGGCAATATCCGAATGCGCAGTTATAGGTGTGCCGGACAAGAAGTACGGTGAAGCGATTGCCGCCGCAATAGTGTTGAAGGATAACTGTTCGCTTAATGGCCGAGAGTTTATAGACTTCTGCCGCAAAGTTATGCCATCGTTTAAAAAACCTAAGTATTGGGCTTTCATGACATCGCTTCCGAAAAATGATCTTGGCAAGATTAAAAAAAACATACTTCGCGAACAAACGGATTTGTTTAAGCCGGTTGCGTGATTTAGTGAAACCCACAAAACAGAAAGGAATACGAAAGTGAATATACTTGTTTGTGTAAAACAGGTTCCAAAGGAAGAAGATCTCAAGCTTGACCCCGTAACAAAGACACTTATTCGTTCTCAGGGAACCGGAGTAATAAGTGAATATGATAAATATGCAATGGAACTTGCCGTTAGGCTGAAGACCGAGAACGGCGGGAAGGTGACCGCGGTTACAATGGGGCCTCCATCTTCAATGGAGGTGCTCCGTTACTGCTTGGCCGTGGGAGCGGACGATGTCTATCTTCTCAGCGACCGCGCGCTCGGCGGTGCGGATGCTTATGCAACGGTAAACGCGCTTGCAGCAGCAAAGGCGTATCTCGAGACAAACAGCGCAAAGTACGACCTCGTGCTCTGTGGGAAGCAGGCAAGCGACAGCGACACTTCACTAGTCATGCCTGAGCTTGCGGAATGCCTCGGTCTGCCGCAGGTCACTTTCGTGAAAGATTACGAGCTTTCCGAGGGAAAACTCACAGTTCAGCGCGAAACTGATGAGGGCACGGATTACATCGAGGTGCCGCTGCCGGCGGTTGCGTCTGTTGACAAGACCACATTTGAAGCCCGTCGTCCGAATATGCGCCTAAAGCTGAAGGCAAACCACATGGAAATACCTGTTCTCGACGCACTTGCCCTTGGTCTTGAAGCAGAAAAGATCGGCGTCAAGGGTTCCAAGACGACGGTTGGCAGCTCCTATTTCCCGGAGCATAACAAATCTTGTGTCACCATTGCCGGTGAGAGCAGCGAAGAGATCGCAGGCAATCTGATTTCGGCGCTGCGCGATGCGAGAATGATATGAGGTGAGCATATGAAGAAAACAAACAGAGATATTTTTACCGTCATGGAGCTGTCCGGCACGGGCGTAAAGGGAAGCTCTCTTGAACTGTTCACTGCTGCGCGCACCATCACTGCTAAGACCGGTGGACAAGTAATCGCGGTCGTTGTCGGTCACAACACGGATGAGGCGGTAAAAGCCGTTGCGGCATGCGCACCGGATGCGATAATTCGCGTGGAGGACGCGCGCTTTGCAGAATACAGAACCACAGCATATACGAATGTGCTCACGGCGCTTGTGAAGAAATACGAACCGGATGCCGTCATGGTATCCGCAACAAAGAACGGTAAGGATCTCGCGCCGCGTCTTGCAAGAAGGCTCGGCACAGGCATAACCGCGAACTGCACTGAGTTGAACGTTGAGGCGGAAAGCGGCCTGATCTCATGGAACATGCCGGCTCCCGGTGGAATCATGGCAACGATACTCTGCTCCGACACCCGCCCACAGATGGGTACGATATGCCCAGGCGCTTTTCACAAGGCTGGCAGCGTCCAAGGATCGGAAGTCGAGATCATCGACGAGACAGCGGAGGAAATTGAGGAAGACGGCGTAAAACTTATCCGCCGCGTACTGAACGAGAGCGATTCGGAGCTGTCCATTGCAGATGCGGATATTATTATTTCCGGCGGGAGGGGCATGGGCAGCGCTGAAAACTTCGGCCTGATTCGTGAGCTTGCGGGACTTCTCAACGCAGCAGTCGGGGCATCGCGCGTCGTTGTCGATGCGGAATGGGTAGATTCAAAGCATCTTATAGGTCAGACCGGCAAAATAGTGCGCCCGAAACTCTATATAGCCTGCGGAATTTCCGGAGCGCTCCAGCACATGGTAGGCGTTGAAAAGGCAGAGTGCATCGTCGCAATCAACCGCGACCCGTCCGCCCCGATCTTTGACTATGCTGATTACGCTGTTGTCGGCGATGCGGTCAAAATAATCTCTGCTTTGATTGAGCAGCTTAAAGAACATCTGAATAGATAGGGAGAATTTCCCCATTATATGCACATCCTCGCCCCAGGACCTTGCATTGTATTAACTTGTGATTGCTTACACATAACTGCACAACAGTTTTGATACAATGTAGTATCTGGCTGGTGTGCAGTTTCT
>CAVHIP010000079.1:0-10177 GCA_963636125.1 Oscillospiraceae bacterium | reverse complement strand
ACCTGTTTCATGCGGGAAAAGATGTCACGCTGCTGGCTCGTGGTGATTGGGGCAGACGGATTGAGAAAAACGGTCTTACCATCAGGTATCGGTATTCACTGAAAAAGAGAACCGCAAAAATCTCTGTCGTTCATACGCTGGATACTCAGGATGTTTACGACGTGATATTTGTGACAGTGCGGTTTACACAGCTTGATTCTGTCATTCGCCTGTTGAGAGAGAATCGCTCCCGCAGTAATGCTCCGATTTGAATACGAGATTCCTCAACATAGTGACAAAGGGTGTAAATCTCCATATAGAGCGCGGTGAATTCACCCGGGCCTATGAAATAGCGCACAAAGCCATCGATATTGACCGTAATGATCCAGGAACTATGCAACTCATGGTCAAAGCTATGAAAGCAATGAAAAGTCCGTCACTTAAGTCATTTGCAAAGAGCATAACCCTACCTTGGATGACGAAGAACAGGAACATCTCAAGAAGATATTGGGGAGATAAATCCGAAAATCAACTTAGTGACCGGAATGTGAGTGCGCTGTGACTGAAAAGTGAGCGCAATGTGAGTCGAATATCATTGAAATATCATTCTAAAGTGAGCCTATACTCTCTTCTGTCTGTTCTTTGTTATTTACTCTACCCCAACTATTGACATAGAGCCAAAATTTAAGATACATTCAAATGAGCCACGCGTTGCAACGCGTGGCTCAGAATTTGTTTATACCGTTTTTATCAGTGGCAAGAGTCGATTGTGGATACAGATATTGTCATCTCTTCCAGGACCTCTGTCACTATGCGAACGGTGTCAAGCGATGTGAAAATCGTGACGCCGTTTTCCGTAGCACAACGGCGTATCTCGGCGCCGTCTGCGCTGTGAATGCCGGAGCCTACGGAGCGGGTATTTATGACATAGCTTACGAAACCGGAGCGGATAAAATCGAGAATTTCCGTGCATCCCTCGGAGATCTTGCCAAGCGTGTGGGTGCGTATACCGTTTTTCTTCAGGAAGTTGGCCGTACCTGCCGTGGCGGCGATGTTAAATCCCATGTTATAGAAGCTGCGAACGATCGGGAGCGCCTCTTGTTTATCCTCGTCGGCAAGCGTCACCACAACGGTTCCGTAATTTTGCAGCTTCATTCCCGAAGCCGTCAGTGCCTTAAACATAGCGCGTGACAGCGATTGATCGTATCCTATTGCCTCGCCGGTAGACTTCATTTCCGGAGAGAGGTATACATCAAGTCCCTTTATTTTATTGGAGGAGAACACGGGAACCTTTACATAATGGCATTTCTTCTCATCCGGATATATTCCGAAAACGCCCTGTTCCTTTAAGCTTTTGCCTAAGATCACTTCCGTTGCAATGTCCGCAAGAGAGAAGCCGGTCGCCTTCGAAAGGAACGGAACGGTGCGTGAGGATCTGGGGTTGACTTCTATGATATAGACATCGTCATTGCTGTCGACTATGAACTGAATGTTGAAAAGCCCGATTATTCCGATCGCAAGACCGATTTTCTTTGTATACTGCAGAATGATGCCCTTCACCTTATCCGAAATAGAATATGACGGGTATACGCTGATAGAGTCGCCTGAATGAACTCCGGTTCGCTCGACGAGCTCCATTATGCCCGGTACGAACACATCGCAGCCGTCGCAGATCGCATCGACCTCCACTTCTTTGCCCTGAATATAGTGGTCAACCAGCACGGGCTTATCTGCGTCAACCTCAACAGCGGTTTTCAGATAGTGGCGGAGCATATCATCATTTGCGACAAGCTCCATCGCGCGTCCGCCGAGTACAAAGCTCGGGCGAACAAGCACAGGATATCCGACATCATTTGCAACCTTTATGCCGTCTTCGATATTCGTAACGGCATATCCGCGCGGCTGTGGGATATTGAGATCCTCAAGCACCTTTTCGAAGCTCTTGCGGTTTTCGGCACGCTCTATAGCTTCGCAGTCCGTGCCGATTATCTTTACTCCCCTGTCTGCGAGCGGCTGTGCAAGATTAATGGCAGTCTGTCCGCCGAGAGTTGCAATAACTCCGTCCGGCTGCTCGAAATCAATAATAGCCATAACATCTTCGGTAGTTAGCGGCTCAAAATAAAGCTTATCAGATGTGGTGTAGTCTGTTGAAACGGTTTCGGGGTTGTTGTTTACTATTATGGCTTCATATCCGGCTCTGCGTATCGTCTGCACGGCGTGAACCGTTGAGTAATCAAATTCCACGCCCTGGCCTATGCGTATAGGGCCGGCACCAAGAACGACGACCTTCTTCTTGTCGGAAAGACGGGAATCATTTTTGCCGGTATATGAAGAATAGAGGTAAGCAATATATTTGCCGGTGTGGAGCGTATCGACCATGCGAAAGATCGGCGTTATGCCGTTTTCCTTGCGCAGCATGTAAACTTCGGTCTCGGATACATTCCACAGCATTGCGATATATTTATCCGAAAATCCTATACGCTTCGCGTCGCGCAATACGGATATGTTCATTGCGTTTTCTTTGATAACGGGCTCCATGTCGACAATTGTCTTGAGTGACTGCAGGAAGCATTCCGTTATCATCGTTACGCGGTGAAGAGTGTTTATGCTTTCACCGCGGCGGAGGAGCTCCGCTATGCCGAATATGTTATCGTCGTGGAAATCCTTAAGATATTGCAATATGGTATTGCTGTTGATTGTGTCGAATTTTTTCAGGCGGAAATGGCACACACCGATCTCGAGAGAGCGAACGGATTTGAGGAAGCACTCCTCAAGTGTGGCGCCGATGCCCATGACCTCTCCTGTTGCCTTCATCTGCGTACCAAGGACATTCGGAACGGTGCCGAACTTATCAAACGGAAAACGAGGGAATTTTGCGACGATATAATCAAGGCTCGGCTCTATTGCGGCAGTACCGCCCGCAACGGGTATCTCCTCGAGCAGCATGCCGACTGCTATTTTTGCGGTCACTCTTGCGATCGGATATCCGCTGGCCTTTGAGGCAAGAGCAGAAGAGCGGGACACGCGCGGGTTGACCTCGATGAGGTAATACTTGCTTGATTCGGGGTCAAGTGCAAACTGCACATTGCAGCCGCCGGCTATTTTAAGCTCGCGAATTATCTTAATTGCGCTGTCATTGAGCATCTTCAAATCGGAATCAGACAGAGACAGTATGGGAGCGACGACTATTGAGTCGCCGGTGTGTACGCCGACCGGGTCGACATTTTCCATGCCGCATATGGTTATCGCGTGGTCGGCACTGTCGCGCATGACTTCAAACTCAATTTCCTTATATCCTTTTACGCTCTTTTCAATAAGTACCTGGTGCACAGGGGAAAGTGCGAATGCGTTAGGTCCGAGTTCTTCAAGCTCTGCCTCATTGTTGGCAAATCCGCCGCCTGTACCGCCGAGCGTAAAGGCAGGTCGCAGTACGACCGGATAGCCTATTTTACTTGCAGCCGCCTTTGCTTCCTCAATGCTGTATGTGATCTCCGATGGTATAACAGGCTCGCCTATGGATTGGCACATTTCCTTAAACAGCTCTCTGTCCTCTGCGCGCTCTATGCTCTCGCTGCTCGTGCCCAAAAGCTTTACATTACATTCACGCAGCACGCCCTTCTTTTCAAGCTGCATTGCAAGATTAAGCCCTGTTTGACCGCCGATTCCGGGGACAATGGCATCCGGACGCTCATAGCGGATAATCTTTGCGACATATTCCAGTGTCAGCGGTTCCATATAAACCTTATCCGCAATTGATGCGTCAGTCATAATCGTAGCCGGGTTCGAATTTACAAGAATGACCTCGTATCCTTCTTCCTTCAGAGCAAGGCACGCCTGCGTGCCCGCATAGTCAAACTCTGCCGCCTGGCCTATTACAATAGGACCCGATCCTATGATAAGTATCTTTTTTATATCTGTTCTTTTCATTTTTTCTCTCCTTATATCAGATATTTGGGGGCTTCGCTCTCGCAATAAATGCAGCGGTATATCTTCTTTTCACGATTTACAAGGTGGAATTCCTGTTCAAGCTCCTGCTCGCACGATGTTATGCAGCGCGGATTTTTGCATTTCAGCAGGCCGGTGATTTTTTCGGGGAGCGAAAGATGCTCTCGCTTTATCAGCTTGCCGTCGCGGATTATATTTACCGTTATACCAGGATCGATGTATCCGAGGATATCAAGGTCTATGTCCATGGTCTGTCCGATTTTGATAATATCCTTCTGCCCCATTTTTTTGCTCTCTGCGTTCTGAATCGTTGCAACCGTGCACTTGAGCTTATCAAGACCGAGGAGCGTATAAATTTCGCTGCTTTTTCCGGCAGTGATGTGGTCGAGCACTATGCCGTCCTTAATCTGTCCGATTATCATATCTTCACCTCCAAAAGCTTAAGTATGAGCGCCATGCGCATATATTTACCGTTGAGAACCTGTTTGAAATAGCAGGCGCGCGGGTCATTGTCTACCGCAACGGATATCTCGTTTACACGCGGCAGCGGATGAAGTACGGATAGACTGCTCTTTGCCTTCACGAGCTTTTCAGGTGTGAGAATATAGCTGTCTTTCAAGCGCAGATAGTCAGCTTCGTTGAAAAAGCGTTCTCTTTGCACTCTTGTCATATAAAGAACATCCAGCTTCGGAATAGCCGCCTCAAGGTCGCTTACCTCTTCGAACGGAATTTTGCCTTCGAGTACATCCGTTATGAGATATCTGGGCACTCGCAGCTCCTCCGGAGAGATGAGCACAAACCGCACGCCCTCGTATCTTGACATCGCCGAAATCAGCGAATGAACGGTGCGGCCGAATTTCAAGTCGCCGCACAGACCGATTGTCATATTGGCGAGGCGTCCCTTTTCCCGATAAATAGTCAGCAGGTCGGCGAGCGTCTGCGTGGGGTGGTTGTGACCTCCGTCACCGGCGTTAATTACCGAAACGCCCGCGGTTCTTGCCGCAACTATCGGAGCACCTTCCTTCGGGTGACGCATTGCTATAATATCGGCATAACAGCCGACGGCACGCGCGGTGTCTGCGACGCTTTCGCCTTTTGCCGCGGAGCTTGAATCGGCTCCGGCAAAACCGATAACATTGCCGCCGAGCTCGTACATTGCCGCCTCAAAGCTCAGACGCGTGCGAGTTGACGGCTCGAAAAACAGTGTCGCCAGTTTTTTGCGTTTACAGCTTTCAGCATATTTATCGGGGTCTGCAATTATATCAAGCGCTTTGTCGATGAGCTCATCAATTTCTTCAACAGACAGTTCCATTATATCTATAAGGTTTCTCATCATCATGCCCCCTTCTGCGTTTTTTCACTTGTACCCTTCGCCAATTTGTTTATCCTTTTATCCAGCTTTCATCCGACGGATCATTCCGGAATGCGATGAGTCTTTCCACATCCTCTGGTTTTATATATCCCTCCTCGGATGCGACTTTTGCGATCACATCGAAATTTGTCAGGGAAATGTTTTTCACATCGGACTGTGCCAACCTCTCAAGCCCTTTTTTCATGCCGTATGTAAAAATGCTTACTACTCCGAGGACCTCCGCACCGGCTGCACGAAGAACATTTACGACCTCAATCACACTGCCGCCTGTGGAGATAAGGTCTTCAACAACCACGACCTTCTGCCCTTTTTCAAGCTTGCCCTCTATCTGATTTTGACGGCCGTGATCCTTTGCACCGCTTCTGACATATCCCATCGGCAAGCCGAGAATGTGTGCGGTAATAGCGGCGTGAGCGATTCCCGCTGTCGATGTACCCATGAGGACATCGACATCCGGATAGCAGGCTTTTATTACTTTGGCAAGACCGTTTTCCACATCGTTGCGCACCGCAGGTGCAGTCAGTGTCAGGCGATTGTCGCAATATACGGGGCTTTTTATCCCGCTTGCCCATGTAAAAGGCTCATCGGGTCTGAAGAAAACGGCTCCTATAGACAGCAGATCCTTTGCGATTAATTTTTCCATGATAATTCTCCTTTATTTGGCAAAATCTTTAAGGCATTTTTCATATGCCGCAACCGGGTCGTCAGATGCGGTTATCGGGCGGCCTACCACAATGAGATCGGATCCGATGATTTTTGCTTTTGCGGGTGTGGTGACCCTTTGCTGATCACCTTGTGCACCCTCGGCGAAGCGGATCCCGGGGGTAACCGTCAGAAAATCGCCGCCGCACAGCTCATGAACCTTTCCGGCCTCAAGCGGAGAGCAAACAACTCCGTCAAGGCCTGCGTCCTTCGCATTCATGGCGTAACGCATAACTATATCATTCAACTCGCCGCCTATGAGCAGTTGGTCATTCATACGCTGCTGGTCTATGGATGTCAGCATTGTTACGGCTATGAGCTTCGGCCGGCTGCCGTCTGCTCTTGTAAGTCCCTCTATCGCGGCGCGCATCATATCAGTGCCGCCGGCTGCATGCAGGTTTACTATATCAACATCAAGCCCGGAGAGAACGGCCATTGCCTTTTTGACTGTATTGGGGATGTCATGCAGCTTCAGATCGAGAAATATCCTATGACCTCGGCGCTTGATTTCACGGACTATCTCAGGTCCAGCGGAGTAATACAGCTCCATGCCTATTTTGACGAAGGGCTTTCTTTCGCTGAATTTGTCAAGAAAGGCGTAGGTTGCTTCGGCGCTTGCAAAGTCGCAGGCTACGATTACATCTTTGTTCATAGTGCTTCTCCTATAATATCTTTAATGTTTTTGATCCCATATCCGTCCATAACCGACGGAAGGGTTTCTATGATCGTTTTGCAAACATATGGCTCTCGAAGGTTGGCTGCGCCTATCTCGACCGCCGCGGCACCCGCCATCATCATTTCAAGCACATTTTCTGCATTTGACACTCCGCCCAATCCGATGACCGGAATTGAAAGTGCCTTTGCGGTTTGATAAACCATACGCAGTGCAATGGGAAATACAGCGCTGCCGGACAGGCCGCCTGTTATATTTGCAAGCAGCGGCTTGCGTGCGCCGAGATCTATGCGCATGGACATCAGCGTATTTATAAGGCTGACCGCATCGGCGCCTGCATCCTCGCAGGCCTTCGCGATCGAAACAATGTCTGTGACATTGGGGGAAAGCTTCATAATTACGGGCTTATGCGTGCATTGCTTAACGGCTCTTGTGACCTCCGCCGCCGCTTTGGGGTCAGTGCCGAAGCTCATTCCTCCGCCGTGTACATTAGGGCAGCTGATATTGACCTCAAGCCAGCCTACGGTGTCGACTTTATCCAGTCTCTCACAGACTTTTGCATACTCATCGATCGAAAAGCCGCTGACATTCGCGATTACAGGCTTATGAAAGCACTTCCTCAACTTGGGAAGCTCTTCGTTTATAACGCTTTCAACGCCGGGATTTTGAAGTCCGACCGCGTTGATCATGCCGCTCGGTGCCTCTGCTATGCGGGGCAGCGGATTTCCGAGTCTTGCATCAAGCGTCGTGCCCTTGAACGAAAATGTTCCGAGGCAATTTATGTCGTAGAGCTCCGCAAATTCATATCCGTATCCGAAGGTTCCCGAAGCCGGAATTATCGGATTGTCAAGTTCAATTCCGCACAGATCAACACTCAGTCTTCCCACAGTATCTCCTCTTTCTTCATAACCGGTCCGTCGCGGCATATGCGTTTGTTTCCTGCAATTGTTTTGCATGTGCAGCCCATACATGCTCCGAAGCCGCAGCCCATGCGGGCGCTGAAACTCATCTGTCCCGATGTCGCTGCCTTGCCGCACACCGCCTTGAGCATGGCTTCCGGCCCGCAGGCATAAAAATATGTATGATCGCTATTTTTCATTGCGTCAGTCACATAGCCGCAAGCGCCATATGAGCCGTCCTCGGTCGTTACCACTGTCTCGGCGCCGAGCATTTTGAATTCTTTTTCATAGAACACCTCGGATGCCTTTGCAAAACCGAGGATTACGGTAACGCTTTTACCCTGACCTATCAGCTCCTCCGCGAGCTGATATAACGGAGAAACGCCTGTTCCGCCGCCTATCAGCAGAGGTCGCTCTCCGGACAGCGAAAGATCAAAACCGTTGCCGAGCCCCGTGAGAATATTAAGCTTGTCTCCCGGAAGCATCTCGGCAAGCTTGGCTGTCCCCTCTCCGACTGCTCGGTATATGACAGTCAGCTCGTCGGGCGACGCATGGCATACCGAGAGCGGTCGTCGCAAAAACATACCTTCCACCTGTATATTCACAAACTGCCCCGGACATGTCACTGCCGCAGCATCGCCGCAAACGCGCATACGCAGTGTGTTTTCCGCAATCAGTGCATTTTCTTTTATTTCAAAAGTTCCCTGTTTCATTTCGCAAGCTCTCCAAATTCCGGCGCAATATAAGCGAGCCTGTTATTTGAAACCGTCATAAGGCAACGTCCGTTTACAGTCCACCCCTCGAACGGTGTACTTTTTCCTTTTGACAGGAAGTCTTTCGGATCTATGACATATTCAGCATTCAGATCAAACAGCGTAAAATCATCGCCGCTGTCTACTCCGAAGCGCCGGCACGGATTGTAGTGCATAAGCTCCAGCAATCTTTCAAACGATATGATCCTATTTTTAACGAGGTATCTGTACATAAGCGGAAAAGATGTTTCTATGCCGACAACTCCCATGGCACTTTTCTCAAGGCCACCGCTTTTTTCCTCGGCAGAATGCGGAGCGTGGTCGGTTATTATCATATCTATCGTACCGTCGCGTATACCCTCAATGAGAGCATAGCGGTCATCCTTGCTGCGAAGCGGAGGATTCATTTTGAATCGCCCGTCATTTTTCAGGGATCTGTCATCCATAAGCAGATAGTGCGGTGCCGTCTCGCAGCTGATATCAACACCTTCACGCTTTGCACGGCGGATAAGTTCAACACTCTCTTTTGTAGAGATGTGGCACACATGATAACCGCAGCCCGTTTCGCGTGCAAGGGCAATATCGCGTTCAATTTGCCGCCATTCCGACTCAGAGCTGATCCCGCGATGTCCATACTTGCGGGCATATTCGCCCTTGTGGATATATCCTCCGTTCAAAAGAGAATTGTCCTCGCAGTGTGCAACTATCAATTTATTGAGTCTTTTTGCTCTGCTCATGGCCTCACGCATCGTGTCGGCATCCTGCACCCCATGTCCGTCATCCGAAAAGGCCACTACATGCGGCGCAAGAGCTTCGAGCTCTGCCAATTCCGCGCCACGCTCGCCCTTTGTTATAGTACCATAGGGCAGAATACGTATCACTGAATCTCGGTCAATGATCTCAATTTCTTTTTTCAGGTTTTCAATGCTGTCCGGACACGGTTTTAAGTTCGGCATTGCACACACTGTGGTGAATCCTCCGTGTGCACACGCTCGGCTTCCGGTATATATAGTCTCTTTATAAGAAAAACCCGGCTCTCGCAGATGAACATGAACATCTGTGAGCCCGGGCAATATTACATATTCGGTTTTATCGGCAATACTATCGAGAATACCTCTCCATCTTTCATTGCAGTTGCAAATATCAAACGGCATATCGATTCCTCCCGAAAAAAACTGCTCTCCATCAAAGAAAGCAGACAAAAGAACACCGGCACAGCGAGCAACAAGCCTTTTTACACCGGTAACAATATGCTGTTCCTTGATGGCCTCACAGGACCAAATTAAAGCTGTATTATCTTATCATAAACTCACAATTGCGTCAATAACTTCTTCTGATTTTTTAATGTACACTTTAACGGCAGCACTGCGCCTTTTTCCTCACCCTTCTTGACATTATACATACAGCATTATTTTTGTAGTTAGCATGAAAATCACTTCTTATTTAAAACAGTTGCTATGAGTAATGACGACAAGTCTTCCGAACGGATTTTGAGAATTCGGACAAATACCACTTTTGGGGGGGACGACACTGCGGATGTACTGAATCCGAAGATCGGCAAAATTGTGTACTCTTTCGAGGTATACGAACCCCACTTCTCACACCCCCTACCTGCTATGTGGTCAGCTCCGACAGCCTACACATTGTGGTAGCTGCTGAAAGTAGATTGTAACTTTTTTCGGAACTTTTTGCAAAGCGATTGACTTCAGGGGTTAATTAAGGGTATAATGCTTTTAAAACAAGCCTGCAAATAAAAAGTCAAGCCCCAAAGCGGACTTGACAGAAGAAAAATTTGTAGGCAGAAGGTAGAGAAAAAGTGTAGCACAAAAAGGCCGCCGCAAATGCGCCGACCTGA
>CAVHIP010000078.1:0-10382 GCA_963636125.1 Oscillospiraceae bacterium | reverse complement strand
GACGTGAACAGTGTATCATATGAGTAACAGAAAATCAAGAAAAAATTGTATGTGAATTTTTGACAAGGAGTGAGAGCTAAATGTTGGAAAACTATCTCATTATTCACAAAAGCATTTTGCCGGAGTATTATTCTCTGGTGCTCGAAGCGCGCCGACTCATGGAGACCGGGCAGGCGAAAGATGTCAGCCAGGCTGTAAAAGCCGTGGGCATTTCCCGCAGCACATATTATAAATATAAGGACTATATCTTCGAACCGTCCGAGCTATCCGGAAGCAGAAAGGCCGTGCTTTCAATGATGCTTGACCATTCCCCCGGTGTGCTGAGCGCCGTTCTGAGCAATATATCCGATGCCGGCGGCAGCGTGCTTACCATTACGCAGAGCCTTCCGATTCACGACCGCGCCAGCGTCACCGTTTCTCTGGACGTGAGTTCGATGAGCGGAGAGATAGGCGGGCTTACCGAACGCATTGAAAAAACGACCGGAGTGACGCAGGTAAAGCTTGTTGCGCTGGAATAAGTTAAAAAGGAGCGCGGCATAACCAAATCATGCCGCAATCGCCAAAATGAATTATGCAAACTACAAAAGCACGCGTTCTGATATATATGTCTCCGATTTAGAAGCTGTTTTACAGGGGCTTGCTCCCGACGGCGGGCTGTTTGTCGACCCCACTCTTCCCGAAAGGAACTTCGATTGGAGAAAATGCCTTGCGCTTGACGAGCTTGGCATGATGTCCATGATACTGCGCCATCTGCTGCCCGGATTTGACAATATGGAAGCGCTTGTAAAAAAAGCCTATGCCGGGAAGTTTGAAAATGACCGCATTTCGCCTGTTGTCAGATGCGGAGCCGATTATGTCATGGAGCTTTATCACGGCCCAACATCCGCTTTTAAGGACGTCGCGCTCTCCATGCTGCCGCATCTTATTACAAAGGCTCGCGAGCAGACCGGCATGGACGATGAGATACTCATACTCACCGCAACATCGGGCGATACGGGCAAGGCCGCGCTTGAGGGCTTTCATGATGTTGAGGGCACAGGCATAATTGTTTTCTATCCCGATGGCGGCGTGTCGCCCGTACAGCGCGCGCAGATGGCAACCCAGGATGGAAAAAATGTCAAGGTCTGCGCGCTCAAAGGCAATTTTGACGATTGCCAGCGCGGAGTGAAAGAGGCATTTTCCAAACTCAGTGGGAAAAAGGGGACAGGCAGATGTCTCTCCTCGGCAAACTCCATTAATATCGGACGTCTTGCTCCTCAGGTGTGCTATTATTTTTCAGCCTACGCGCAGTTGATCGCATACGGCGACATCGCCCTTGGCGACGAGATAGATTTTGTCGTCCCCACAGGAAACTTCGGCGACGTGCTGGCAGGCTATTATGCAAAGCTTTTGGGTTTGCCGGTCGGCCGTCTCGTTGTCGCCGCGAATGAAAACAATGTCCTCGCCGATTTTATCTCCACCGGGGTTTATGATATCCGCCGTCCCTTTATCCGCACGGATTCGCCATCTATGGATATCCTCGTTTCGTCAAATCTCGAACGCCTCCTCTACCTCGCAAGCGGCGGCAGCAGCGAAAATGTCAGAGGATGGATGGACGATCTTTCAAAAACCGGCGTATATATTGTTGACGCAGAGACGCTTGCGAATATCCGTTCCGTCTTCTGCGCCGGATATTCTACGCAGCGCGAGTGTGACGCGGCATGCGCAAAAATATGGCAGGAGCGGCATTATCTTATTGATCCGCATACCGCCGTCGCTTTTGCGGCGCTGGATAAAATCGGACGCGGAGAGAGAAAATGCGTGGTGCTCTCCACCGCCTCGCCGTATAAATTTCCTGCGGCGGTTCTCCGCAGCATAGGCGGAGACTGCTCCGGCGACGAATTTGAGCAGATGATAAAGCTCGAAGCCATGACAGGCGTAAAAGCTCCCCGAAATCTTGCCGGACTTCGTGAGAAAAAAATCCTGCATAACGATATTATCGAAAAGGACGCCTTAATCGACTATGTCAGCGCCGTTCTTGAAAGGGGGATTAACTGATGCGTGTGCGTGTTCCGGCGAGCTCCGCCAACCTCGGCCCCGGGTTTGACTGCTTCGGCATAGCGTGGCGACTCTACAACGAAATTGAATTTAATTTAGCCGACAGGCTTGAAATAAGCGGCTGCGACGATAGATTTCAAAATGCAGATAATCTCGCCTATAAAGCTTACTTAATGACACTTGAACGCAGCGGCGTGAAGGACTGCGGTGTCAATATCCGCTTTGCGAAAACGGATATTCCCGTCTCAAGAGGGCTCGGCTCATCATCCGCGCTCATTGTCGGCGGCGTACTTGCGGCAAACGCGCTTTACGATCTGCGTCTCGATAACGATGCGCTTCTTGAAATCGCCACGGCGGCCGAGGGGCATCCGGACAATGTCGCCCCTGCGCTGCTCGGCGGGCTTACCGCGTCTACGATGGTGAACGGCGCGCCCGTCACGGTGCATTTTCCCCTGAGCGACAAGTTGCATTTTGCCGCTCTTGTCCCGCCGTTTGAACTTTCGACAAGCCTTGCGAGAAGCGTCTTGCCGAAATCGCTTTCCCGTGAAGATGCGATTTTTAACGTCTCACGCGCCGCCCTTGCGCTGAATGCTCTCGGCAGCGGGGACTGCGCTATGCTCAGTATGGGCATGGAGGACAGGATGCATCAGCCGTTCCGCCTTCCGCTTATAGACGGCCGGGAAAAAGCAAAGACGATTGCGGAGAGATGCGGAGGCAAGGCAATGTGCATCTCCGGTGCAGGCTCTACGTTGCTGTGCGCTTCCGATGATGAAAGCTTTGCCGAAAGGCTTGAAAAGACTGTTGAGCCGGAGCTGCCGGGATGGCGGGTGATACCGATGCTTGCGGATTTTGAGGGCGCGAAGACTTTTAGATAATTTATATAAAAAGAATTTATACTGAAAACTGATTAAAACGTTTAATGATAATTAAATGTTTTAATAGCCGCCGCAGCGGCGTAGTTTTCGTATGATAAGTAAGCGTCCAAATCTTTGATTTGGAAACGCGCACTTATGCCGTCGGCGGACGCCTTTTGAAGCCTAACCGTGCCTCAGCACGGCTCTTACAGGCTTCAAAAGATTTCATTAAAATCAAAGATTTTAATGAAAAAATAGTATTATGCTGTTGCGAGAAGCCGGAAATGTGTTATAATCTCACGGTAGAAATCATACGGAAGGACAAGAGGTATGCTTGAACTTAAAAACGTATCCTTCGGCGTTGAAACCGAGGACAGCGAGAAAGAAATAATAAAAGATGTGAGTCTCAAGGTGGATGACGGCAAATTTGTCGTTATTACCGGACCTAACGGCGGCGGCAAATCCACCCTTGCCCGCCTTATAATGGGCATTGAAAAGCCGACAGCCGGCAGAATTTTCTTTGACGGCAAGGATGTTACCGACATGAGCATCACCGACCGCGCAAACGCGGGCATTAGCTTTGCTCTGCAGCAGCCTGTGCGCTTCAAGGGCATCCGCGTGATAGATCTGCTCCGCCTTGCCGCGAAGAAGGATCTGACCGTCGGCGAGGCGTGCGAATATCTCTCATCTGTCGGCCTGTGCGCAAGAGATTATATAGACCGAGAAGTCAACGCAAGTCTTTCCGGCGGCGAGGTAAAGCGTATCGAAATCGCAACTGTACTTGCCAGAGAAACGAAGCTTTCCGTTTTCGATGAGCCGGAGGCGGGGATTGACCTCTGGAGCTTCCAGAGCCTTATTCAGGTGTTCGAAAATATGCGCCGCCGCACTCATGGGTCGATTCTTATAATCTCTCATCAGGAGCGTATACTCAACATTGCCGATGAGATAGTTGTTATAGCCGATGGGCAGGTCAGGCAAGTCGGCAGTAGGGATGAGTTGCTGCCGGAACTGCTGCGAACCACCGTGCCCGTCACCTGCAACAGAGTGCTGGAGGGAGGAAGAGTCGATGCTTAATGACATACAGAAACATATCCTTGCCGAGATAGCAGATCTGCATAAGGTCCCGACAGGGGCGTACAACATCCGCGCAAACGGAGAGTCGGCAGGCAGAAATTCAACCGCCAATATCGAGATAAGCTCCAAGACCGACGTGTCCGGCATAAACATCCGCATAAAAGACGGTACCGTGAACGAGAGCGTCCATATCCCCGTGGTGCTGAGCGAAACGGGTCTCAAAGAGACCGTCTATAATGATTTTTACATCGGCGACAATTGCGATGTGGTTATTGTCGCGGGGTGCGGCATACACAACTGCGGCAATCAGGATTCCGAGCATGACGGTGTGCACAGATTTTATATCGGCAAGAACTCAAAGGTCAAATATGTCGAAAAGCATTATGGCGAAGGCGACGGAACCGGCAAACGCATTCTGAACCCCGGCACCGAGGTTTCCATAGGCGAGGGAAGCTCGATGGAGATGGAAATGGTGCAGATAAAGGGCGTGGACTCTACCGTGCGCTCTACCAAAGCCGATCTTGCCGCCGGCGCGAGACTCGTCGTGCGCGAACGCCTGATGACGCACGGCACGCAGATGGCGGACAGCAGCTATGTTATCGAGCTCAACGGCGATAACAGCAGCGCAGATGTGGTCTCGAGATCTGTCGCCAGAGAAAAATCCACCCAGCGGTACTGCTCGCGCATTGTGGGCAATGCGGCGTGTTCCGGCCATACCGAGTGCGACGCGATTATAATGGACAGCGCTAAGGTGCTTGCCGTGCCGGAGCTGGAGGCGAACAACATAGACGCCATGCTCATCCACGAGGCGGCAATCGGCAAAATTGCCGGCGATCAGCTCATTAAGCTCATGACCCTCGGTCTCACCGAGCAGGAGGCGGAAGAGCAGATAGTCAACGGATTTTTGAAATAACCGAAAACAGCATAAAACAAAGCAGACGCTCCGATGAGCGCCTGCTTCGCCGCTTTTTCGGATGAACGACGGCAACTGAGAACTCATCGAAATTTTGTACAATTTTTCTTCGCTTCTTTCTAATAATTTGTTGCGTTTCGAACGAGCGGATGTTATACTTATTTTAAATAGCAAAATTACAGGCGTTGCCGAGCACTGTACCGGAGTTCTGATTCACGCGGTTTGTCCGCTGCTTCTTCTGATTATTGTAACAGCTGCTCTTGATGCGCGTACTAATAGCCAAACAGTAAACATACAGCATTGATATCGTGATCAGATAATATCTGTCTGCACCGGAAAGGATGTGCCGCATGGAATTAGACCCGTTCAGAAACTTAAGTATTATGCGTGATTGCGCATCTCCAGCCATGGTCGCATTTGACCTCACTTCAAACTGCAATCTCAAATGCGTCCACTGTTTCAATGACAGCGGCGCGGATGCTCCGAATACCGATTTGACACCTGCGCAGAAGATTGATATCGCCCGCCAGATAGCGGAGCTTCATCCGATCAATGTCTGCCTTTGCGGCGGCGAAACGCTCTGCTGCCCGAACCTTTTTGAAATCATCAAAATCCTTGCCCCGTCCGTCGGCAAGCTGAGCATGGTCTCAAACGGCTATCTTATGACAGAAACTATGGCAAAGCGCCTTGTTGACAGCGGGCTGAGCCTTATACAGATAAGCGTTGACGGTGCTTACGCCTGGCAGCATGACAGCTTTCGCGGCGTCCCCGGCTCCTTCGAGCATGCAACGGCAGCGCTTGACAATATCCGCAAAGCAGGCGCTCAGAGGATGGATGTTTCCCTCGTCCCGAACAAGCTGAACTTTAACACGCTTGACGCATATTTCAAAATGTGCTGGGAAAAAGGTGTGCACGAAGTGCGCATGATGCCGTTCCTCCCGTCAGGCCGCGGCAGAAGCGTCGGGCGCAACCTTATGCTTTCCGAAAACGAATATTTCCGTCTCGGCAGAGACATAGAACGTCTCAGCAAGGAATATAGAGGTAGGCTTGATGTGCAGTGGGGCGATCCGATTGACCATATGCGCAGAATGCCTCTGAACGCGAAGAACGGGCTGCACACGTATGTCATGGAAATCAAGACAGACGGTAATCTTGTGCTTACCACTTATTTGCCGGTCGTTGTGGGCAACTGCACGAAGCACACTCTGCGCGAGTACTGGGACGGCGGCATGCACCATATGTGGGGCATGGAGGAATATTCGCAGTACACGGATAAGATACGCAATATCTATGACCTTGATGACTTTGAGCCGAAGCCTTATTCCGGCGAGCTTATTGTGAAAGACATTTTGGAGGCCAGATAAATGAAATATCGTATCAATTCAGACACCTATACCGTTGTGGGCCCGCATGCCGATACCCTGGCGCTCAAGACAACGGATACCCGCCGCGTTCTCTGCATTCCCGCAGGAGGGACGGCGGTTCTTGACAACCCCGATGTGTGGGTGAGCTTTGATGAAAAAGACGCGGAGAAGCGCCGCGATATGCTCAACGCCCTCAAGGTGCTTGAAGCCTTTAATATTGCCGATGTGGAACATGATCCCGAGCCGGATACGGACGGATGCTCCGTTGCAGGCGAGCGTCAGTACAGAATTATCAGCGCTTTCTACAAAAATGAGGCCGGCAACCCGCACACCATTATTTCTTCGGATTCCGAAGCCTATCTTTCCGAAGATTCAATCCGCGCAAGGCAGTTCAACAACAAAGAGTATAACTTTATCCGCAGCGATGCCGACGGTGTGCGCGCCGTGATTACAATCGGCGTTCCGGGTAAAGATCGCGTAGACAGCGCGGGCAGAATTAACAATGTCGCTTTCCGAGCCGGTGACGATGATGCTGAGTGCAGACGTTCGCTTGAATCGCTTATCCGCTTCGTGTCGGATTGCTTCAAGGGCGATCTCAGCAAGCTCAGATTTATATACAGTTGCAGCGGCGAGGCTCAGAATTGGCTTCGCGGAATTTTGGAGGACTTAGGCTTCAAGAAAACCTGCACACTTGAGCGTGAGATTGCCAAGAGCGTAGATGTCACGTTTTACGACAAAATGTTGTGAGGTATTTTTATGGTAAGAGCCGAAAAAAAATATACCGACGCCCTCAAACGAATAGTTGAAAAAATCGACTATGTGTTTACAATAAAAAGTATGCGCTTTACGGGGGACTTTGTAAATCCCTGGTACGATTTTGACTCCATGAAGCGCGTGATATCCAATTCTCCCAATGAATATAAAGCAGCGCTTCGCCTTCTCCATATGGGCATATCCGCAGACAGCGCTGAGCTTGAACGTGAAATAGGCGCTCGGGAAGTTGAACTGATGATCGAGAGCGGCATCTGGCGCAGAGAAGGCAATTCGGTTTGTACCAACAACTTTGTGCTCCTGCTCTATCAGGGCATTCTCCTCGTTACGGAAATCAACCCGTGGTATGAAACCTGCACAAACAAGAATACCGATGTGTATATCGGCTATGACAGCCTGCGTCTTGCGGAAAATATCGTGTTTGACAGAGGCAAAACCGTGCTTGACCTGTGCAGCGGCACCGGCATTCAGGGTTTGCTCGCCGCGAAGAGCGCAAAGCATGTCGTATCGGTGGAGCTTAACGAAAAGGTCCTTCCGGTCAACCGATTCAATATTCTCCTCAACGGCATGGAAAACGTAATGGAGCTTCGCTGCGGCGATCTGTACAGCGTTCTTGCGGAAGATGAAACCTTCGATTATATTTATGCAAATCCTCCGTTTATCCCGATGCTCGACGATGTGGTATATCCCATATGCGGCACGGGCGGAGAGGATGGGCTTCGCGTACTGAACAATATAGTTGACGGATTGCCCAAACGCCTCAATCCGGGAGGAAGATGCATAATTTTCTGCGAGTGCCTCGGAGACGAGAAAGACGTTTTCTTCGACAGACGCCTTGAAAAGCTGGGCGCGGCGGAGGGCTGGGGCATTATACAGCTTCGTGAAAACCGCTTGACGACAGAGCTTCAAATAAACAAGGTGTCTCAGCTTAATGAGCTTTTCAATGACGATTACGACGGTGAAGCTTTCCGCGCAGGCATGAAAAAGGTCTATGACAGGCTCGGCGCAAAGTTTTTGTACAGCCTTGTCTATAATATCTCCGCCTGCGGGAACGGAAGCGGAAAGGTCAAGACAATCGATTTCTGTTCCGAGTGGACGCCGGAGGATTTCGCGCTGATTGCGGACGGAATTGCTCTCGGCACAAACACCGCAAGCCTTGCCGTTATGCGTGACGGCAAGCAGATCGGCAGCGTAAACCTCGAAACGGCGGATGTGTTCCGCGCACTTACGGAAGGCGGCTCGATCAGAGAAGTCTCTGAAAAGCTTTATCCGAAATATAAGGATAATAAGCGCTACAAGCAATTCGGCCTGCCTGCCTTTGAAGATCAGATACTTGCTGTTTGCCTGATGCTCGAAAAAATGGGCGCGATAAGCAGGCAGAATAAACAGTGAGGATAAAAACATTAACCGGCAAGAAGTAGCCGAAAAGTTTTAAGGAGGGAAAAACAATGAGTGAAGAAATGAACAAAAGCGCAGTTCCCGCAGAAGAAGAACTGAAAATAGAACAGGCTCCGGAGGAGAGCAAGGAACTGGCCGAAGAAAAAGCATCTGAGGCAGTGGGCGGTTATGAAGACCCCTCTGTTCAGGGAACCGATGGAGGCAGCGAAACAGAAGGAATAATCGTTATTCCTGTGTTTACCGTGGCAAACGCAAACATAGTTGTTAATGCCAACGCCTACGTGAACGCCAACGCGGCAATGAATGTAAACGCATTGACAACCGCTAACGTCGCTGCCGTTGCAAATGCCGCCGCTGTTGCAAACGCCAATATATCGACCAACACCAACACTATAGACTGAAAACCATAAAATATTGCCGTATAACTGAACAGAAGAGATTTGCGGATGCGGTGACTTTTGAAACCTGACTTTGCTTTGTTTCAATGTCTGCAGACTTCAAAAGCTTCTGAGCAAAAGTTCTAAACTTGCAAAGGAAAACCGGATTTTCACGGAATACTGCTGCTTCGGTTATACGGTGATTTTTTAAATAAAAATTTCTTAAAAAGGAGGTAAACATGAGCGAGAAAATCGATGACGGCAAATTGGCAGACGACAGCAAATTGTCAGACGAAAGCAAATTGATAGACGATACCAAAGTCGAACAAGCTTCCGGCGGATATGAAGAACCGGCGGTGCAGAGCAGCGGAGATGACGCCCAAACAGAGGGATTTTTCGTTGTTCCTGTTTTCTTTGCGGCAAACGCGAACGTTGTAGTAAATGCAAATGTAGCGGCCAATGCAAATGTAGGGGCCAATCTCAACACGGCGGCTAATGCCTATGTTATGGCAAACGCCAATGCGGCAACCAATGTCAACATCATCGACGAAGACGAAGACGAAAGACGAAAACGAAGAAGGTAAAATATTGCCGCATAACTGAGCAGAAGAAATTTGCGGATGTGGTGATTTTTGAAACAGGATTTCACTCTGCTTCAAGGCCTGAAAATTTCAAAAAACCTCTGAGTTAAAAGCTTATTCTTATAACGTCCGTGGAACGCTGTTTCGATTGCACGATATTGTCTTAAATAAAACTTCTGAAGGAGAAAAACATGGACGAGGAAATCAATAACGCCAAATTTATAGACGACAGCAAAACCGAACAAACTTCCGGCGTAGAGGGAAACAAGAGCGAGAAAATCGATGACGTCAAAGTGATAGGCGACAGTAAAGTCGAACAGGCTGCCGGCGGATATGAAGAGCCGGCGGTGCAGAGCAATGGAGATGGCGACGAAACAAACGGAATTTTCTTCGTCCCCGTCTTTGTTGCGGTAACCCCAAACATTGTAACAAACGCAAATGTAACGATGAATGTTAACTTGACGACTACTGCAAACGTGACCGTAGTTGCGAACACCAACACGGTTGCGAATGTCAATGTTGCAACGAACACCAACACCGGAGAGTGAGATGGAGATATCGCCGCGCAGTGCGATATCGACTCTATAATACTTTTACAGGAGGGCATTATGAGCGAGAAAATCAATGACAGCAACGCCGAAAAAGTAAGCGCGGGGTATGAAGCCCCGGATGCACAAATCGCCAGTGAAATCGGTCCCGGATCGATAATCCTGCAGACTGTTGTCGATATAACTGCAAATCCCACAGTAAATCCCACAACTATGCCAACGGTCATGCCTACAGTTGCGCCTACGATTATGCCCGTAGTTGCACCAACGCTTCTGACTTCAACCTTAACGCCGCCGGGCTCCGTATCGCCGAATTCTACGGAAAACAAGTAACACACGAAAAATGCGTATGGATGGAAGACTGCGTATGCAGTGTGGTCTTCCGCAAACAAAAAAATTTTTGGGAGTTTATACTGAAAACTGATTAAAACATTTAATGACAATTAAATGTTTTAATAGCCGCCG
>CAVHIP010000077.1:0-10535 GCA_963636125.1 Oscillospiraceae bacterium | reverse complement strand
ACAGGCTTCAAAAGATTTCATTAAAATCAAAGATTTTAATGAAAAAATAGTATTACTCAACCGAGTACCACGATCCGGCAAGACCGGCTTTAAGAGCAAGATATACTTCCGCTCTGGAGGCCTTCATATAGGGATAAGCGTAGAAGACACCCACAATATTAAAGGTGATCGCCGAAAGAAGTGTCCAGCCGAGGAATGAGAGATCGAACACGAACAGATTCCACTTGTTGCCTGTCATCAGCTGTTTGCTGACAGCGAAAGCCGTCTTTTTGTCCATTCCCGGGTTGTCCGCGACTATATATGGAACCATAGCGTATTCATATGCCTTGATGATGCCCGGCACGATGAACAGCAGACCCCATAAAAACGACTGAAGCTTCATTGCGAAAAGCGCCCAGACATAATCCCAATAGTAACCGTCCTTGAAGCCGGATATCAAATCGGCAAATTGCCCCTCGCCGGCGCTGTTTTTGATGAAAAATCTGCATCCGCCCACATCGAATATTGAGAAGACGAATATGCCGAGCAGACTGAAGATTGTCGGCAGCTTCGCCACAAATTTCGACTGCTGCGGAACATCGTATATCTCCATCTCGTAGTCGATGCTTCCGTATTGATATGCCTCATAATACTCAATGATTTTATCCGACTCGGGTATGTCATTCAACGTGAACATGCCGGAGAGTACGCCGTCGCACAGCATAACGACTATCAACGCAACCGCGACGCACAGCCAATAATTTCTCTGAAACGCCTGTTTGCCGTTTGCTTTATATGTTTTTCTGTCAAACATAATATTATCTCCCATCTTTTGATGGCTGTATTATACATCCGCCGTTTCTCTTGTCAATCTTTTTTTGCGCGTCCGAGTCTTCTTATTGCAACATTATTGTATGGTTGAAGCTCTTACTCCGGTCGCATCAAAGAAGGCTTCTGCTGCGGGGATCGGCTCGCTTCCCCACGGATACCCGCTGTCCGTACAGCCGGCGGATTCGAGAAAGCCCTCCTGACCCGGCGTCAGAAGCTGTTGATACGTGCTGTCAAGAAGATCCATCTGCAAGAGATAGCTCTCCTTTTGCTCACTGCTCATGCCCGCAAGATATTCGCCGACGGTTTTTGAAATTTCTTCATCGCTCATTTGGGTGGAAACACCCCAATTTATAAGTCTCACGGCCTGCTCTGCGGCTTTCAGACTGCTCCCTGCCGTCCCCGGTTGTATTCTCTCCCCGAAATCCGCCATAAGACCCTTGAGCGCTTCGATGTCTTCGACCGTTGCTGCCGTGGGTGCGGCGGTGACTTCGGGCGTACTCTCCGGAGTGGGAGACACAGTTGCCGGCGCGGCGGCAGGAACCGACTCTTCGGCAACATCCTCTGCGCTTTCGGCAGAGAGGACGGAATAAATGCGGAATGACAGCGCGATAATGCAAATCAGCATCAATACAATCAATATAGTTAAGAGTGTTTTTTTCATAGCTTTATCAAATTTTCCTTTCGGTTGCGATAATATTATGACGGATTGTTTCGGGAAAAGTTCAATCTGCCGGATTGCACCACGGTGAAGCGCAATCCGGCAGATATCCGTCTGATACTGTTATTTTGAGCGGCGGTCTCTATTTTTCGAACGTTTTTCGGAATACGGCTCCTCGGATTCTTCGACATCCAAATCGGCATTGAGAAATGCAACAAGGTCGTCCCAATCATCGAGGTTGTAATCGGATGAAGATTTTTTTGCGGACTTTGTCGGCGCGGCGGAAATTTCTTCTACTGCCGGCAAGTCTTCCGCTTCTTCGCCGATGTTGGCGGCGGCTTTTCGACTGCCGGTAAAAACCTTCACGTCCTCATCTTCGTCGTCTGCAGAGTCTGTTTTCACATCTGCGGCTTTTTGAGGATGCTTGTTTTTCCGATACTCATCCCAGCGGCTGTTCCAATCGGCAGGCTCTTTCTTCGCAGGTTTTTTCTTTTGAATTTTGCGCGCCGGCTCATCGCTGTCTTTGCGTTTCTTGCCGGTTGATTTTGAAGTCTGGCTGCGCTTTGAAATGTTGGACGCCTTATCCTTGATGCTGCCGATCGAGTCGGAAGCCTTACCCTTCACTTCGTTAAAGGACGGAATACTTATCGGAAGCTCTGCCGTCAGCACCCAGTTGCAGAGCGGGAAATCATCGTTATCGTCAAAATAGTTGAAGATAAGAGTGGCTATTCCCCACGCAATCAGAGCCGAAACAGCTCCGATAATAAGCGCGAACAGAACATCCGAGGGATAGTGCGCCATAAGATAGTTGCGCGATACCATCATCAGACCGATCCATATGACGGACGGGAGAATCATCTTTTTCCCTTTGGTAAATGTCAGCGCAAGCATACCGGCAGCGGCGGCTGTCACATGCCCGGAGGGGAAGGAATATCCGTCCTCCGACGGGGAGCCGACAGCGTCCCAAAAGCTCTTGTAATCCATATAATGCTCGTTCGCCTCATCGAGGAAAGGACGTACTCTCTGCACCATATCTTTGAGAATTACGTTTGTGATGAGCGCGCCGCAGCAAACAGCGCCGAACACACACACGCCCATTTTACGGGTTCTGGGAAAGAGCATGAGAATAATAGCGAGCAGGAAGAACATTATCCCCTTTTCGCCGAGGAAGGATACGGCTTTCATAATCGGGGTGAGTATACCCCCGGCATTTACTGCCAGCGTGTTCATGAAATCCAGTATTTTGTAATCGTACCCTGAGAAGAAAGAGTTCAGCCAAAGCGCCACCGGCGTGGCTGAAGCGGCCGCTGCAAGTTCCATAGCGCAGAACCTCATTTACATAATATAGTTGATTGTATTATACAACAGATATACAGCATCAATCAAGAGGAAATTTAAATTTTTCCGTAATCTGCGGCAACGCGGCAATCTGCTGCCGTAATCTTGCCTAACGCGCCGCGGCATGATATAATAAACCGATTTTTCTTTGAGAGGTTTTTCTATGACCGATATCGTTGTGTGGTCAACCGGCGTTTTGGCCGCTTTGGCGCTTTTTATACTGGTTCCGTACGGCCTCGGGTTGATTTTTTTCAATAAAGGTGTTCAGGACAGGGGCGTTACCTATATTTTCGGCTTTTTTCTTGAATTGAGTCTGTTTGAAATCGCCTATCTGTTCTTCTTTTTCAAAAAACTGTCTTTTTCTCTGCTGACAGGGGTATTTCTCGCGCTTGTCACCGCCGCTGCAGTCATCGGGTTTCTGCTGTGGTACAAGCGAAGACCGGAGTATCCTGCGAACAAAACTCCGCTGTCCGAGAAAGAAAAAGCCGCTATCGTTGTTTTTGCCGTTGTTGTCGGATATCAGCTTCTGCGCGTAATATTCGGCGCCGGCACGTGGAACATAGATGACGGATGGTATCTTTCTATTGCCAACGCCGCCGTAGAGGGAGACGAAATTCTCCGCAGCGACGTTTTGACAGGCTACCCCTATGATTATGCCGATCACTTTACCGAGGCGACGGAGTATGTGTTTTCCCCGTGGCCGTTCTTCTGGGCGATGACATCCGAGCTTACGTGGTTTGATATAACCGTGCTCATGAGAACCGTTATGCCCGCACCGTTTATTCTTCTCTTTTATTACGTCGTGTACAGGCTGATTTCGTTTATTTTCAAAGATGAGCGGGAAAAGGTCTTTATCGCTATGGCGGCTTTTGCCGTTTTCTATGAAATAACCGCAGTGGCGATGAACGAAAGATACACATGGATTATCTGCTATCCGTGGATGGGTAAGGGCTTCGGCCCGAGCGTTATATGCCCCGCCGTACTATTGCTGTATCTGCTCTTAGAAGAGGAACAGGAAGCAAAGCGCCGGCGCCTGCTGTGGCTCGGCATCTTCCTCGGGAATGTCGCGGGGTGCATGGTCGCATCGAGCTGCGCGGAGCTGAATCTTTTATCTCTCGGCGCATGGGGGCTGGTGCATCTTATCCGCAAGCGCGATTTTTCGGTTATCTGGAAGCTCGGCATCTGCGTCTGCCCGAGTCTGCTTTTGATGGCCGGCCATCTGGTACTGTAAGGGGGGCAAGATAAATGCTTGATATTCTGAAAAACATTGTATCGGAGACTTTGAAGATATACTCCCTTGCCACTCTTGACGGCGTACTGTTTATTCCGTTTTTTATCTGCCTTGTCTATCTTATTCTCGACAGAAGCTCAAAGCATGACAGGGCGAGAGTATATCTGGTATATCCCGCTCTCGTTATAATGTTCATCATTTTCAATCCCGTCATAATTCACCTTCTCTATAAATATATAGAAGTTGAGGAGCGCATTGTCAGGCTCTATTGGCCGCTGCCCATGGACGCGGTTATCGTATACTGCTTCGTACACGCTATGACGGCTCTTGACAAACGTTGGAAGAAGCTGCTTCTCTCCGCGGCGGCTGTGTTCCTTCTGCTGCTCGGCACCGGATTTACGCACTCGGGGCAGTCCTACGAAATCGCGAAAAATGCACAGAAAATGCCGGCCGGCACAAAAGAAGTCTGCGATATTATTTACGAAAAAAGCATGCATGAGCCGTGTAATGTGATAATGCAGCCGGAGCTGTATTTCTGGGTAAGGCCGTACCGCTCAAGCATAAGAGTGCCGTACATCCGCGAAATAAAAAATTGGTACAATGAAAACAAAGAGCTCGATCTCGATATTGTCGGCAAAACCGGCTCTGAAAACGGCTGTGAATATGTGGTGCTTATTGCCGGTGAAGCGACGGTCGGAGATGTTGAAAAATACGGCTATTCCGTGCTTGCGACCGTTCCTGCCGGAGACAATACGTATATAATTTATATGCTTGACCGATAAAAAAGCCGCCGCCGCAATTGAAGTTTCAATAAATATGTGATAACATAAAGTGGCAAAATCATAACAGGAGCAATATACCCATGAGGATGAGAAAAAGGCACAATTTGGCGCCGAGGATGGAAAAGTGCGCGGAGCTTATGATTGATGACGGGCAGATTCTGCGCGGCAAATGGCGCGAGAGCTTTCCGGAGTACGGCAGGGTTTTTGTCGAGCTCGGCTGCGGCAAGGGGAGATTTACAGCGGATACCGCCGAAACAATGCCCGACACGCTGCTTATCGCGGTGGAGCTTATTGCCGACGCTATGATAGTCGCGATGGAGAGAGTCAGAGATCGCGGAATCAAAAACGTCCGTTTTATCAACGGGGACGCGAAAAAGCTGGCGGAAGTTTTTGACAAGGGCGAGATTGACAGAGTTTATATAAACTTCTGCGACCCGTGGCCGAAAAGCCGCGACGCAAAATTCAGATTGACTGCGCCGTCTTTCCTGCGTATTTATTCCGATGTCCTGCCCGTCGGTGGGCAGATCCATTTCAAAACCGACAATACGCCGCTTTTCGACTGGTCAATCGACCGCTTTACCGATGAGGGCTGGGAGCTCAGTGAGATTACCAATGATTTGCATAAAAACGGCCAATGCGGCATAATGACGGATTATGAGGCAAAATTTACCGCCGAAGGCATGAAGATAAACAGACTTGTCGCGACAAAAACCGCTGCAACGCTCACAACCGCGGCAGGCGTACCGGCGAGATTGCGCAACAGCTCTCTTGCGGATGCAAAGGGGTATAACGAAAGCGCGGCGAGCGTGGCAGCCGAGGAGGATTAAAATGCGTTTTATCTCGTGGAACGTAAACGGACTTCGCGCCGCCATGAAAAAAGGCTTTGAGGACAGCTTCTACGCCCTGAACGCAGACTTTTTCTGCCTGCAGGAGACGAAGCTTCAGCAGGGGCAGATTGATCTCGACCTGCCGGGATATGAAAGCTTCTGGTGCTACGCAGAGAAAAAGGGCTATTCCGGCACGGCGGTGTTTACAAAGCATACGCCCATAAGCGCGACGTATAATCTGGGCATAGCGGAGCATGATACAGAGGGCAGAGTGATAACGCTCGAGTATGACAATTTTTATCTTGTCTGCGTGTATACGCCCAACGCGCAGGACGAATTGAAGCGCCTTGACTACCGCATGCGCTGGGAGGACGATTTCCGCAAGTATCTTACGGAACTCGACGGCAAAAAGCCGGTCATAATGTGCGGGGATCTGAATGTCGCCCATGAAGAGATAGATTTAAAAAACCCGAAGACAAATATCGGCAACCCCGGCTTCTCCTATGAGGAGCGCGGCAAGTTTACGGAACTTCTTTCCGCCGGATTTACCGATTCGTTCAGATACCTCTATCCGGATAAAACAGACGCCTACTCATGGTGGAGCTATCGCGCCGGAGCGAGAGGGAGAAATGTCGGATG
Organism: Oscillospiraceae bacterium; assembly: GCA_963636125.1. Taxonomy (GTDB): domain Bacteria; phylum Bacillota; class Clostridia; order Oscillospirales; family Oscillospiraceae; genus Limivicinus. The sequence goes on along the minus strand of CAVHIP010000077.1, from coordinate 4,250 downwards.
GCGTATAGATTATTTTGTCGTCTCGGACAGATTGAGGGAAAACATTAAAGACGCGTATATATTTCCCGAGATAACGGGCTCGGATCACTGTCCGGTGGGAATTGATATTGAATGGTAAAAATAGGAAATGTCGAGCTTGACGGGCGTGTGACGCTCGCCCCAATGGCGGGGGTGACGGATTTTGCCTTCCGCTCCGTCTGCCGCAGACTCGGCGCGGCGCTGACAACCACGGAGATGGTGAGCGCGCGTGCGCTGGTATATAAGGACGAAAAGACAAAGGCGTTGCTGTACATACCCGAAGGCGAACACCCCACGGCCGCGCAGATATTCGGGCACGAGCCGGAAGTTATGGCAGAAGCGGCGCAGATGGCGCTGGAACTGTCCGGCGCGGATATACTGGATATCAACATGGGCTGTCCGGTCGGCAAGGTCGTAAAGAACGGCGACGGCTCCGCGCTTATGAAAACGCCGGAGCTTGCCGGTAGAATTATCGAAAGCGTCGTAAAAGCCGTTGATAAGCCGGTCACGGTGAAGTTCCGCAAGGGATGGGACGGCGGAAGTGTCAACGCGGTTGAATTTGCGCAGGTTTGCGAACAGGCAGGCGCCGCCGCGATAGCCGTGCACGGGCGTACAAGGGTTCAGATGTATGCCGGTCGCGCCGATTGGGACATAATAAAAGCTGTCAAACAAACGGTGAAAATACCTGTCACGGCGAACGGCGATGTTTTTTCGCCGGAGGATGCGGCGCATATATTAAAATATACCGGATGCGACATGGCGATGATAGGCCGCGGCTGCTTCGGAAACCCATGGCTCTTTGAGCAGGCAAACGCCGCCATTGCCGGAGAACCTATACCGCCACTGCCGCCGCTCGGTGAAAGAATGGACACCGCCGCCGCTCAGATCGAGGCGCTTGCCGAAAAGAACGGCGAAAGATTGGCTTGCCTTGAGGCGCGGCATCAGCTCCCGTGGTATCTGCGCGGCGTAGCGTACAGCAGCTATTACCGGCAGCAGCTTGTGCATGTTGACACGTTGGAAGACATGAAAAATATAGTAATCGGCATAAAAAAAGATTTGAGATAAGTATTATTTGCAGGGGGGATGAAAATGACCCGGGATCAGGAAAATGCAGTCATCGAAGCCGTTTTGAGCGGCGACGTGGATGCATTTGAAGCGCTTGTCAGGGAATACGAAAAAAACGTGTATAACCTTGCGCTGCGCATGACAGGAAACAGCGAAGACGCGTACGATATGTCTCAGGAGGCTTTTATCAAGGCTTACAACTCGCTTTCCTCCTTCAGGGGAGACAGCAAGTTTTCCGTGTGGCTGTATCGCATTGTCTCCAACGTATGTCTTGATTTCATCAGGAGCCGCGCTCGCAAGCCGAGCGTTTCTCTCTCGACCGAGAACGACGATGGAGAGGATGTTGAAATCGACATCGCGGACGAAAGGCAGACGCCCGAGAGCCTTATGGACCGCAAGCTTACCGTGGATGCGGTGCAGCGCGGACTTAAAACCTTGCCGCCCGATCATCGGCAGATACTGCTGCTGCGCGAAATTCAGGGATTAAGCTACGAAGAAATATCCGATGTACTCGGACTTGAGGTTGGTACCGTGAAGTCAAGAATATTCAGGGCGAGAAAAAAACTGTGCGCTTTTTTAATTGAGGACGGGAACATTCCCGACTACATCTCGTCAAGCAAATCGAGAGGAGGTGATCTGTCATGAGCGAATGTAAATACTACCAGGAACTTATCAGCCGCATGCTTGATAGGGAACTGAACAAACGCGAAAGAGCCGCCGTGATGGAACACCTTGACAGCTGCAGCGAGTGCGCTGCAATGTATGAAGCATTTTCCATGCTGTCAAATAATGTTTCCGATAATTTGGTGGATCCGCCGGAGGAACTGGTCGAGGATATTATGGCAAACGTCCGCCGTTCCGAGGTTATCCGCAAAAACCGCAAGATACAGCGCCAGATGAAGATTATAATCGCTTCTGCCGCTTGCGTCGCCGTCCTCGTGGCGGTTGTGGGAGGTTTTTCCGTTATCAAGAATCTCCGCAATCAGAATGTTGTATACGAGTCCGCACTTTCCGAGGAAAATATAAACATCGATCCGGCTTCCGCCGCTTCCGCTACGGACAATATGACGCAGGCCGAGGTTGCCGGCACGAACAGCGCCGCCAATTCCGCGATGAATCCGATTCAGTTCGGCGAGACCGTCAAGAGCCCCTCCGCAACCACGCAGGTTGTTCAACAGCCGGAGGTTACCTTCCCACCTACGCCCGTTCCTACCGTCGCCCCTGAGCAGACTCAGCAGCAGGGCTTTCTGAGCGGACTATGGCAGAGCATTCAACAGGGCATACAGATATTGCAGCCCTCCGCGACGCCGACAGCCAACGCTAACAATATCGTCGTTATACAGACCACGCCTACCCCGGCGCCTACCTCAAACAGCCTGACTGTTATCCCGACGCCAACACCGGAACCGACAGTTGCGCCAACACCGATACCCACAGCCGAGGTGACACCCGAGCCGACACCGGAACCCACTCCGGAACCGACACCGGAACCCACGCCGGAGCCCACACCCGAACCTACTCCGGAACCGACACCCGAGCCGACCCCGGAGCCTACACCGGAACCTACACCCGAACCCACACCTGAGCCCACACCGGAACCGACACCGGAGCCTACGCCGGAACCCACTCCCGAGCCCACCGCAGAATCTGTTTATGATGCTGCGGCGGCAAATGTTTTCGATGAACAGAACTCAACCGAGAATGACGTCTGGTCGCAGATAGATCTTCCCACTGAACTGGAGACGGAAATCGACGATGTGAGCAAAACCAAAAATCCGACACCCGTTGACCTGACCGAAATGAACACCGATGAGTTTATCCCCAAGCTTTTGGGCTTTGATCCCAATGCGGAGGATACAACCGCCGAGTCAACAGATGGAACGGAAAGCGCGGGGCTTGACGGCGAACTGCAGTCTGCCGAGATCGCCGGCGCTGATGAATCCTCACAGACTTCTTGGGAAGATGTCCTTCCCGCCGATACCGAGGCGGATGAAATATATATAATCTCCTATACCGGCAATGACACCCTCTGCAAGATAGAAGTACGAATCTACGGCAGTGATGTATATCTCATCTACGACAAAGACGGCAGCATCGTCTGCGCGCCCGCAACGTACGATGCCGATGCCTACCGCGCCGCCCTCAATGAGTTTATAACCGCCAATTCCTCCGCCGCAGATACCTCTCAGGAGTATCAAGATAATCAGGAATATCAGGGTTATCAAGAGTATACAGAGTATCAGGAATATACCGAAACATACTGATAACAGCAAGCAGAACAATCCCCCGGAGAGCTAAATGCCCCGGGGGATTTTGCCATGCCGTTTTATAGGAATTAGAAACAGGAAGGGTGTAATTTGAATATTTATGGATATGCCCGTGTCAGCACGCACGAACAAAATGCAGACAGACAGGTGATCGCACTAAACGAAGTCGGCATAAGAGAGAAATTCATTTATCTTGATAAGCAATCCGGTAAGGACTTTGAGCGACCAGAGTATATAAAGCTCCTCAAAAAATTAAAAAAAGATGACATGCTTTACATCAAAAGCATTGATCGTCTCGGAAGAAACTATGAGGGAATTTTGGAGCAATGGCGGATACTAACAAAGGAAAAAGACGTTGATATTGTAGCGCTCGATATGCCGTTGCTGGATACTCATCGCGGCAAAGACTTAATGGACGCACATTTCTTTCGGATATTATACTGCAAATTCTGTCCTTTGTAGCTGAAAAAGGTTCCCATAAGATCCTTTCCGCGCCCGGTGTCTAACAAAGGCATGTCAAGAACTGCAATGTCAATGCCGTTGTCCTTAGTCAATATTCTCCATTGCCGCTGTATTTCAATATAATTCCACCCAAGGCGGTCAATGCTCTTGATATAGAGCAAGTCATTACGTTTCATCTTCCTGACAAGTTTTTTGTACTGAGGTCTTTCAAAATTCTTACCTGATTGCTTATCCGTTTAAATATTCTGCCCTGGCACTCCTGCCTCATTCAAGGCTATCATTTGCCTATCCTCATTCCGCTCTTTGGTTGATACTCTCACATATTCGTAAATTTTGTTGTTTGCTTTTTCCATATATTTTCTCCTTTCTGACAAATAATACTATTTTTTCATTAAAATCTTTGATTTTAATGAAATCTTTTGAAGCCTGTAAGAGCCG
>CAVHIP010000076.1:4232-10764 GCA_963636125.1 Oscillospiraceae bacterium | reverse complement strand
CAAACGTCGGGCAGATAAATTCTCCATCGGTCTTACTCAGACATTCAAGCACCTCTGCAGAAAACAGAGGTATATCCGCCGTTGTAAAGAAAATATCATCATATTTTGAACTGACACAGTTCAGTCCGAGCTTCGCCGAATCAAACATCTGTGTTTCGGCGTAACGTTCATTTCGCACAAAATCGATGCCGTCTCCGTGCAATGCATTCTCCAGCATCTCGGCATTATTGCCGGTTACAACGATAACTTTTTCCACGCCGAACCATTGGAAAACATCTATTACATGGCGTATCATCGGCTTCCCGCCGAGTTCGAGCAAGGGCTTGAATTTTCCCATACGAGAGCTCATTCCCGCAGCGACAATTACCGCCGCATATCTGTTGCGTTTATTCATAGCTGTCAATACACCTTGCGCAAAATTGCGCTGCCATGCAGATCGCATATGGGCAACGGAAGAATACCTCGCTCTTTGCAGAAATCATCAACTGCTTTGCGAACACCGCAAAACTGAGAACTGTTATAATCATGTGCCATTATGACGCCTCCGGGAGACAGCCTGTCCCAAAAAAGCGGCAATGCGGCCGCTGTAGGCGAATACAGATCTGCATCCAGCGAGACAAATGCAAAACTGAGGTTTAGACAGGCGTTGAATGTGTCCGGAAAAAAACCTTTATGGAACACTGCCTTCTCGCGATAAAAAAGGCGTTTGTCCACAGCGTCCTTCGCCGTCCCGCCAAAGTCACCGACATCGGCGAAAGAGTATCCGTTCTCCCGTTCCACCGCAATATCCTGTGCGGCAAATCCTTCGAAAGTATCAAAGAGATGTATGCGTCGCTCTTTGAATGCAACATTTATAAGCCGAGCAAAATCGCCGCGATAAACGCCAAGCTCGGCGACATCGCCCGGAATGCCGAGTGAATTAATCTGCTCTGCAATGAGCCTCATAGTACCAACTCGAGCGTCAAATATTTCCAAACTCGACGGAGTTATAATCTCGCCCGAAAATCCCATTTCTTTAAGCTGAGTACGCATTTGCATCTCCCGCTCGCTGTCAAGCACGCACAGGCAGTAGCTGTCCGGCGCGCAAACAAGACTCTGTTCGGGAGAAACTATCGGAATTCCCGCAATGGACTTGCTCCATTTATCCGGCGAATTGTCCGCCGCGCACATAATTATATATTCCGAGCCGAGCAGTTTCGCGACAATTGCGCCTATCTGCCCCGCCCCGAAAAGAACCGTCTTTTTCATATGACGCCCTTTCGCTCCGCTGATTTTATTTTTTAGTTTACCGATTGCCGGCCTTTTCTGCATATTCCGCCGTCATTTGCTCTGCCGTTTTTATGAACAGCGGAAGCGCGGGGTTTTGATTTTTCGATGAATAGAGCCATGCAGACTCAAATACGAGAGGATCTTCAAGCTCAATAAAACGAAAATTTTCCGTATTCATCTGCTCTCTTTCCGAAAGAGGAACAATGTTGCCGCCCATATTTGCCGCCACCATGAATGTAGCAACATCCTGCTCGGGCACATATATCACATGCTCCGGCTCAATACCGGAGTCACGAAAGTAGTTGAGATAAAGCTTTGTAACATAATCCTCCACTTTCGGGATACCGCCCCAAAACGTGGTATATTCGCTCAATTCCTTTTTGCTGACGGTCTTTCGATTTGCGAGCGGGTGCTCTCGGTGAACCATAAGGCAATGCTCATTGATTATATTTCCTGCCTTGCGTATCTTCGTGTTAAGCACAAAATACTGCGGTATATCAAAGACAAAATCTATCTCGCCGCTGTTAAGCTGCTCGTATTTTCTGTCACGTTCGACCTGCTTGGGGATTATCTGAATATCCGGATGTTCGGCGGTAAACCGGCGTATGGCTGCAGCCTTATAAGAAGTTTGCATGAGACCTTCGATGCCGATGGTAAGGAACATCTTTTTGCCTTTATGGGTAGATACGGCTCGTTCAAGCGCCTCGTCAAAACCGCTCAGCATTTTCACACAGTCCACATAAAAGCTCTGCCCGGCATCCGTAAACGAAACTTTTCGCGTGCTGCGTTCAAAAAGCGGAAAGCCCAGATCCTCTTCGAGAGCGCGGATTTGCGTGCTTATGGCAGATTGTGCCATACCACACTCTTCCGCCGCTTTTGTAAAGCTCATATTTCTTGCAACCGCACAAAATATTTCGATGCGGTCAAGTTTCATTGTGTACACCTCGCAATTTATTATGACGCACAAACAATTATACATCATTTATATGTAAAATCAACATAAAAATGTCAAAAAATTATCTTTTCGATTTTTAACGAAAGGGTCAAAGCTTCACCGGCAAAGACCCTTTCGTTTCATGCAATTATTTCAGGAAAACCTTTGCGTCTATAGGGCGAACCGGCGTCCGCTTTGTATCGGGAAGAAGCTCGCTGACAGGAATACCTGTCTTTTCGGAGATAATCTGAGCCACAAGATGCTCGCAGTATTTACCTTGGCAGCTTCCCATGCCGCTCCCTACGCGTTTTTTTACGCCGGTAACTGTGATGGCGCCTTCTTCAATAGCCTTTACAATCTCACCGTAGGTTATCTCCTGGCAGCGGCAAATGATAACATTATCATCCATTATTTGACCTCCAATGAAAGGTATTTATAGATTTTACTTTGAATGCGTATTTATCCGGAAACTCTATTTTTACAACACATGTGCTTTGCTTTTCGGTTTTCGGTATAATGTCGAGAACTTTTGCATCGCATATATATTTTCCGCCGCGGTCAACGGCGCACACCGTACTGCCGATTTCCGGAAGAGGATAGTACTCATAAGGAATAGACATCACTGTGGTTGCTGTATTTTTATTAAATGCAATCACGCTTATTGCCAATCCCGGACATTTCGACACACAAGTGCCGCATCCGATGCATTTTGACGCGTCAAGTCGAGGAATATTGGCTATTTCGCGGCCTATGCTGATAGCACCCGTAGGGCAATTAGCCTCGCAAGGATTGCACGCAATGGTCTGCAAACATTCCACAAAAGCCGTTCCTCTCGGTTTTATCTCATCCAACGGCGGAACTCCCGGCGCATTCGCAAGCTCCGTTTCGGTAGGCACACCTGTGTACAGTATTCCATCGTGCATCTCTATGCACTCCTTTATTTCCCGAAGCTGCTGAAAAACTCCAGCTTCTTTTCGCGCGCAGCGCTGCGTCCCCCGTCATATTCGCCGCTCTCAAGTTCACGCAAAGACTCTATATGCGGCCGGCACTTGGCATCACGTTCGCTTTCGCTCATATATCCACAGGCTGCCGCCGCAGAAATACCGGCAATTCTGCCTTCCTCCATTGCAACGGAAGCTTCTTCCACTCCCGTCACATCACCGGCGGCGTAAAGATTTGAAACGGTCGTTGCCATGCCGACATTATGCAGCGGGACATATCCGCCAAGTTCTCCGATAAACTCAAATTTGCACCCGGCATTCCACAGCAATTCCGTCATTGGAGACATGCCCACAGCCATAATAACCGTATCGGCATCATACTCGGTTTCATGCCCCTCTGCGTCAACTGTCGTAACCTTTTCAACGGAGGTTACGCCCGTTGCGCAGCTTATGACGGTGCCGGTGCGAATGGGAACTCCTGCCGCACGGATTTTCTCGGCATGCACTCCGTATCCGCCGATTTTATCGCCCTTCTCGATAACCGCAAGAACCTGCGCTCCCGCCTGGAGCATTTGATAGGCAACAATAAGGCCGACATTGCCGCTGCCGACAACGATAATGCGCTTGCCGGGAAGTACGCGATACACATTTGCAAGCATCTGCGCCGCTCCGGCAAGCATTACGCCGGGGAGAGTAGATCCGGGAAACGCCGTGGTATTCTCAATGCCACCCGCCGCGACAATGGTTTTCTTTGCCTTGACAAGGAAATTATCCTCATCTTTGACAATTCCGACACCTTCTTTGAAAATACCGTAAGCGACGGTGTTAAGCCAGAACTCGACTCCGAGCTCTCTCGCTTCTTTTTCAAGCTTCTGCGCTATTTCAAAGCCTCGCATTCCGGCGCTGTTCTTGGCTGATCCAAAAAACTTATGTATCTGCTTGTACAGCTGACCGCCGACTGCGGCATTCTCATCAACAACAGTGACCTTAGCGCCGGACTTGGCCGCCTCAATGGCCGCGGAGATACCGGCAGGCCCTGCGCCGATTATAAGTATTTCGCGCTCTAATTCTTTCACAACGCTTCCTCCTTATGCCAGACCGTGCTGAACCTGAACCTTCATCCCGTCTTTGACGGGAGTGGAGCAGGTCTTAACATCCGGTACACCGTCAACTATCATGCGGCACGACCCGCAGCGTCCCTGTCCGCAGAATATTCCGCTCGGGTGACCGAACTTCTCGGTGATGTGCAACGTGCGGATTCCCGCATTGGCCAAAGCCACGGCTATCGGTTCACCTTCGTTTGCTTCTACGGGAGTACCCTCATAATATATGGTAACCTTCTTTACGGACTCATCTTTTCCGAGAATGGGATGATCCGTTATTCTCATGGATTCTTTCATTTAGATCATTCCTTTCCGTTTTCAGTTTCTTTCAATTCTATTGGGAGTAAATCTTGAAATATCACAGTGTAGCGTCTTACCGCCGGTCAGCAGCTCAGCTACCGCCTCGCCCGTTGCGGGGGACAAAGCAATACCTTCGCCGCCGTGACCGCAGCATTCGCAGAAGCCCGGAATACCATCTACAAGGCCTATGTACGGATCTCCGTCAGGAGTTCCCGGGCGAACGCCGGCATAGGTGCGCATTATGCGCAGTGTGCCGAGTTTCGGTATAAACCTGCACGCCGTCTGAATAAGCAGCTCAATAACCTCGGGAATAACGCTGTTGTCAAGGCCGGAGTTCATTTCGCGCGTGCCGTGGATTATACAGGCGCCCGTGGATGTCTGTTCGACGGAAAAGCCGAGGTTGTATTTAATCGCCGCCGCAGGGAAAAGCTCGGGGTGCTGGACGATTGTCTGATACTGTGCGCTGCTGATGGTTGTATTGCAGAAGTGCTTCACAGGCTCTGTGATGGCAAATTCGCCTCTGATGGGATGGATGGGAGCGGATGAACCGGCCATAGCGGACACCTTTTCCGACCATACGCCCGTACAGTTCACCGTCACGCCGGCGAACCATTTTTCGCCCTTGGCGGCGGCACCGATAACCTTCGCACCATCATGAAGTATCTCTGAAACTTCCGCGCCGTTGACAAATTTTGCACCGTTTCTCACAGCGGCATTGCGGTATGCAAGCGCAAACTTTATGGGATTAAGATAATGCACTCTGGGAACGTATATCGAGCCAAGCATATCTTCCGTTACACAGGGCTCAAGCTGGTGAGACTCATAGCTGTCAATAAGCTTTGCCTCAAAGCCGGGAAGCTTGAAATCGTTGATAAGCTGAGCTGACGCATCCCACTCAATCTGATTGGAGATGATCTGCATATTATAGCTGTTGTAGTTAAGCTCAAAATTTGCGCCGAGTTCCTCCTGAAGATGCTCCAGCATATTCTGGCTTCTCATAAACAGGTTCATCTGTGACTCCGCGCAGGTGATCCAGTTTATAAGTCCTCCGGAAGCTCCGGCCGTTCCGAACGCCGTATCGCCGCGTTCGAGTACCGTAACGGAAGCACCGGTTTTGCTGAGAAAATACGCAACGGAGGAGCCTATTATACCGCCGCCGAGCACCAGAAAATCCGATTTGTTTTCCATTGATTTTTCTCCTTTGTGCTTTTATGTAATACTGTCGCTCAAGAATTATGCCTTTTTCGCCGCTGCTTCCTTATCACGCAGAGATTGAAGTATTCTCTCGCGCGTCATGGGAATATTATGAATCTCCGCGCCTGTTGCGGCATATATTGCGTTTGCGAATGCGGCCATAACCGGTATAAGCGCGACCTCGCCCACGCCCTTTGCGCCGTTCGGTCCCGACGGGAACGGCTCGCCGACAAAGTCAACATGAAGCTTGTCATTTGTGGGGCTGTCCATAAATGTGGGGATTTTATAGTCACGGTAGTTGCCGTTGATGACGCGCCCTTTATCGTTTATCATGATTTCTTCAAAAATGGCCTGTCCGAGACCCATGGAGAGAGCGCCCTCAATCTGACCTTCGCAGGTCTTGCGGTTGAGCACACGGCCGGCATCATAAAATCCGCCGCAATTGACCAGCTTGACCTCGCCCGTCTCGATATTCACGCCGACTTCCATGCCCCATGAACCGATGGAATAGAACAGCACGGGGTTGCCCTGAGCATTCTTTGGGTTATTGAGCGCTTGCTCGGGAGAGAATGTGCCTCGGCCGACAAGCTTGCTTTCGGGCGCCCATCCGCCATGCTCATAGAGATCATGGAAATAGAGGAAGTTATCCGGGTTTTCCTTGTCGTATACCTTGCTGTTCTCGGTTGCAAGACGTTCCGTCGGTACGCCGAGGCGTTTGGATGTGCGTTCGAAAAGCTGGCGCTGCGCGTCCTTGCAGGCAAGGATAATGGCGTTGCCGTTGATATATGTTC
>CAVHIP010000076.1:0-4222 GCA_963636125.1 Oscillospiraceae bacterium | reverse complement strand
ATGGTGACATTTGCCTCGGTTCCGGTTTTGCCGTATGCGGTAAACTTGTTGCCGAGGGAAAGGCCTTTTCCGTATCTCCACGGGCCTTCCGGCGCATGGGCGGGTTTATCAAACTCAATGAATTTCGCCGCCGCTGTGATCGCCTCATCGCTGCCGTTATTATAGACGAGCTGGCCGTGTCCGTCTATGTCGCCCTTGCGAAGGACATTGAGCTTGCGGATAGCATATTTGTCAATGCCGAGTGCTTCGGCGGCAAGGTCAAGATTGCGTTCAATGGCGTATACAAACAGTTCGCAGCCGAGAGCGCGGTAAGGACCGTTGTTTTCGGTGTTGGTATAAACGCCGAAGGCATCAACCCACAGGCACGGATTGCGATAGTTGCCGGAGACACCGTAAACGCTGTGGTCAAGCATAACAAGGGCGGAGGTCGTATAAGCGCCGCAGTTGATAAACGCGGTTACCTTGCGTGCGGCAAGAGTACCGTCCTTGTTGAACGCATCCTTGACATATATTGCTCCGCCGGGGCGAGGCGTGCCATTGGAAAAAACCTCTTCACGGGTCTGAACTATCTTGACGGGGCGATGGCTCTTGAGGGCGAGCATAATACATGGGCCTGTAACCGGGCAGTCATCCTTGCCGCCGAAGCCGCCGCCCATAAAGGGAACGTGCATGTGGAAATCGGAAGGTTTGAGACCAAACGCGGCGGACATGCTGTATTTGACCAGACGGCCGCCTTGCTCGCTTGCCCAGACTTCTATGCCGCCATCGGTCAGCGGCTCTACAACCGTGACATGCGGTTCCATGAAACAGTGGCTCACGCGCGGAAATTCATAACGCTGCTCGGGGAGCTTGAGGTACGCGTTCTCATAAACCTCATCAAATTTTGCGCCAAACGCCGCGTCATATTCTTCAGGGGTAGCGTAGTCATCCGGGTTAAGACCGAATTCGTCACAGTGACGTACTCTTCTTTTGATAGCCTGATTTGGGTGCTTGCGGTCAAAACTGTGCGCAACACCGTGCAGGTCAAGGCGTTTATAGCTCTGTACATCATCGTGCACAATAGCGGGGCAATCCTCTTTATAGGCCTCCTCGGGATCTAACACATAAGGCAGAGGCTCATACTCAACCTTGATGAGCTTGCATCCCGCCTCGGCGATCTGTTCGGAAGTTGCCGCGACGGCCGCGACAGGGTCGCCGACACAGCGCACCTTGTCTCCGACGCGGCACATGATGAATTTATCCGTCAGATAGCCTCCGACAGTGGGATGGTCGGGGCCGTCCATTCCGGTCACAACCGCCACAACGCCGGGGAGCTTTTCCGCCTCGCTTGTATCGATGCTCTTGATTATACCGTGGGGAATCGGACTGCCGAGTATTTTGCCGTATATCATTCCCTTGGGATGAATGTCTGTTGAATAGAGCGCGGCGCCCGTAACTTTCAATGCGGCATCCTGGCGAATTTCGCCCTTGCCGATAGAATAAAATTCTTTATCTGCCATTACATGTCCTCCTATCAGCCGCCGCACTGCGCGATCGGTCCTGCCTTATATACGCTCTCCGGTTTGGGTAGCGTATCCTCGTTAACTTCGCCTGCGGCCTGCTTTTTCATGACTTCCTTTGCCTGCATAATGGCATCTATTATCTTTGTATATCCCGTGCAGCGGCAGATATTGCCGCGCATAATGTCGCGTATCTGTTCCTCGGTGGGATCGGGAAAATGGTTGAGCATCGCGACAGCCGCAAGAATCATGCCGGGCGTACAAAAGCCGCACTGAACAGCGAAGCAGTCAATAAACGCTTTCTGCATAGGATGGAGAACACCGTCCTTGGCGAGGCCTTCAATAGTGACAATATCATGACCTTCCGCCTCTACCGCAAGATAGGTGCAGGAGGCGATGGCATCTCCGTCAAGCAGGACGGTACACGCGCCGCATTCGCCTTCGTCACAACTTTTCTTTACGCCGGTCAGACCTAGATGATCGCGCAGAGCGTCTACGAGAGTAGTTCTCGTGTCGAGCGCCAGCTCATAATCTACGCCGTTTACGTGAAGTTTAACTATCTGAGTCATTTTTTACTTATCCTCCTTGCTGCCGAGAGCGAGTGTAAGACCATCGCGCACCGAGAGATATACAAGCTCTCGGCGATAATCGGCGGATGCGCGGATATCGCTTATAGGAGAGCACTCATTAAGCGAAGCATGGCTTGCCGCCTCGCAAATAAGCTCCTCGGTAAGCTTCTTGCCGCGCAGCATATTTTCCGCCTCGAACGCGCGCTTCGGAACGACCGCAACAGCGCTCATTGCAATACGCACATCCTCAACAACGCCGTTGTCATCGAGAACCGTATAAGTCGCAACACCGGCGATGGCAAGATCCAGCGCCTTGCGGCACGGATTTTTATAATAGACCATAACCGCTCTCGGGTCAGGCTGCGGAACAAAGATATCCGTAACGATTTCGTTCTTTTTAAGCGTTGTGCGGCGCACGCCGGCAAAAAGCTCCGTTATGGGAAGCTTGCGCTCACCATCGACAGACTTCACGCTCAACTCGGCCTCCAGAGTCAGAAGCGGAGCCGCCGTATCGGCCGACGGTACGGCATAACAGATATTGCCGGTAACGGTGCTGATATTATGAATATTTGTATTGGACATACCGTGAACACCCTCGTACAAAGACGGATAAACTCTCTGTACATCGGGGTTATACTCAACATTTGTGAGAATGCAGCTCGGACCTATGTGCAGTCCTTTGCCTTCGGTAAATGTGATATAATCAAATTCGGGAATATGCTTGAGGGAAATAATATGATCGGGCGTAACGACAAGAGACTTCATGTTTGGGATAACTTCCGAACCGCCCTCCATCAAAAGGCCGTTTTCCTGATACTTGTCTATAAGGACAAGTGCCTCTTCCAGTGTTTTCGGCTTGTGAAAACAGAAATCATTGAGGATCTTCTTTTCCATTTTTGCTCCTTACTGTCTGTGAACTAATAAACCGGTATTAAAGCGATCGTACTTGGACTGATAGCATTTCGCGCCGGGAAAAGGACAGTTGCGGCAGTCCTTTTTGCACTCGTAATCATCGGTTATGAGTCGGCTTGTGTCGTTTTCCGTATTCGGTTTTCCGTTTACTTGTGACATTTCGTTCGCCTGCCTTTCTAAACTGTCATAGCAACATGATTATTGTAAAATTGATATTAATTAAATTCTAAATATCAGCAAAACATATAAATAAAAACATATTTTACACAGCTTCCCGCATTATGCGGGAGGCTGTGTGAAATTTTAAGGAATTACTCTGCCTTGGGCGGAAGTGTCTTTATCTTTTTGACGATATACATACAGGCAAGAGCGCCGGCTATGAGAATAACAACAGTCATACCGAATATCCATCTGTATCCGTTCAGTTCATATTTGTCGATAAAATGACCGCAGATTGCAGAGTAGAAAATATCGCTCACAAAACTGAACATGGAAATAACACCAATAGCGCTTCCGGTAACTGCCATAGGAATCTCGACCTCGGAAACCGGAACAAACTGCAGTGCCCAAGTTGACATAATGCAGAGAGCCGCAACCATATAGAATATGATGCAGAGGACAAGGACGAGGGTATTTGCAGGCATAAGCAGATAGATCACAAAACAAACGGCAGCCAGAATGAGTGAGTACCCAAGAACCTTGGTAACGGGCATCTTTGCCTTCATTGCAATCCAAGTAATTATTGGAGCCGCAATAAGCGCGCAGTTCTTAGCGATGATCGCAAACACAGAAGATGTAGCGGCGCTGAGGTTAAATACACTTGCAAGATACGGCTGAAGGTAGGTAACGCCGGTGCTTGCGGTATAGGCGGAAAAACCAATGAGACCAATCGCCCAAACTTCAGGCATTTTCAGAACCTTGCCGTACTCCTTGAGGTCAACGCTCTTCTCTTTGGCAGCATTGATCTGAGACGGAACCGGAGTATAAGTGACAGCGGCGATGATGGCGCAGATTATTGCAAGGCTACTGTACATATAAAGGGTGACCTTGAGGGCAGTCGCCTCCTGGAGCATGGCGAGAAGACTGCTACCCGCGAGAGAAATTATCAATATTGGGAGAGTGCGTCCGTATGCGCGCATTGTCTGAATTTTTGCCTGCTGATCATCCTCGCTGATGAGTCTGAGAACCTTTATTTGCGGATTCCATGCAATAAGAATTGCAAACACAGGCCAAATGCAGTAC
>CAVHIP010000075.1:0-10827 GCA_963636125.1 Oscillospiraceae bacterium | reverse complement strand
TATCCGGGTACAGCTCTCTGAGCCTTACGAACGAAAAACATGGCGGGTGCTGTGCACCCGCCATGTCGGTATCTGTTGTATTTTTATTGTGTTTTTTTTATTTGAGTATATCGCTTATATCAGCATCGCCGAGGACAAAGGTGACGGTTGTGCCGTCATGGGTAAGCACATAGCTTCCGCTGCTGCCCTTTGCCGAAAGGTCTGCAAGAGCAAAGGTAGATGTCGTATTGTTCGTTACAAATACGATTGTTTCTACGCCCTGTGCTTTAAGAGTATTGATTGCGCTGAGCCTGCCGGTGAGAATGGCGAAGTCTGCGTCCGCGGTGATTGTCAACACGCCGTCCTTCAGCTCATATTTATATTCTGCGCTCTTACCGTCCTTATCCGTTACGGCGTAAAGGGGTGATGACACAGAAGGCATTTCAACAGTTTCAACAGGCGGGATATAGGTTCCGGCGGTTTCTGTTGTCGGCTCATCTTTGCTCATATCAGCTTTGGAATCATAGCATGAAACAGAGCCGTTAGGTGAAAGCTTGCTTGTATCCGGGGCAACAGGCTCTGCAGCTTTAGTTTCCTTACCATAACCCAAAACTGCACCATTACCGATAGCCGTACCGTTGGCGCCTTCCTGCGCCTTGACTTGTGCATCACCGGATATAGTAACATCACTGCATGTACCGTCGGCGCCTGCGCCTATAGCTGCCGCAAAATTACCGCCCTTGGCCTGAACATTTCCTCCATTTATCGAAGTGCCCTTGCTATCTCCGAAGTCGCCACTGCCTATACCGCTGCCGCCATCGCCGCCTTGTGCATTGACGCTGCCGTCGTTTATCGTTAAATTATAACTGTCACCTGCATAGCCGCCGCCCATACCCGCGGCTCCCTTACCGCCGGTAGCGGTTATATCGCCGTCATTGATAGTGATATTTTTTCCAGTACCGGCAACACCGCCGCCTATACCTGCGGCATAATCGCCGCCGGTGGCGTTGAGAGTAGCGTCTTTATCAGTGTCGTTCAGAGTCAGCGTACCGTCGCCACTCTTTTCAATTCCTGCATGGTAATAGCCGCCTTGAGCATTGTTGTCACCATTCAGTTCGATATTCACATTTCCGGATCCCGTTACCGATACAGCGGCTTTACCCTCAACATCTCCTTGGGCATCGCCCGAACCGCTCATATCGATGTTCACGTCCTGCAGTGTGACGTTGGCAGTCGCGCCATCATCAGCGTTGATAGTGACGGTATACGTATTGGATGTGCCGGTGATTACCGGAGCGGGATCGGAATAATTCTGGATTTCTCCTTGCGAAACGGTCTGCCCGCTGCTTATCGCATCTACAGAAATATTGCCGTTCGCAATATCCCAATTATCCGCAAACGCAGATGTTCCAAGGCTTGCTATAAACAGCAAAGCCATCAGCATGGAAATGAGTCTTTTTTTCATGATACAGTCCTCCTATGATTGTATAATGTATATTTTTGACAGCATCGTGTTATGTGATTCGACGCCGTCTGTTTGACACAGATACTTGATAAAATCAGAGTTTTTATATTGACAGTTTGGACAAAATACTTGATTTCGTTCTGCAATATCGAATTTGGGCAGTCCCGCATAATGCGGTAAAAGCAGGTGGCAAGAGTATACCGGATTGTCGATCCAACTAAAAGAGGCTTCCTCACTTTAGATGATTGCTTTCCAATATAACTATGTGCCGATTTTATCGGACGTAGCAAAAATATATCTGGCTATACCAGATTTTTTCATTTTTTTATATTCTAAAGCATAATCTAACATAAATCTGCACAAAACGCAATACATTTTGTTAACAATTTATACGTCCGAGAAGTCCGTACATGGGCTTCCTTTTTTATTGTACAGAACGAAATCAAGTATTTTGTCCGGACAGCCAATGAAGCGGTAAGATCGGCGGTAAATTGTGTAATTGACCGATGGTGCCAAAAAGGAATCGTGCATAATTTGGTTCGGCTTCATGCGCCGGACAAAGGGAAATTTTAATATTAGCAAGCAAAAAGACGGAGATCAGCAAGATATGTGGGAAGACAAGTACAAGAAGAACCTGATACGCAATATCATCCTCGCGATACTCATCATTATTATTCTCGCCGTTCTGGGAATGGCAATGTTCTCGGTATACAAGAAGACCGAAGAGGAAGACTCTCAGCTCGTTGAGGCGTATTCGCAGCAGCAGGAGCAGCAGACGGCGGCGCGTCAGGAGAGCGTTGACGCAATAAACGCGGAATACGAAAAGGATATGCAGACGGTGGCGGAGTATCTGCCGGGCATAGTCTGCTGGGGAGACAGCATAACCGCCGGATCGTCCGGCAACGTGTCTTACCCCTACGTCCTTCAGAAATATATAGACGCATATATCTGCGACATTTATGACTTCCGCAATTCCATAGAGAATGCGGACGATTACGCAAGACTTAAGTGGGACGACTATAAGGTCAGCATCCCCGTGGTCAACATGGGCGGCGGACAGGAGGACACGAATACCGTTCTCGGCCGCTGCGGCGTTGTGCCGTATGTCGTAAAGGCGGATTTCACGATTCCCGCCGGAACAGAGCCTGTTGAGATTACTTTGGTCAGTCAGAACGGCAAAGATGTCACACCTCTCACGGGCGGCAGCGTCGGCGTGAACAATGTCACCATCAACGGCATAGAGGGCGTGCTGTCGCTCACTTCGACGAATACTTACGGCTATACCTCCAACAAGTATTACTTCACCCGCGCGGCGGCAGGAAGCGAAGCATATATTCCGGCAGGTACGGTCATCACGACTGCCGCCACGGATATGTACAAGGATTATGTTCACATCGTCTGCATCGGCACATACGGCGGATTTAGCGATGCGAATGACCTTGTGGCGCAGACAAAGGCGCTCATCGCAAGGCAGACGCAGAACAGCGACAGATACATCGTCCTCGGACCCTGCACCGTGGCAACCTGGTACGG
Organism: Oscillospiraceae bacterium; assembly: GCA_963636125.1. GTDB lineage: Bacteria > Bacillota > Clostridia > Oscillospirales > Oscillospiraceae > Limivicinus. Next base: position 7,850 of record CAVHIP010000075.1, on the reverse strand, counting down.
CATATCCAATGATCTTGACAGTATAGACACGGCGATGATGCAGGCGTTCGGCAACCATTATATAAACGTGCGCAAGTATCTTTGCGAAGACGGTCTGGCCGATGCCGGCATCTCCCCGACAAAGCAGGATCAGGAGAACATAAAATACGGCATTGTGCCGGAAAGCTTCAGCAGCACTGCGGACAGCGCCGAGCTGAACGGCAAAGCCTACCGGCTCATCGGCAAGCTTGTGTATGACAGAATGGACAGTCTCGGGTATTTCGATGAAGTGGAGAGCGAGCTATATATAAAGGAAACGACAAGACTCCTGCTCAAGGATGACCCGGATTATCTCAACCGCATTATAGCGAACAGCCTGAAATGAGGAACGGCAAATGACAACGAAAAAAGAAAACGGTGAAATAGAAATAGACCTTCTGGAACTGTTCAGGGTGTTGTGGAGCAAGGCGCTCGCGCTTATACTCGCGGCTCTTATCGCGGGCGCGGCGGCATTTGCCGTGACAGTCTTCTTCATAAAGCCCAAGTACGAGGCGACAACATCGATGTACGTCAACAACAGCTCCTTCTCCTTCGGCTCTACGAGCTTCTCCATATCCTCGTCCGAGCTGACGGCATCAAACTCCCTTGTCTCGACATATATCTTCATCCTCGAGTCCAGAACAACGCTGGAGGATGTCATCGCGGAGGCGGGTCTCTCGTATGACTATGAGGACCTTTCGGAGATGATCACCACGGAGGCTGTGACGGGGACGGCGGCGTTCACCATCACGGTCGAGAGCGAGAGCCCGACGGAAGCGGAGCTTATAGCCAACACGATAGCGAAGCTTCTTCCGGACAGGATAGCGGAGATTGTGGACGGCAGCTCCGTACGCATAGTGGACTACGCCATTGTGCCGGCGCATCGCTCCTCCCCGAGCTTCGTGAAGAACACAGCGCTCGGCGTGCTGCTTGGATTGTTCCTCGGCGCGGCGGTCGTCATATTGAAGTATATCGTCAACGAGCAGAGCAATGACCTTGTTGCGACTGCGGATGAGCTCAGAGAGCTGTACCCGGATATCCCCGTGCTGGCGCTTATTCCGGATATGCGTCTGAGCGAGAAGAAGGGATATTACTATTCCTCTTACTACGGCAGCAAGGAGGCCTGAGTTATGGACGAGAAAAAAACAACCGTCGAAAAACCGCGCGAAAAGCCGCATAAAAGCCATGAGCGCGTATGCGAAAACCTGAGCTTTGCGGCAAAGGAAGCGTTCAAGCGCCTGAGGACGAATGTGGTGATGTCCTTTGATGAGAGCGAAGAGAAATGCCGCGTCATCGGCGTGACAAGCGCGCAGCCCAGCGAAGGCAAAAGCACGGTGTCGCTCAATCTCGCCTACTCCCTGTCGGAGCTCGGCAAGCGCGTGCTGCTGGTGGACGCGGATCTGCGCCGTCCGTCGATCAGCGCGAAGCTCGGAATCCGCCGGACTCCGGGACTGAGCAATCTCCTCGGCGATGTGAACTCCATCACCTCCGCGATACAGAGATACAGCAGCTCTGCGAGCGATGCGTCTTTTGACATCATTACCAGCGGAGATATACCCAAGAACCCGGCGGAGCTGTTGAATTCCCAGCGTATGGAGAAGCTGCTGTCGATCGTGAGCAAGGCGTATGACTATCTCATCATCGATCTGCCGCCGGTCGGCGCGGTCATAGACGCGGTGATGCTCACGAAGCATACGGACGGCATGATTGTCGTCATGCGCGAGAACAACTGCCCGCGCGGCGTATTGCGCGATTGCGTAGAACAGTTGAAGTTCGTGAATGTGAACATACTGGGCTTTGTGGTCAACGGCGCGATAGAGGGAGCCGGGAAAAAGTATCAGTATTCATATTACTAATTTTATTAATTTCTTTCGGTATATGCTGCGGAATACGCAGTTCATATACAAATATAACTCTAAAGCAAAATCTGAAGAAAGGAGAAAATGTTCATGAAGAAAATTCTCGCATTTGTTCTTGCACTTGTCGTTGTATTCAGCCTGTCCGCAGTAGCATTTGCCGCAACCGGCAGCGTCGAAGCGGAAAAGACAACGGAAGACGGAACCAAGGCTACCGCGCTGCCTACCGTAGCGGAGGATACCGAGGCCGAGCTCACCGCTATCGATGAAATCGAGAACCTGCCCGAAGAGGCTCAGGAAGCTGTCAAGGAAGCGCAGGAGGCACTGGAAACTGCCGTTCCCGAAGGAATGGAAGCGCAGTACTTCTTCTACGGCACGTCCGAAGTTTTACCGTACACGCTGACTGTTACGATGGAAAATGTGAAGGACGCAGCGGACTTCGCAGGCAAGCTGTTTGTCAACGGCGAGTGGGTCGATCTGGAGTATGTTCTCAATGAGGACGGAACAATAACCGTTATCATTCCCGAGAACGGTCCCGTGGCTCTTTTTGCCGCAAAGTAATTCCGTAAAGGAAAAGAGGCGGTATGTATGCAGATATATGCCGCCTCTGCTCTTAACATGGTAGATTTTCATTCACACATATTACCGAATATGGACGACGGCTCGTCCGGCGTAGAAGAGAGCCTTGCGATGCTGCGCGAGCAGAAGAAGCAAGGCTGTGATGTTGTTTTCTCCACCTCTCACTACTACGCCTATGACGAAGATCCCGCGTCGTTTCTCAAACGCAGGACGGAGGCGTATTCGCGTCTCATAAATGCGGCGAAGGGCGAAGCGCTGCCGAAGATATATCTCGGGGCGGAGATACTCTACTTCCCCGGGATGAGCGAGGCGGAAGAGCTGAGCGAGCTGAAAATGGGCCAATCGAACTGCATTCTGATAGAGCCGCCGATGTGCAAGTGGACGGACATGATGCTCGACGAGATAGAGCAGGTCGGGCGCAATCTAAGATGCATACCCGTCATCGCGCATCTTGACAGGTTTATGCGTTTATTAAATGACTACACGCTTACGGAGCAGGTATATTCCCGGCGCATGCTGGTGCAGTACAACGCGAGTTTCTTTCTGCATCGGGACACGGCGGAACTTGCGATAAAGCTCCTGAAAGAGGGCAAGGTGCATTTCATCGGCACCGACTGCCACAATATGCTTGAGCGCGCGCCGAACATGGGCGCGGCGGCGGAGGCTATAAAGGCGGCCGGGGCGGAAACGGATTTTGCCGCATTTAATAAGCGCATATATTATTTTCTGGATCTTACGAACGGAAAAAAAGATGAAGAAAAGAAAGCATAAATATCTGCTCCCGCTGTGCATCTTGCTGCTTGTCGGCATCGCAGTGATGGCGGTGATGACCGAAAAAAAAGCGAATGAGGAGTTTATAGAGAACGCGGGGACATCCGAGCATGCCGCAAAGCCCTTGACGGAGCTTGAATATGCCGGCGAGACGGCGCAGCTTAGAAAACATGTGGACACCGTGCTCCTCATAGGCACGGACACTGTCGGAGAGCAGATTCAATACGATGATGACGACATCGTGCCGTACTACAACTTTGAGCAGGCGGATTTTCTCGTTTTGCTCGTGATGGACAACGACGCGCAGAGGTGCGGGATTATCCAGATAAACCGCGACACGATGATGGACGTACCGTGGCTGAGCGTGACAGGCGATGTGGGCGGCACGAGCTATGAGCAGATCGCCCTTTCGCACACCTACGGCTCGGGACGGGAAGACAGCTGCGTGAACACGCGAAACGCCGTATCTCAGCTGCTGTTCAACGCGCCGATAGATCACTACATGGCGTTCACGATGGACGCGGTGCCGATTGTAAACGACCTTGTCGGCGGGGTGACGGTCACGGTGGAGGACGATCTGACGCCGGTTGACGCGACGCTGACGCAAGGCTCGGTAATCACGCTCCGCGGAGAACAGGCTTTGCACTTCGTGAGGGCGAGGATGACGGTCGGCGACGGGCTGAACACATCGCGCATGCGCCGGCAGAGAATGTATTTCGCCGGCTTCCAGAAGAGCGCGAAGGAAGCGTTCAACTCCGACTCGGAGCTTGCGATGAAGCTGGTAGAAAAGCTGTCGGACTATATGGTCACGGACATGACGGCGGACGCCATAGGCAAGCTCGCCGAGAATCTTGATAAGTACGAGATAGGCGAAGTCCGCTACGCAGACGGCGACAACATACTGGGCAAGAGATTTTATGAGTTCTATGTCGACACAGACGACCTCTGGGAGATCGTCAAAGACGAACTGTGCGGGTAGGAATAAACAGAGAGGGGCATTGAAATGCCAAGTTCGCAAAAAGGCCAAAAGAAAAGGCATGTAGAGCATTGGCAGATTATAAGCGTACTGCTGGCTGTATATGACGCAATAGCCGTCAACGCGGCATTTTATATAGCTCTCTGGCTCAGATACGACTGTAGGTTTTCGGATATTCCGGAATTTTATATAACCGCGTTGCGGCAGTTCGCACCGATATATGCGGTGTTCTGCATTATAGTCTTTGTGAGCTTTAAGCTCTACCGCACGATATGGCAGTTTGCCGGAATGCACGAGTTGTACCATGCGCTCTGCGCCACGCTTGTTACTCTTGCGTTTCAGGTTTGCGGTACGATTGCGCAATCGAACATTATGGGTACGACATCTTATCTCCCTCATATGCCCGTGACGTATTACTGCCTTGGCATTGCATTCCAGTTCATTTTTACTGTCGGAATACGCTTTGCGTACAGGATGGTGACAAGCACAAAAAAACCGGAGAATGCGTTCGCAGTGAAGAACGTTATGATCATCGGAGCCGGCGCGGCCGGGCAGATGATAGTGCGCGATCTCAATAACACACACCGTGAGTATGAAAAAGTTTGCTGCATTATTGATGACAACCCAAACAAATGGGGGCGGTACATGGAGGGCGTTCTCGTTGTCGGAGGGAAGGAGGATATATTTTCATCTGTTGAGAAATACAAGATAGATAAAATCATTCTCGCAATACCCAGCGCGACTGTGGAACAGAAGAGAGGATTGCTGAGTATATGCAGCGAAACCGACTGTGAGCTCAAGCAGGTTACTGTGCTGTATCAGCAGCTGGGGCAAACGGTGGACGCGAGCTCTATAAAAGATGTGTCGATAGAGGATCTGCTGGGGCGTGAGCCGATAAAGATAGATATGAGAGAAGTTTTTGACTTCATCAAAGGAAAAGTCATTCTCGTGACAGGTGGCGGCGGATCGATTGGTAGCGAGCTATGTCGTCAGATTGCGGCGCATGAACCAAAGAAGCTGATAATTTTCGATATTTACGAAAACAACGCATATGACATTCAGCTTGAACTGCGTGATAAATATCCACACTTGAATCTGGTGACGCTTATAGGCTCTGTGCGAGACAGCCGGCGGGTGGACGATGTGTTCAGACGATACCGCCCAGAACTGGTGTTCCACGCGGCAGCGCATAAGCATGTTCCACTCATGGAGGACAGCCCTTGTGAGTCGATAAAAAATAATGTTCTCGGCACATACAAGACGGCATATGCCGCGATGCACTATGGATGCAAGCGCTTTGTGCTCATCTCAACGGACAAGGCAGTCAACCCCACGAACATCATGGGTGCATCAAAACGCCTGTGTGAAATGGTGATACAGAGCTTTGACCGTGCAATCAAGGCCGGGCAGGCAGATAAAATACCGCGCATAAGCACGCATGAAACAGCGACGTGTACGGGAGAAGCGTGCACGGAGTTTGTGGCGGTGCGCTTCGGCAATGTACTGGGCAGCAACGGTTCGGTTGTTCCGCTGTTCAAGAAGCAGATAGCCAAAGGCGGTCCCGTCACAGTCACGCATCCGGACATAATCCGATATTTTATGACGGTGCCGGAGGCAGTGAGCCTTGTGCTTCAAGCCGGTACCTACGCCAAAGGCGGCGAGATATTTGTGCTGGACATGGGATCGCCTGTGAAGATAGAGAGCCTTGCTCGAAATCTCATAAAGCTTTCTGGATTGAGACCGGATGTGGATATAAAGATAGAGTATACTGGACTTCGCCCCGGAGAAAAGCTTTATGAGGAGAAACTCATGGCGGAGGAAGGTCTGGAAAAGACACCAAATAAGCTTATATATATAGGGCATCCGCTTGAATTTGATAAGGACGAGTTTTTTGAGAGAATAGAGGAACTTGAAAAAGTTGCCTATGAAAATGACGCGAAAATAAGGACGCTCGTAATGAAAATTGTAACGACCTATAAACCGGAAACAGAGACGCCTTCTGCGGAAGAAAAGGAGACTGCCACTACTGGTGAGCAACGCGCTGCAGTTGAGACCCTGTAAAGATATTGACATAGCAAAGACCGTATAGGCGTGAAAATAACAATAATTCCCCACAAAAGTGGGGGGGGTAAAGAGTATGATGGATTATTTACATGATGATCGTTTTCGCGGGATAGAAAAATTTGACACCAAAGTGTGGTTAGCTACACCGACCATGCATGGCGAAGAACTCAAGTACATTACAGAGGCATATGAAACTAACTGGATGTCGACAGTCGGTGAAAACATAGATGAAGTAGAGCGTATTGCGGCTGAAAAGGTAGGCATGAAATACGCAGTTGGTCTGTCCACTTGCACTGCTGCACTTCATCTTTGTTGCAAGCTTGCAGGCGAAAAATTGTACGGAAAACCTTTTATATCTCATGGCAGCTTAGAGGGCAAGCGAGTTTTCTGCTCTGATATGACATTCGATGCTACTCTGAACCCTGTGGCCTATGAGGGAGGCATCCCTGTATTTATAGACACGGAGGCGGCATCGTGGAATATGGATCCCATTGCCCTCGAGAAAGCTTTTGAAATGTATCCCGATGTTAAACTCGTTGTCTGTGCGGAGTTATATGGTTTTCCCGGGCGGATTGATGAGATTAAGAAAATCTGCAAGAAGCATGGCGCACTTTTGATTGAGGACGCAGCTGAAGCTTTGAACGCAAATGTAGATAAAAAGCAGTGCGGTAGTTTTGGCGATTATGCTGCAATCAGTTACAATGGCAATAAAATTATTACGGGAAGTGCCGGCGGCTGCTTGCTTACAAACAGCATAGAAGATGCAAATAAGGCTCGTAAATGGTCAACGCAGAGCCGGGAAGCCGCACCGTGGTATCAGCATGAGGAAATCGGCTATAACTATAGGATGAGCAATGTTGTAGCCGGCGTTATAAGAGGACAGTACGGTTATTTAGAGAAACATATAGAGCAGAAGAAGTGCGTATATGAGAGATACAGAGACGGCTTAAAGGATCTGCCTGTTCACATGAACCCGATCACAGAGGGGACAGAGCCAAATTATTGGCTCTCCTCACTAATTATAGACAAAGATTACATGTGTGAGCAGGTCAGGGATGACCACAGAGCGCTGTTCAGAAGCGAAGCTGGAAAGTCCTGCCCGACCGAAATTCTGGAAGCTCTAAGTTGCTTCAACGCTGAGGGACGTCCAATCTGGAAACCGATGCATTTGCAGCCAATGTACAGGATGCATGAATTTGTCACGCGCGAAGGCACTGGCCGCTGCCGGACGAATGCATATATAGAGGGCGGATGCATTGATGTCGGTGCCGATGTGTTTGAAAGAGGATGCTGCCTGCCGAGCGATAACAAGATGGAAGAATGGCAGCAGAAAATAGTGATTGAGATTATTAAGAGATGCTTCAGATGATTAAAGATAGACACAAAGGACCGTATGAAAAATACTTCAAACGTCCAATAGATATTCTTTGCGCATCGGCGGCGGTAATTGTATTTTCTTGGCTTTATCTGATCTTGATCGTTCTTGGCACAGTTTTCATGCGTGGGAATCCTTTCTTTACACAATATAGGCCCGGAAAAGATGAAAAGATATTCAAACTCATCAAGTTCCGCACAATGGATAGCAG
>CAVHIP010000074.1:0-11057 GCA_963636125.1 Oscillospiraceae bacterium | reverse complement strand
AGCCTAACCGCGCTTCAGCGCGGCTCTTACAGGCTTCAAAAGATTTCATTAAAATCAAAGATTTTAATGAAATAATAGTATGATATACGCAAAATGACCGTCGCCATGTACAAGGGCAACGATCAAAAAGGAAGGAGAAAATCTGATTATGAAAATAGCAATGATCGGCTGCGGCGCGGCGGGAAGCTGCTTCGCCGGCTATCTGCGCAAGGGCGGCGCCGACATCACCCTTGTTGATATGTACAAGGCGCACATGGACAAGATTGCAAAGGACGGACTTGAGTTCATTGTTTATCCCGACACTCATTATCACCTCGATGGCTTCAAGACCGCGTACACCGCCGACGATATCGGAACTATGGACATTGTCATCTTCGTTACCAAGGCAACCCAGCTTGACAACGCCATTATGAGCGCCATGCCCTGCATTGGACCGGACACCGTTGTTGTTTCTCTTATCAATGGTCTCGGCAACGACGATATACTCCTCAGCCATTTCCCAGCCAATCGCATTCTCTGCGGCTCCGGCGCGCTCGGCACCGAGCTCCGTGAGCCCGGCTGCTGCGTCAGCACCGAGGTCAAGGGCACGCTTGTTCACTTCGGCGCGCTGGAGAACGGCCCTGTTACCGACAAAGCCGGCGCGTATCTTGCGGAAGTTTTCACCAATGGCGGCTGCCTTGCTGAGTTCAACGAGGATGACAGACCCAACGTGTGGAAAAAAGTCATCATCAATTGCACTGTCAATACCGTGTGCGCTTTGCTCCGTCTGAAGATATACGAAGTCGCGCAGGATGAGTTCGGCATGCAGCTTTTCCGCGGTGTCGTACAGGAGGCATGCGCCGTCGCCACTGCCAAGGGCGTGCCGTTCGATGCCGTTGAGTTTGAAAACACGCACCTGAAAAACTTCATCCAGAACATGGGCGACTACTATCCCTCCATGGCGCAGGATATGCTTATCAATCACCGCCAGACTGAGGTATGCGTACTCAACGAGAAAATCTCCGAGTACGGCAAACAGCTTGGTATACCCACGCCGGTCAATGATGTACTCACGGTGATGGTCAAGGCAATTCAGGGTAATTACGACAGACAGTATCTCAAATAAAAATCGTTTTTTGACATAGGGACTGCGGTGATTTTCATTTTCACCACAGTCCCTTTCTTACGGAATTTACTAATGAAAAAATTGTCTTTTTTACGGTCTTCCTTGCCCTTGCACTTTACATAATATTGTGTTAATATAATTACAGCATGTTTGGGAGGCAGGGTCATGACGGTTTTAAATGCAATTATATTGGGCTTGATACAGGGAATTGCAGAGTTTTTGCCCATATCCGCCTCCGGCCATATGTCCGTTCTCGGAAATCTTTTTGATATTGACACAGTGTATGACGGGCACCTTTTGCTTGACGCCATGCTGAAGCTCGGAGTCCTTGCGGCTGTTATTGTTGTCTATTGGCAGGAAATAACGGATATTTTTTTTGAAGTGCTCGGTCTTATGGGCATAGGCCCACAGGCGGGGCAAAAGAAGGAGCATTATCCTTCGGCAAGGCTTTTTATTATGCTATTTGTCGGCACGCTGCCGCTGCTGTTCGCCGTTACGGTTTTTGATCAAATTAAAAAACTGCATTACAACAGCATTTTCATCGGTGTTGCCGTTATTCTTACAGGCTTTGTTTTGTATGTATCCGACAAGATGCAATCCGGAAGAAAGACCGAGCGCGGGATCACAATTTTTGATTCGCTTATAATCGGAATTTGTCAATTTGTGTCCGTCATTCCGGGATTGTCCAGAACCGGCATAACCGTCACTGCGGGAATTTCTACAGGCCTCAAGCCGGATTTCGCGCTGAAATTTTCTTTTCTGCTGTCGATTCCGGCCATGCTGGGCGCGGTTATACTCAGTCTGTCGGAGGCGTTTAATCAGGGCGTTGATATAAATAATGTTCCCGCATACTTGGTTGGCATGCTCGCGTCGATGCTGTCGGGCATCGCAACGATTACGTTTATGAAAAAGTTTTTTGAGAACGGGAAATTCAAAGGCTTTGCGTACTATTGCTGGGTGTTCGGCGTGCTTTCGATTATTCTCACTATGATTTTCTGATATTATTTGGCTGATTTTTCATTCGGAAAGGATATTATATGGCGCAAACTAAAAAAAAGACGTCGTCAGGCAAGTCTTCTTCAAAAGCTTCATCTTCCAAAAAGAAGATTGACGAGAGCGCTCTGGCTCCCGACGAAGCGTTTCCCCCGATCAGAAGAGAGCTTGCGGCGGTTGTTTTTCTTTTCTTGGCGGTTTTCGAGATTATAAGTTATTTTAATACCGACGGTACATTTATTTCCGGACTTGCCGAGTTTGTAAAGGGAATGGTAGGCTGGGGCTTTTGGTTTACGGTTCCCGCTTTTTTGCTCACCTCGCTTATTCTCGGCTTTCACCATGGAAAGCCCGTTGTCTTCCGCGTATTCTGCGCGTTGCTGATTCCAGCCTTTATTTCGGCAATCGGCAGTCTTTTCGCCTACAATCTCCCGCAGAGCGAACTGCTTTTGCAGGAGCTTACGGGGCTTCTTTTTGAACAGGGAACATCCATGCGAAGCGCCGGCGTCATAGGCGGGCTTATCGCAATATATCTTGAAAAGACGCTGAGCATTTACGGCGCGCTTCCCGTGCTTATTGCCGCTCTTGCGTTCTGCCTTGTGAAGTCCCTGAACGGGAGCTTTTCAAATCTGTTCAAAAAGGCGCAGAAGCGTGTTACCGTTAAGTACGACCCGACAATGTACAATAATAAGCATCGCTTTGATGACGACGATGATGAGTATATCGAGCCGGTTGAGATAAAAACAGAGCCTGCAAACAAAACTGCTAAGGCAGGTGCGAAGAAACGCAGCAAGATCGAAACGATAGACCGCGCGAGCGTTTCTGCCATGGATATCCCGCTTAGAGACGATGATGAGCCGTTTGCCTCAGATGTCAGAAGAAAAAGATCCGAGCAGCATTCCGCGCCAAAGGAAAAAGTTAAAAAACACGATGAAGCCGAGCTCGTAAAGCCGAAGAGAGTATCGGCATCTGCGCCATTGCCACGGAGAGAGGCAAAAAGCTCGCGCGATGCCGAAAATGCCGCTAAAGCGGCAGGCGTCGATGTCGAATCGCTCAGAAATACCGTCGATGAAATAATGAAACCCGCTTCAACCGGAGCGGAAGAAAGCGATCTGCCAAGACGGAAGAAGCGTATCAATGTCGATGCCGAGGCGGAGAAATTCGATATGGAAATAGCTCGCAATGACAATTCGGGCGATTATCAATTTCCACCGCTTGAACTTCTCCGCGCGGGAGACGGGAATGCCGTTGATGCAGGCGACGAGATTGAGACTAATAAAATGCGCCTCGAGTCCGCTATGGACAGTTTCGGCATCCATGCGCAGATAGTTGACATAATCCGAGGACCTACGGTTACGAGATATGATATCGAGCTTCCGCAGGGCGTCAAACTTGCCAGACTTACGAATTTGGCGGGCGATCTGGCATTGTCCCTGGGCGTTATAAATGTGCGCATCGCTCCTATACCCGATAAGATTTCCACGGTCGGCATTGAAGTCCCGAATAAGATAGTGAGCACTGTATTTCTGCGCGACATTATCGGCTCCAAGAATTTTTCAACCGCCAAGTCCAAGCTCAGTTTTGCTATCGGCAAAAACATCAGCGGGGACTGCGTGGTCGGAAACATTTCCAAGCTTCCTCATATGCTTATTGCCGGTACCACCGGTTCCGGTAAGTCCGTTTGTATGAACTCTCTCATTTTGAGCCTCCTTTATAAAGCAAAGCCGGACGAAGTGAAACTCATAATGATAGACCCCAAAATGGTTGAACTCGGCGTATATAACGGGATACCGCATCTCTACGTCCCAGTGGTTACCGATCCTAAAAAGGCGGCCGGGGCGCTGCAATGGTCCGTTGTCGAGATGCTTAAGAGATACCGTCTCTTTTCGGATATCGGCGTTCGCGATCTTGACTCATATAATAAGCATTGCCTTCAAAACGGCGAAGCGACCATGCCGAGGGTTGTAATTGTCATAGATGAGCTTGCCGATTTGATGCTTGTCGCCTCCAAGGATGTTGAGGAGAGCATATGCCGCGTTGCCCAGATGGGACGAGCTGCCGGAATGCATCTTGTGATCGCGACGCAGAGACCGTCCGCTGATGTTATCACAGGCCTTATGAAAGCGAATATCCCTTCAAGGATTGCCTTTGCCGTTTCCTCCGCTCTTGAAAGCCGCATCATTCTTGACCAGGCAGGCGCGGAAAAACTTGTCGGTATGGGCGATATGCTCTATTCTCCTGTAGGATGCGGAAAGCCGATGCGTATTCAGGGCGCCTTTGTTTCGGATGAGGAGCGCGAGAGCGTTATTCAGTTCATAAAAGAAGGCTCGGCAACGGTTGAGCATAATGAGGAAATAGAGCAGTTTATGCTCAAGGCGACCGAAGAAAAAGGTGGCGTTTCATCGGATAAGGGCGGAAAAGGCGCGAAGGACGATTCCGCTTCCGGAGGCATGGGCGGATATGACGAGATGCTTCCGCAGGCGGTAGAGGTTGTTATCGAGACAAAATCCTGTTCCGTTTCCATGCTTCAAAGAAGAATAAAGCTCGGGTATTCGAGGGCAGCGAGAATTGTCGACCAGATGGAAGAGCTCGGCGTTGTTGGCCCATATGAGGGCGCGAAGCCGAGAAAAGTGCTGGTTGACAGAGACGGATGGCATGCAATTCAGGTCAGTCACGGCTTCGCGTCTTCGGAGGATTTGGAGCTTGCCGCAAATATCAGCGGCGTGGCTGATGCAGAATATAAAGACTTTGACTAAAGCCACAGAGTACTGTCGAAAAAATCGGAAGGGCGCTTCGTAACAACAGAGAATATTAACATGAACTATATTGACCCGCAAATGGAAATTACCGATATAAACCGCATGAGTATGCTTGCCCTTGCCCATATAGGCGATTGTGTATATGAGCTTTTGACAAGGACAATGCTGTGTACGGAAGGATTCAAATCTGCCTCAAAGCTTCATTTCAAAACGGTGTCGCTTGTTAACGCCAAAGCGCAGGCGGAAGCGGTCGAAAAAATATTGCCGATATTGACCGATGAGGAAACCGCCGTTTTCAAGCGCGGCAGGAACGCCAAGGTCAACTCTGTGCCGCAAAAGGCGACGGTAGGGGAGTACCATGCCGCCACCGGGCTTGAGGCGCTTTTCGGATGGCTTTATCTGCAGGGGAAGACACAGCGCATAAACGAACTGTATAATATAATAATGGGTGATTGATATGCCACTTGATGCCGTTACGGTTTATGCTCTGACAGATGAGCTTTCAAATATGTGCCTCGGCGCAAAAATCGATAAGGTGCAGCAGCCGGAGCGCAGCATGGTTATATTTCATCTGCGGACAAACGGAGGCAACAAAAAGCTCCTTGTGTCGGTCGGCTCGGGTAATGCGCGCGCACATCTGACTTCCGCCGCGTTTGAAAACCCGGCGGAGCCGCCGATGTTCTGCATGCTTCTCCGGAAGCACCTCGTGGGCGCAAGAATAATTTCTGTTACTCAGCCGGACTTTGAACGCCTCATTTGCATCGAACTTGAGACTTTTGACGAGCTCGGGGTAAGTACCCGCAAGAAGCTTATAGCGGAGCTTATGGGCAGAAACTCAAATCTTGTTCTCGTCGGAGCCGACGGGATAATCATAGATTGCCTCAGGCGGATGACCTATGCAGGCGATAACATGCGCTCTCTGCAGCCGGGCATGCTGTATCGACTGCCACCCATGCAGAAAAAGGTCAATTTCTTCCTGTCGGATATTGAGACAATCGAGAATACAATAAAAAATGCCGATACGGATATACCGCCGGAAAAATGGCTGCTTGATAACTTTTCGGGGCTCTCTCCGCTTATTTGCAGAGAAATTTCATTCAGAGCGGGCGATAATTTTTCCGGCCTCTTTCGCTCGTGCGTTGAGCTGAAAAGCCTCGTCGAACAAAAGAACTTCTCACCCTGTATTTTAGCCGAGAACGGAACCCCCCGGGACTTTTGCTTTGCCGAAATTTCGCAGTACGGCGATAAATATGAAACTCGTCTTTATGAATCCTTTTCGCAGATGCTTGACGCCTTTTACGCCGAGCGTGATCGCCTTGAGCAGCAGCAGCGCCGCGGCAGCGAACTGCGTCATAAAATAAAAACGGTCAGAGACCGAATTCAAAGGAAACTCATTTCTCAATACGATGAGCTCCGGCGCAGCGAGGACAGGGAGCAAATACGAATAGAAGCGGAGCTCATTACCGCAAACATATACCGCATAAAAAAAGGGCAGACAATTCTCGAATGTGAAAATTATTATGAAGAAAACTTCCCCGTTGTTCGGATAGCTCTTGATCCGCTGAAAAACCCTCAGCAAAATTCGGCGGCTCTCTTCAGACAGTATAACAAATTAAAGGGCGCTTATAAGCATCTGTCGGTTCTGATCGCGCAAAACGAGATGCAGCTTGATTATCTCAACAGCGTGCTCAATGAAATTGACATGTGCGAGAGCGAAAAGGACCTTTCCGACATTCGCTCGGAGCTTGTATCATCCGGATATCTGAAGAGCGGCAAGGACAATAAAAAAAATAAAGCAAAACCGCAGCAGCCTGTCATGTATCTTTCCGATGACGGATATAAGATATTAGTCGGTAAAAATAATATGCAAAACGACGAGCTTACCTTTAAGATCGCCAGAAGAACGGATTATTGGCTGCACGCGCAGAAGGTTCACGGCAGCCACGTGATCATCCGATGCGACGGGAGTGAGCCTCCGGCGCGCACAATCGAACAGGCGGCTTCACTCGCGGCGTTCTACTCGCAAAACAGGGATGCGGGTAAAACCGCGGTTGATTACACGATGGTGCGCAATGTCCGCAAACCGACCGGCGCTTTGCCGGGAAAGGTTATTTATACCGATTATTCCACTGTTCTCGTTCAGCCCGAAATCCAGACACAAAAAAATTAAGGCAACAACAGAACAGATTTGCTTTTCTTTCGTCATATAAAACGAGCGAAGATAGTTGCAATATAATAACAAAAAAGATACAATGAGGTCAAAGGCGTTATGTCGAAAGCCTTGTTAATCTGGGGGATATTGAAATGAAAAAACATATAAAAAACTTAATCGGTTTTATCCTACTCACGGTTATGGTGGTCTCGCTTTTCAGCGCGTTTTGCTGCAGCGCAAGCGCTGACAGCATTCCTGCCAATGCAACCGAGGTTATTGTTGTGGCAAAGGGTGATACTATGTATTCTCTCTGTCAGAAAAACGGATTCAGCTATGCCGCGTATAAAGAACTGCTGATGAAGCTGAACAATATTTCCGATGAGAGCAAGCTCGCAAAAATATATGTCGGCAAAAAGCTTGTTTTGCCGACATCAAAAGCGGCGGCGGACGCTCTGTGTCAGCTGCTGAGCATTGATACCTCAAAAAAGACCGCTTCTAATGGGAAAACCGAATATAAGGCTTTTTCCGTCCTCGGGGATGCAACAAAAATTCCCGCCGGAGATTTGCCAAAGTATTATATAATAAGCTATACCATGCAAAAGGGCGACACGGTTTCCAACCTCTTAAAAGGCTGGGGAATGAGCTTCAAAACCTATTCGCAGCAAATTCTCAATTTGAACGGGCTCTCTGATTTTAACCATATTGCGGCAGGAAGAACATTGTATATGCCGGTCACCGACGCCGGACTTACCGATGGCAGCGCATTTACGGTGTGCGAGCATACCGTAAAGTCCGGAGACACTGCGTATTCAATCTGCAGAAGCTACGGTATGGATTACAACAAGGCTCTCTCTACTCTTACTCTTCTCAATGCCAATGTTGACTTTGCAAAAATAAAAGTGGGGCAGAAGCTTTATATACCCGTCAGCGGCGTTATTGCGCTCAACACGCAGAGTACCGTTCAAACTGACGCTAAAACGGTGAGCGGCTATGGTGTTGTCGTATCCTATGGTGATATGATCAGGATCAGACGTGAAAATGTCCGCCAGGATCTCGGACTTAAAATCGGCAAAAACGCAATTCCGACCACATATGTTCCGAAAAGCGGCGATTATGTATATTTCACATACACCACGAGCGACAATACTTTGGTAAGCATTAAGTACGTGTATAATGTGTTTACAAAAAGCAACTGATAATCGGGTATAAAATCAAAAAGAGGTAGAATGCTTGAAAACGCAGAGAGATTTTCCAAAGTATGTAATAAGCGCAAAAGGCACGAAATGGGTGGAACAAGGGCACCCGTGGATATATGAAGCGGAAGTTATTGCAGGGGACGGCGAGGCTGAAAACGGAGGCCTTGTTGACGCCGTCAGCGAAAAAGGAAAATACCTCGGAACGGGTTTTTTAAGCAAAAAAAGCAAAATTAGAATACGGCTTGTTTCAAGAAATGCCAATGATAAATTCGACGCGGATTTCTGGAAAAGAAGAATAAAATATGCGTGGGATTATCGAAAAACCGTAATGGGCGAGGATATCGGCTGCTGCCGTGTTATTTTCGGCGAGGCGGACGGTTTTCCCGGGCTTACGGTGGATAGATTCTCGGATATTCTTGTCATTCAGACGCTGTCTGTGGGAATGGAAAAAATCAAGGATATGCTTTTTCCGCTTTTACTTGAGACACTGCGCGGAGACGGACAGATTATCGGCGGTATCTACGAACGGAACGATGTCGCAATACGCGCCCTTGAGGGGCTTGAACAATATCGAGGCTGGTACGGCGCGGAGCATCCCGATTCGACGCAGACGGAGATATGCGAGAACGGCATAAAATATCTTGTCGATGTTGAAAATGGGCAGAAAACCGGTTTCTTTCTTGATCAAAAGTACAACCGGCTTGCTGTCGCGAGACTTGCGTGGGGCAAGAGAGTGCTCGATTGCTTCACGCACACCGGGTCCTTTGCGCTTAATGCCGCAATGGGCGGAGCGGAGCATGTGACGGCAGTGGACATTTCCGAGAGCGCCGTGAAAATGGCAAAGGAAAATGCCGCAAGAAATAATCTTGAAGACAGGATGGATTTTATTGCGGCGGATGTTTTCGAACTGCTCCCCGAACTTGAGAAAAGCGGGAAAAAACCGTTTGATTTTATTATACTTGACCCTCCGGCATTTACTAAATCGAGAAAGACGGTTGATAATGCGCAGCGCGGGTATAAGGAGATAAATTACCGCGCTTTGAAACTCCTGCCGAGAGGCGGATATTTCGCCACGGCATCGTGTAGCCACTTTATGCCGAATGAGCTTTTTGTAAAAATGCTTCGCTCTGCGGCGGCCGATGCCGGGGTTGAACTGAAGCAAATCGAGGCGCGCCAACAATCTCCCGACCATCCGATTCTTTGGAATGTTCCAGAAACCGACTATCTTAAATTCTATATTTTCCAAGTGATATAAAGAGCAGGTATCTGCCGTATGCCGAATACGGAGATACCTGCTTCTGTTATGCGGTGCTTAGCGCAAATCAATATTGTGAATATATGGGATAAAAATCATTTTTTGAAATAAGCCCTCTGTCGCGACCGATGACACCCGCGTTTGACGGAGACTCGTATTTATAGCACCACTCCCGCGCGGCGTCATATGCATCCTGTTCGGTGTTGCCGAAGGAACGCATGAGAGTGTCAAGCTTGCTGTACTTTTCAAGCGTGAGCTCGTGCTTGAGATATTTAAGCTGCGCCTCTGTCGTCGTATAATCGAGCGCGTTTGCTTTGCACCATTTTATCAGCTCCTGCTTTCTCTCTCCGAGCCATTGGCACAATCCGTAGCTTCCGCTGCTTTCTATCTCGCTTCTGAATGAGGATTCCTTATAAATGTTGGCCATAACGCCGCAAGCCGCCGCGGGAGAATAACCGAGATCGTTCACACAGAAAAAATATACTGTCTGTTCAATACACGGATATGTCAGGTGAACAAGTTTTCCCTCTGAAATAAACCGCGAGCTCACATTATACAGGCAGGTTTCAAAAAGACCGCTTTCGCCTGTCGCGGCGGTGAGCGCAATTTTGAGACACGTATCGCTTGAAGATGCGACTATTGCGTAATTTACCGCATTCCCGTTTTCATCAAACCAGAATATTATATCGCCGGGCTGAGCGCTTGCCGTACCGCCGTATGGAATAAGCTCGCCGAGAGCAGACACCTGAAAAGAGTTGACATTTGTAAGGTAGCTGTATTGCATCGAACAATCGGGCAGCACGTCAAAAGTTCCCGCATCGGTCAGACCGGTCATATCGACGCAGTTCAGCAAAAAACCGATATTCGCGCTTCCGCCGAAAATCAAGGAGTCGACAAGCTCGGATGAAAAATCATATATTCCGTAGCTTGCAATAACATTACTCTGCGCGATCTTTACAAAATCGTTTCGAAGCTCATCGCTGCTTAACGCGCTTATCGGAGAGAAACGGAGATACGCCGCCTTTTGCCCGACATCCGATATACTGTCTATCTCCGGAGAAAGCGTCGCTTCCGGTGTCGATTCGGGAGTCGGTGTCGGCTCGGCTGTCGGCGTCGGCACCGGTGAAGGCGTGGCGGTCGGAATACCGGATTCCTCCGGTATGGCGGAGGCGGCCTCTTCGGAAATGTCCTGAATATCCGATATTACGGTATGTAGAATTTTTACAGGAGACGCGCACGCGCTTACGGAAAATGCGGTGAGAATAATTATCAGCGCTATGCCGATACGTGATTTTTTCATAAATTGCCCTCAGAAAAACAAATTGCAAAGATTATATCATCTGTCCCTATAAAATGCTTAACTCCGTGTAAATAATTCGCCGTAACACAGGGCAAAGATGCTTTTGGATCAGCCGTTCGTTGCGGTCTTTTTTGACGGAGATCAGGACGGTGTTCCGATGTTCATCGAACTCTGCCGCTTCCCGGGCAAAATCCATTTTCTCTTCGACTGTTCTCATACTGAAAACTGATTAAAACATTTAATGACAATTAAATGTTTTAATAGCCGCCGCAGCGGCGTAGTTTTCGTATGAGACGCCTT
>CAVHIP010000073.1:0-11296 GCA_963636125.1 Oscillospiraceae bacterium | reverse complement strand
ACCACCCGATGATTCAGGTTGCCAGAGACATAGGCATCTGCATGGGCGATTGATAGCAAAAAATAAAAGCGCATTAATAGCAAACCCAAAACAAGAAAAAGGAGAAATTATGGCACCTAAGCTTTATATAATAATCCCGTGCTATAACGAGGAAGAAGTTCTCCCCGTTACCGCGCCTATGTTTCTCGAGAAGATTAACTCTCTCGTATCAAAGGGCAAAATAAGCGATGACAGCCGCGTTATGTTTGTCAACGACGGCAGCCGTGATAAAACATGGGATATAATCGACCGCCTTTCCAAGGAGAATAAGCACTATATCGGGATCAGCCAGTCGCGCAATCGCGGCCATCAAAACGCGGTTCTCGCGGGACTTATGGAAGCAAAGGATGTTTGCGACATTACAATTTCCATTGACTGCGACGGGCAGGACGATATTAACGCCATGGACGAGATGGTTGACGCATATCTTGACGGATGCGATATCGTCTACGGCGTGCGTTCGAGCCGTGAAACGGATACTTTTTTCAAACGATTCACCGCGCAGAGCTTTTATAAATTCCTTGCCATGATGGGCGCGGATGTTGTCTACAACCATGCGGACTATCGCCTTATGAGCGCGAGGGTGCTCAAAGAATTCGCGAATTTCAAAGAGGTCAATCTTTTCCTGCGAGGCATGGTTCCGCTCGTCGGCTTCAAGAGCACCACTGTCACCTATTCCCGCGCGGAGCGCCTTGCCGGGGAGAGTCACTATCCGCTCAAGAAGATGCTCGCCCTCGCAATTGACGGCATCACGAGTCTTTCCGTCAAGCCCCTTCAACTTATTATGACCTTCGGTATCATTGTCGCGTTCGTAAGCTTCATAGGTTGCATTTGGGCGCTTGTCACCGCCCTATGCGGCAAGGCCGTGTCGGGCTGGGCCAGCATGACATGCATTATCTGCTTCGTCAGCGGCGTACAGCTCATATGCCTCGGCATAATAGGCGAGTATATCGGGAAGATATATCTGGAAACCAAGCACCGCCCGCGCTATATTATAAGCAAGCGCACCTGGGAAGAATAATATAACCGTTATCTCCGGCGCAATACACGTCGGAGATAGTTTTTACGAGCCTCCCCTCGGTATGACTTTTTGTGAGAATGTGAAAAAATTGTTGCGCATGCAACATATTTATGCAATATTTAGTTTGACAATAGAAACTTATTACTCTATAATAAGTTAAGCAAAATGGTCTTTTCCTATTCTCCGATGAAGTTTTTTATCGGAGATAATATATGTTGACCGTTCTTTTAGCTCAGCGCTGTCGGCGCAGATCCCGTTTTATAGCGGATTTTATAAAATCCCGCTGTGACCGATAATTCCACTGAATATTAATAATATTTTTTTAGGAGAGTTCGGATGTATAAAGTAGTTACCAAACGTTTCTTGAATGACGCGAAAACGATTTGCCTTTTCGAGATCGAGGCGCCGCTGATTGCCCGCCACGCTCAGGCGGGGCAGTTCGTTATCTTCCGCCTTGACGAACAGGGAGAGCGCGTTCCGGTTTCCGTCGCCGGTTATGACCGCGAGAAGGGGACCGTAACCGTTATGGTTCAGGCGGCAGGCCGCACAACAAAAATGCTCCACACCGTTGAGCAGGGCGACGTTATCTCCGATATCGTCGGGCCCCTCGGGCGCGCCACAGAGATGGACGGGCTTAAAAAAGTCTGCGTTGTCGGCGGCGGCGTAGGTTGCGCAATCGCATACCCAATCGCGAAGGAAATGCACGAAAAGGGCATAGAGGTCACTTTCATTGCCGGTTTCCGCTCCGCTGATATAGTCATCCTTAAGGAAGAACTTAAGGCCGCTTCCGATAAGCTTATAATGTGCACCGATGACGGCACATATGGCGAAAAGGGCTTCACAACTCAGTATCTCAAGCAGGAGATTGACGCCAACATTGCCGAGGGCAAGCCGCAGTTTGACCGCGTTATAGCGATCGGACCGGATATTATGATGAAGTTCCTTGCCGAGACGACACGCCCCTATGGCATCAGCACAATCATCTCTCTTGACCCCATAATGGTTGACGGTACCGGCATGTGCGGCGGATGCCGTGTCATTGTCGGCGGGGAGACTAAGTTTGCCTGCGTTGACGGGCCGGACTTTGACGCGCATCAGGTTGATTTCGATTCTCTTATAAAGCGCGCTGCCTTCTATAAAGACGAGCAGGACGAGCAGGCAAAGCATATTTGCAGAATGACCGGAGGAAAGAGAAATGGCTGATATCGTAAAGCATGTTGAGTATGATAAAGACGGCAATCCCATAACCACAATATGGCATCTTCCTACTGTTGCCGAAGAGACCGCGCAGGTCAAGGCCGAGCTGGAAGGCCAGTTTGCAAAGCTTGCCTCTGACGAGGGGCACACGATCGATGAGCGCATCAAATGCTTCTCCGAGCAGGTAGCGAAGAATATCGTCAAGGATAAGCTCCTTAAGCATCCCATGCCGGAACAGGATCCTGTTGTCCGCGCCGGTAATTTTGACGAGGTCGCTCTCGGTTACACGCCCGAGATGGCTATTGCCGAAGCTCGCCGCTGCCTCAACTGCCCCACGCCGCGCTGCCGTCAGGGTTGCCCGGTATCCGTGCGTATTCCCGAGTTTATCGCAAAGGTCGCCGTGGGCGATTTTGACTCCGCATATGATGTTATCACATCCACAAACTCTCTCCCCGCTGTCAGCGGCCGTGTCTGCCCGCAGGAAAAGCAGTGCGAGAGCAAGTGCGTTCGCGGCATAAAGGGCGAGAGCGTCGGCATCGGACGTTTGGAGCGTTTTGTTGCCGATTGGCACATGAACAAAGCTGTTAAAGATCCCATTAAAGTTCCCGAGCGCAACGGCCATAAGATCGCTGTTGTCGGCTCCGGCCCTGCCGGTCTTACATGCGCGGGCGACCTTGTCAAGATGGGCTACGATGTTACCATTTTCGAGGCGTTCCACAAGTCCGGCGGCGTTCTGGTCTACGGCATTCCTCAGTTCCGTCTCCCCAAGGAGATAGTTGCCGCCGAGATAGAAAATCTCAAGGCAATGGGCGTTAAGATTATCAACAACGCCATCGTCGGCAAGTCCGAGACGGTCGACGAGCTGTTTGAAGATGGTTTCGAGGCCGTATTCATCGGCTCCGGCGCCGGTCTGCCGCAGTTTTTGCATATCCCCGGCGAGAATCTCTTGGGCGTCTACTCCGCCAATGAACTTCTCACCCGCGTGAACCTCATGAAGGCTTATAAAGACGATTACGATACCCCCATCAAGCACTTCCACAATGTCGCGGTTGTCGGCGCGGGTAACGTCGCAATGGACGCGGCGCGCGTTTCCAAGAGACTTGGCGCGGAGCATGTATATGTCTGCTACCGCCGCGGCAAGGATGAACTTCCCGCGCGTAAGGAAGAGGTTGAGCACGCAGAGGCAGAGGGCATCGAATTCCGCCTTCTCAATAACCCCGTTGAGATCCATGCCGGGGAAGACGGGCATGTCACGGGCATCGAGCTTGTAAAGCAGGAGCTTGGCGAGCCGGATGAAAAGGGCAGAAGAAAGCCCGTTCCCATTAAGGACTCCAACTGGATTCTTGATGTCGACGCCGTTATCATAGCCATCGGCACCAGCCCCAACCCACTCATCCGCAACACGACCGAAGGCTTGACCTTTACCAAAAAAGGCGGCATTGAGGCCGACGAGGGCGGCAAGACCGCAAAAGAAGGCGTGTTCGCCGGCGGCGACGCGGTTACAGGTTCCGCCACCGTTATACTTGCCATGGGCGCTGGCAAAGCCGGTGCAAAGTCCATCGACGAGTATATAAAGAACAAATAATTCAACTATAAAATATAAACCGACCGACGTGGGAAACGGCAAAGTTCCCGAGTCGGCCGGTTTTATTGTTCTAAATCAGGCATCAAATTATGATTTGCCGACAATCTGAAGCAATAAATTCATACGGTTATTATTTTATTAGAATAAGCTGACCAAGACGCGCTGTTATAATCTGCACCGGAATCAGTTATAATCTTGTCAACGCAGTCTAACGAACATATCTGAAAAATTGATCGAATGTTGAACTTTGAGGAGTCTGCTAAAAGAATGACATTATCTGAATTTTTGAACATATTTTTTTACTTCTGTTTCATCTTCAGACAAGTCTGATGCACCAAAGTCAGCATCTACCGCGCGGGCAGAAAAAACATTTTGTCGCAATGCGTAGCTTGAATGTTAGCATAGGTAAAACCACCGGTGAGCGATGAACCGTTACGCTGACGAAGAATACCGCCAAGACAGATAAAAGTGCCGTTTGTACAGCGGTAAGCCTGCTGAATAGTACATATTCCGTTAGTTACAATTGTTAGATCAAGTCTATCTGATAGGTATGGAAGTATACCAAGCGCGGTAGAGCTTGCATCTAAGTAAATTGAATCGTCGTTTTGTATAAATGACGCAGCGCATTCTGCTATTTTTTGCTTTTGAAGCTTGTTTGCAACACTGCGCGTTATTACAGGCAATTCAAAGTGCAAACCACGATTTAGAGTAACTTCGCCCCAGCGAATAACAACAAGACCAAGTTTTTCCATTCTTTTTAGGTCTCGCCTTATAGACGATTCGCTAAAATAGAGTTTACTTACCAGCTCTTTCACTGAAATATGCTCTTGGTTTTCTAAAATACCTAAAATTGCTTCTTGGCGTTCGGACGAACTTGGCATGTCTAATCCTCGTTTTTAATAACATATTCTTACCAAGCATATGGTAACATAGTTTAGACAATTGTCAACATTTTCTCAAAAAATGAATTAATTTGACAAACTCAATATAAAATTTGTGACAATATGGCGAATTTCTTTCGATATATGGCAAAAATATTGACAAAATTGAAAAATCCTTTAATAATACAAAATAGAAATACCAAATTTGGTATTAACAAGGAAAATAAGAAAAGGAGAACTATTATGAAAAAGTTTCTAGGTGTCCTACTGGCAGTTCTCATGATAATGAGTTTAGCTGCTTGCGGTCAAACCGAAACAACTGTAGCTGAGGAAGCAAAAGCTGAAGTGACATCAGCATCACGCCCATATGAAGGGGTAACTTTGCGCTTTGTTGCGGACAATCACAGCTGGACAACAGCTATGGAGTCCGTAATCGCAGAATTTGAAGAAGAAACCGGCGCAGTAGTTGAAGTTGAAGGTTATTCTGAAGAGAACCTTCTCAGCAAACTGAATGTCGAACTTGCTGCCGGCTCAAAGAGCATTGATATCTTGATGCTTAGACCTCCACTGGATGCAGGTACATTTATTGCTAATGGGTGGCTTGAAAATCTTGATGCATATTCCCCTCAATATGCTTCATCAGTATATGCCTTTGCAATATGAGCGAATAAGAAGAGAACATCTTGAGAATTCAGTTATCGAACTTATAATGGATTATATAGGCAATGTTGCCCAAACTTATTTTTATGCAACTACACCAAGTATGAGGGAAACCGATATCATATACTAAATAAGAGGAATTCATAATGACAGTTGAGGAAATTGAAAATTGTTCTTTTGAGGAACTTTTTAGCCTTGGTAGTTTCCAATGCAGTTGCGGTAAGGTTCATCACCAAGGAGTGCAAAAAGTTGCAATAGAAGCAGATGCTCTGCTGAAGCTTCCCGATTATCTTAAGGCAATCGGGAGCAAAAAACCGTTCATAATCTCCGGATACGACACGTTTGCGTCAGCTGGAGAAAAAGTTATTTCTGTCCTCGATGACGCCGGAATTTCATATTCAAAATATGTGTTTCCGCATTCACCGGTTAGACCGACTGAATTCACTGTGGGCAGTGCAGTGATGCATTTTGACTATGGCTGTGATTCAATTGTTGGCATTGGATCAGGGGTTATAAATGATACTGCCAAGCTGCTGGCTCGGGCCACAAGCAGAGAATATATAGTTGTTGCAACAGCACCATCCATGGATGGATTCGTGTCCGGTACGTCGTCTATGGATGTAGACGGCCTTAAAGTCTCGCTTTACAGTAAAGCACCTTGGGGCGTTATTGGCGATCTGAATATACTCGCAAACGCGCCGATGCATCTTCTTCTTTCCGGCGTGGGAGATATGCTGGCAAAAATATCAAGCCTTGTTGAATGGCGTTTAGCTGAGATAATTGTCGGTGAGGATTACTGTCCCGTTATTGCTGCCTTGATTGACAAAGCTGTAAAATGCGTTTTTGATAAAGCAGACGAACTTCTCATACGCGACCCAGAGGCGATAGGCACAGTTATGGAAGGGCTCATCGTGGCCGGTATAGCGATGAATTATGCCGAAGTGTCGCGACCAGCCTCGGGTATGGAGCATTATTTTTCACACATATGGGATATGCGATCGCTTGCAATTGAAGGCGCAAGGTTTGAACAACATGGGATACAGGCAGGAATAGGAACTCTTTATACCATCCGTGCGTATGAAAAGTTTCTTGAAACAGTAAAAAAACCGGATGGAAAGAAAGCAACAGACTACGTCAACAATTTCTCGAACGATGCTTGGAACGAACAATTATTGAAGTTTATTGGTCCGGGTGCCTGCGCAATGATCGAAGGAGAAAGACACGAACATAAGTATGACCCCGAAAAGCATAGAATTCGATTTAGTATTATTGAAAAAAATTGGAATGAAATTGTTTCAATCATTAGAACTCTTATGCCATCCACTGAATTAGAGGCATTTATGAAAAAGCTCGGTATACCTACGGATGCAAGTTGCATCGGTTATGATAAAAACCAGATACGCACTACGTTTATGATGACGAAAGATATAAGAGACAAATATGTTGGCACAAGGTTATTCTGGGATTTAGGAGTGCTTGACGAGGTCGCGGATAAAACATTCCTCTGAGTTGAATGCAAATTTGACAGTATCATAATCCTGCATTTATTTTTACAAATAAAGGGAACCTGTTTCCTTAAAGAGTGGGAAACGCCCAACAATGAGATCGACTTGGGAATTTTTGCGTATTCCCAAGTCGGTCGGTTTTATGTTGGTTATTGCATCAGCCGAAAATTACGTCTGCTATATTTTCAGCGGTGATTTCCCCGAAGACGGCTTCTGTGTCAACTGCCGTGAGCGCCTCAAGAACATCTTCGCGGTTGAATTTCACGCCGGACAATGCGCGCGAGGCGTCGCTTGAGTCCGTGACTGCCATATAGTCGCCCGAAAAGGCGGCTTCTTTTATTATGCCGCCGCTCACGAACAGCCGAACCTCGATGCTGCCCCCGGGAAATCTTGCCTTGTTTTTGAAGGTGTATTTCGGGCTTCTGCCGTATGTCCATTCCCAGCTTCTGTATTTTTCGTCCGCGTTCTTGCGGATTTCCTCAAGCTCATCTTCGCGCAGACTGCATTCCACGGCACCATCAAGGCTGAGCTGACGCTTGATTTCGCCGCGGAACTGCTCAAAGCTCATATCATCCGGAAGAAAATCGCTTATATTTCCAACGCGGCTTCTGACGGATTTTGAGCTTTTGGATTCAAACTTGGAGGGGTCTGCGTTCAGCGAACCGGCGATCATATCCGCATCGGAGCGGAAGAGTAATGTGCCGTGATGCAGAATTCGCCCCTTGTAGATCCGCTGCGCCACGCCGGAAACCTTTTTCCCTTCGACAATGATGTCGTTCCGCCCGCCGACAGATGCGCTCAGCCCGAGACTTTCGAGAGCGCGGCAGACCGGGCGCGAAAACTGCTCGATGCTCAGAGAAGATTTATCGCCGGTGTCGGTGATGAACGAATAGTTGAGATTGCCGAGATCGTGATAAACCGCCCCGCCGCCGGTCATGCGCCGCACCACGGTGATGTTGTGCGCTTTGACAAAATCCGCGTTAATTTCCTCGGCGGCATTCTGATTCATCCCTATGACAACGGTGTTTGCGTTTTGCCACAGCATCAGCCATTTCCCCACGGTTTTGTGTTCAAGCAGATATTGCTCAAACGCCAGATTATAACAAGGGTCAAGGCTGCCGGTCACTATATAGTTTATTGGCATTGTGTCATTTCTCCCGTTGATTCGAATGAAAAAATTATACCATAAAAGTCAAGCAACCGTCGGATTCTCGTGTATCATGATGTGCTTTATTTCCGGGTACTCCCTCTCCACCGCGTTGTGAACTCTCTCGGCAATTTCGTGAGCCTCCGTGAGGCTGAGATTGCCGTTGACGGATATTTCCGCGTCGATATAAATCTTATCCCCGAATTTCCTCGTGTGGAGCATATCGAGACTGTCCACGCCGATCTGCTTCGAGATAAATTCCGCCAGCTCTCTTTCATATCCCGAACCGCACGAGGTGTCCATCATCTTGTCGAGCGCGTCCTTGAGAATATCATACGCGACCTTGAGTATGCACACGCAAATGGCTATGCACGCTGCCGAGTCCAGCACCGGATAGCCCAGCATCGCCCCGCCGATACCTGCGAGTGAGCCGACTGATGACAGCGCGTCGGAGCGGTGATGCCACGCGTCTGCGATAAACGCGGAGGAGTTGAGCTTTTTCGCGTAATACATCGTATAGTGATACATGCCCTCTTTGACAACGATGGAAACAATCGCGGCAATGAGCGCGATAAGGGACGGCGCGGCAAGCTCGTCATAATTGCCGGAGAGCACTGTTCTGACGCCCCCGTATCCTATCCCGATGCCTGTTCCCGCAAGTATCAGCCCGAGAATGAGAGATGCGAGGCACTCGAACCTGTCATGGCCGTATGGGTGGACGCTGTCGGGAGCTTTTTTCGCAATGCGCACGCCTATAAACGCCACAAACGTGGCGAAAACATCCGAAAGCGAATGCACCGCGTCGGACACCATGGCGCTCGACCTGCCCGCGATGCCCGCGTACAGCTTGAACGCGGCAAGCGCGATGTTCCCGATTATTCCGAGAAGCGAAAGTTGATTGATAATTTTGCGTTCGTTCATGGGAAACCTCCGTGATAGGGTAAAGAAATATATCCTCATAGCACGCAATCTCCGCATGAGCGTAAAAAAATACGCCGTCTGCGGAACATACTACTGTCCCGCAGACGGCGCAAAAACCATTCTGCTGTTACACACGGGTAACCCGGCCCCACGGTCAAAAGACCATCGCCTGCTCAGATTGTACTGTATTAATGTCCTGCCGACCGACAGCGCCGATCAACAGTGACGCAGTGCAAAGAGTGTGGTTATAATAATCTTTTAGTCCGGATTTGTCAATACTTCCGCAGAAAATATATGGCGGATTATCGCTCAATTGTCTTGCTTATTATCTTGCACGTTTTCTTGTGCGCAGCCTGAGTTTGATTTTCTGAAAACGTTAAACTGCCGTTGACGGCAAAATTTAAAAATAAGGAGAAAAGAATGAAAGAATTCCGGAACACCATAGCGCCGACGATATCCGCTTCACCTTTAAGACCGGGCAGAAAATCATGGCGTAATCACAAAGGATGAAAAGCGCCTTGCCATTGGATCTATTTCCGGCAGTAATGCGCTTTTCTTAATAAAAATATTCTTCCATTTTCAGAAACGATAGAGGAATCTTTTCGAGGTAAAATATTCCCGGAGTTCCTTTGTGTCCATCGTATTGACATACGCCCGGGATTCATCAATGCTTTTCCCGGTCTTGGCGTACATGTACGTTGTGTTCTTTTCGAGCCTTTTCGAGGACTTTGTTGTATGGCATCAGCATGCCTTCGGTCATGGCGGAGCCTATTTTTGCTTTCAGCTTTTTGTCGGACATCATGGCGCCGACGGCGTACATGGCGAGCATTTTCGGCCATTGCCTCTGTGGGAAGTCATACTGGCCGTGCGATTTATAGAACTTGTGGTCGGCGCGCATCATGCCCTGCATGAGCCAAATGAGGTCGCGGAAGACCTTCATGCCGCCGACGCCCCAGAAGTTCTGCGGCGGGAGATACTTCGTTTCCATGCCATAAGTGAGTTTGGCGCACAGACGGTCGATGGCAGCGTCCGTGTCGTCCGCATCGCACGCTATGCCGGCGAGGTAGTTGTGACCGACCTGCGCGCGAGCCTCGAGAATGGTGCGCAGGTTCTCCTCGCGCGCCATGTCGCCGCAAATGAGATAGCCCGTGCTCATGCCGATGGTCACAGTGCGGTGGCCGTTGCAGAACTGGCGATCGTCGTACATTTTGAAGCGCGCCCCCATGGAGTGATCGCGCACGGTGAAGGCATAGACGATGGCGTCCGCCGTCTGGATCCGGGTGCGCAAATACTCGTCAAAGCCGTCCGTATAGATACATTTGCCCGTGGCTGCGCAGTTGAAGCAGCTCAGACAGCCGCCGCGGAACGGATATTCGCGGATGTTCACGACGCGCGTCTTTCTCGGCAGCACAGCGCGGAATCGATCGATCATCGCCTGCAGTGCGGCATCGCCCTCGCGCAGATCCGCAACGATGACCACATCGCCACTCTTTTCGTCGTCCGCGCTCTCCGGGACCGTGGCGGGCACCGGTGTATACTCGTACTTTCCCGCCGTGGGCGTCTCGCAGATGCCGCGCTCAGCCGACCACACAAGGAAGCGGAAGAAGTCCTCGGCTTCCTTCTGCCCTTTCTCGGTCGTCAGGTCTTCCATGTCCGCGGAGAGGCCTTGAATGTACCGCAGACCGAGATCGCCGCAGTTGTCCCGGATGTACCGGTGAGCGGTGATGTCGTAAAAGTGCTTGGAGGTGGTGATTTGCGAGGCAAATTTGCCTGTGAGATCCGCACCGCTTTCCTTCAACAGTTCAATGAACCGCTGCAGCTGGCTGGGCGCGATGAAGGTGTAGACCGGGTAGGAGAAGAGTAGCATGTCCGCCTTCTCGATGGCGGCGAGCGCCGGGGAGAAGTCTTTTTCGAGCGATTTGATGCCTTGCCCCACGTGCAACACTGTGAAATGATGCTCCGGGTGAAGAATTTCCAAATAATTGACCGTTTGCAACGTGACCGAATTTTTCCCCTTCGGGCTGCCGTTGATCACAAGAATTTCCATAATGTACCCCTCCGTTAAAGTCCGAATTTATCCCTATTTTCGCACGATTCGGGGCGAAATGCAAGAGTAAAGGGGAAGTTCTTCCGCGGGCGAATTGTGCGGAGTTGCCTTAATAAAAGATTTCCATAATTGTCGTCACGGCTTGCGTATTTTATAAACTCGTAAATTGCCATGTCACAGCGGAAATAATAAATACGGCAAAAGCCGTGGGGAAATCCTCACGGCTTTTATCGTTTAGTATCAATCGCCCATGCAGATGCCTATGTCTCTGGCAACCTGAATCATCGGGTGGT
>CAVHIP010000072.1:0-11426 GCA_963636125.1 Oscillospiraceae bacterium | reverse complement strand
AATATCGCTATGAAGCGCATCAGTTCAAGATGTATCTTTTTCTTTTTTTCCATTTCCCGCTCCTTTATCATACAGTCTTTTCAGTATAGCATGAAAGGCCCCACAGGTCAAACGGGAGAAAAGATAAACGCGGCACTTTTTTCGGGGCTTTCTTCACAGCCCCTTTTTGTTGACATTGAGAGATGCGGAAGCTATAATGCAGCTTAACGCGAGTCAAAACAAGAGGTAAAGACATGGACAGATGGATTGAAATCATACGTGAGAAAATTTCACACATCAAAACCACGTACGATAAAAAACAAGTGATTAAAATCGCGCTTGGCGTTATCGCCGCGATTCTTATAATAGCTCTGCTGCTGTCGTGCATCGCCGTCGCCAAGCTCAGCGCCGCGATAGGCGATAACGTGTCGTTCGGATCGCTGCTTATCCGGTTTATCGGCGGCGACAACAGACTCACGGATGTGACGAATATTCTGCTCTTGGGCGTGGATAATGACCGCAGTTGGGATATGGACGTTCGCGGCAATGCCGACGGAATAATGCTCGTCTCGATAAACCCCAAAACGCGCGAAGTGATTCTCACATCCTTCATGCGCGATACCAAGGTGAGCGTAGATAATTATACGCGCGACAAGCTCACAAACGTATATCACGAGCACGGCATCGAGGTTTTCAAAGAAGTCTTTGAAAACAATTTCGGAATTCACGTGGATAACTACGCGATTTTCAACTATCTCGACATTATCGATATTGTGGACTGCCTGGGCGGCATTGAGGTCGATATCGCCGAGGAGGAAATCCCCGACGCCGAGGCGAAAATCAGAAGCGTCGCGGAGATCAAGGGCCTTGATTACACGGAATATCTCATAAATTGGTACGGCGCGGGCAGAATTAAACTCAACGGCGTTCAGGTTGCGGGATATATGCGCATCCGCCCTGCATATGGGGAGTATGACTCGGGCAGGACAAGCCGCGCGAGATATGTCGCTACCGAACTCATGGACAAGCTCTGCAAAAAATCCCTTGCCGAACAGATCGACATCGCCGCTATGATTCTTTCAAAAATAGAAACCGACGTTGATGAAGACGAAATACTGAAATTTGCGCTTAACGCGGGCAAAATAAGCTCTTACGACAGAATATCCGACAGGATACCGATTGACGGCGGCTATACCGACCAGGATGACGGCAACGGTTACTACGCAGTGCCCGATTTTGAAGTAAACAACGCTCATCTGCAGCAGTCAATCTATCAGGGCATACACGATTCCGGCGAATAATGCGGAAATTGAGCTTGATTCCGAAAAAAAGCTTGACATGCAATATTTGTTATGGTATCATTCATAAGCTGGATTAGGGATTGAGCGTGCGGGTGTAGTTCAATGGTAGAACACCAGCCTTCCAAGCTGGATACGTGGGTTCGATTCCCATCACCCGCTCCACATCTCGGATGCGGACGGTATATGCGCCAATAGCTCAGCAGGATAGAGCAACTGCCTTCTAAGCAGTAGGTCGGGGGTTCGAATCCCTCTTGCCGTGCTGAAAATTCATCCGCAAGGATTTTATATAGATTTAGCAATACCCCTATATGGTGGGATTAGCTCAGTTGGTAGAGCACCGGATTGTGGTTCCGGGTGTCGTGGGTTCGAGCCCCATATCCCACCTTTTGTTTTGAACTCGTTGTATTGCCGTGATATTGGGATGTAGTGTAATGGTAACACACCGGACTTTGACTCCGATATAGTGGGTTCGAGTCCCGCCATCCCAGCCATATTTATATGCCCCAGTAGCTCAGCAGGTAGAGCACCGCCCTTTTAAGGCGGGTGTCCAGGGTTCGAATCCCTGCTGGAGCATAGAAAAAGAACTTCTCGTTTTATGCGGGAAGTTCTTTTTTTGTTCTGTAATAACGTTCTATGTCGGAAACCTGTGATGTCGCCGAGGCGGCATCACAGGTTTCGTATCAAATGCAGAATTTGGCTATCGCGGCATCAATATCCACGGCGCAAGCGGAAGCGATGACTTCGTCGTCCGGCTGGAGAGGATAGAGCGGCGCTCTGACGCTGCCGATATCCGGCGCGCCTCGTAGGCGGAGTATTTCCTTTATCATGGCGTACATATTTCCCTGCCCGGAGCACATCTTATAAATAATATGGCAGCAGGTGTCCTGTATATCGCGGGCGCGGACAATGTCCTCCTCGCGGACAAGATCATATATACGCTCGTACAGCTCCGGCATGGCGGCGTAGGTGCCGCCGATGCCGCCGACAGCGCCGGCGGTAAGGCCGGAGAGAAGCTGCTCATCCGGACCGTTGAAAACAATCGCGCCCTCGTCGCGCCACATCTCTATATCCTGTATGGGCATGGAGGAATTTTTGACGCCGATAACGTTCGGCACGGCGAGCATTGTTCGCAGAAGCGAGCTGTTCAGTCCCGTACCGGCTAACTGCGGTATGTTGTAGATGATGAAATCGGTATTCGGCGCGGCGGATGCGATGTCGGTCCAGTACTTGGCGATGGCGCGGTCGGGCAGATGGAAGTATATCGGTGGGATTGCGGCGATGCAGTCCGCTCCGACGCTCTCCGCATGGGCGGCAAGCTCCATACTGTCGCGTGTGTTGTTGCAGGCAACATGCGCGATGACCGTGATGCGTCCGGCGGCTTGTTCGATGACCGCCTCCAGCACCGCCTTACGCTCGTCCACCGACTGATAGATGCACTCGCCCGATGAACCGCCGACATATAAGCCGTTCACCTTTTTGCCTATCAGATATTCCGTAAGGGCTCGCGCGCGCTCAACCGACACCTCGCCTGCATCGTCATAGCAGGCGTAGAACGCCGGGAAAATGCCATGGTATTTTGTCAGATCCTTTGCATTCATTGCTGTGTTCTCCTTCTTTTTATCCCTTGACCGCGCCCATCGTAATCCCCTTGGTGAAATACTTTTGGAAGATGAGGAAGACGATAATAATAGGCACGGAGGCAAAGGCTGCGCCCGCCATGATAAGCCCGAAATCCGTGGAGTTTTCCGCCTGCATCTTCGCAATGCCGAGGGAAATGGTCAGGTTCTTCGTGCTGGAAAGCATGATGAGCTGCATAAAATAGTCATTCCAAGAGTTGATGAATGTGAAAATGGCAAGCGCGCCGACGCCGGGCTTAATCATGGGAAAAACTATCTGATTAAAAGTTTTCAGTTCGCCCGCGCCGTCTATTTTCGCCGCCTCAAGTATTTCGCCCGGAATGCTCTCTGCAAACTGCTTTATCAGGAACACGCCGAACGGCCAGCCGACAATAGGATAAATGACCGCGCTGAGCGTATTGTAGAGCTTGAGCGAGGACATCTCGCGTATGAGCGGGATGAGAATAACCTGTTTTGGAAGCGCCATTGCGCAGACGATGAGCGTGAATATAAGTTTCCGCCCGACGAAGCGTTTTTTTGCCAGAGCATACCCCGCGAG
Organism: Oscillospiraceae bacterium; assembly: GCA_963636125.1. GTDB lineage: Bacteria > Bacillota > Clostridia > Oscillospirales > Oscillospiraceae > Limivicinus. Next base: position 7,971 of record CAVHIP010000072.1, on the reverse strand, counting down.
AGCGGATGTCAAGCATGTAAGCAGCATAGACGCAACCGCCATCCACACGGTGTTCAGCATCCAGCGGATCGCGCCCGGTACGGTCGGCCCGGTGGAGAACACGATGGGATTACCGTCGTCTGAGAAGTATTGACTGAACGGAATATAGAACTCCCACAGCGGAGCCTTGAGCTTGCTCATGAGCGTTTGGTAGTTCTTTAATGTCCACTCGCTCGGCCACCAGACGGGCGTGACGGAGTTGACTTCCTTGCCGGTCTTGAATGAGCCCGTGATTATCCAATACAAAGGGAAAGTGAAGAGCAGCGCAAGGATGACGATTATCACAAGGGTGATGATACGGTTTGCTTTTGATTTACCCTGCATGTGTTCTGCCCCCCCTAATCCGACTGCCCCAGCTTATACTGGATGGCAGAGAGCACCGCGATGATCACCATGAGCACAACGCCCATAGCGTTGCCGTACCCGTATCGGTAGAGCTTGAATGCGGTGTAGTAGATATAGTACATTATCGTATCCGTGCTGTGCATCGGCCCGCCGGAGGTGAGCAGCTGGATCAGCGCGAAGCACTGGAAGGAATTGATGGTGGTTATGATAAGTATGTAGAGCGTGGTGGGCATAATCTGCGCCCATTTGATTTTCCAGAACACCTGACGGCGGGTCGCGCCGTCGACCGCCGCCGCCTCAACGAGCGTTTGATCGACATTGCCCAGCGCCGAAACATAAAGGACGATGGGCTGCCCGACGGAGGTGGTGAAAAGAATTAGAATGATGCACCAGAGCGCAAAGCGCGCGTCGCCCAGCCAGTTAATATTCTGGTCGATAATGCCAAGGCTTTTGAAAAGATAGTTAAATACGCCGTAACGGTTGTTGTACATCCACTTCCATACGACGGTTACCGCGACGGAGCCCGTAACGACGGGCAGATAGAAGATACAGCGAAAGGCCGATGTCAGCGCGGGTTTCATATCATATATCGCGGTGGCGACCCAGAGCGAGAACGCGCACACAGTGGGTACGGCTACAACGACTATGATTACCGTGTTTTTCAACGCGCCGAGGAAGAGCTCATCCTGAAAAAGCTCTCTGTAATTATCCAGGCCGACAAAGACGTCCACGGCATTCTTGCCCATATTAGAGTCAAACAAGCTGGTGTATATGCACATGAACATGGGATACAGCACGAAGGTGACAAAGAAGAACAGGCTTGGCAGCAAAAACAGATAGCCTGCTGTCGTCTCCCGCCGCACAAGCGCGCGGCTCATGCCGCTGTTGGACTTGAACATAGGGTCGATCCCCCCTTGCGGATCATGTATTTATCAACGCACCCCCTCTGCGCTTAACACAGAGAGGGTGCGCGCTGTGATTCAAATGAGATGATGTGAGATTAAGGTGTCACATCAGCCTGCCGCCGCGGCGTTAGCGTTAGCGCAGAACGTTGCAACCTCGGTAGCAACGTCACCGCCGCCGCCGATGCGCTGGAGCATATTCCACCACTCGGTGCGAGCGGTTGCCCAGCCTGCGGTAACCTGGTAGTAGTCGCCAAGGTAAGGCATAAGTTTGGTGTACTCGTTCATGATGGCGTTGTCCGCCCAGATGCCGGACAGGTCGATGCCGTCGCCCGCGGTGTCGCGTACGGCAAAGTAGCTGGCGGCCTTGACTGCATCTGCAGTGCCCTCACCGTCGGCAAAGTACTTGATGAACGTCTTTGCGGCTTCGATCTTAGCGGCGTCGCCATTATCGAACACGCCGAAGCCCCAGATACCGCCCTGAAGCTTGCTCTCACCGGTCTCGGAGGGGAAGCTCATGAAGACGATCTTCTCGCCGTCGTTGGTGAGCTCGGCATCATTGTTGTCGGAGTTGAGCTGCTGCGCGATGTTCCAGCAGAATGCCATCTTGAGGATGCCCTGACGGAAAGCGGTGATCTCCTCGCCGCCGTTCTCGGCCGCGTTGAAGTAGATGCCGTCCATGCTCTGGAGAAGCTCAAGAGCCTTTATATTCTCGGCGGAATCGGCGGTATATGCGGTGTGCTCGGCATTGGTGAAGGTGCCGCCGTAGAGGTTGTTGACGAGAGCGCGGGTGCCCTGGTCACCGCCTTGGCCGGAGCAGTAAACATCGGCAATGGGCTCTTTGTAATAGGCATACAGCGCATCGACCGCGGCGATGAAGTCTTCGGTGGTCCAGGTGTGGGTGTCGATGTCGACATATTTGTCTGCGCCGGCAGCGACGAATGCGTCATAGTTGATGGCCATGCAGTGCGCGGTCATGACGAGGGGATACTCATAGCAGGCGCCGTCGGAGGTGAAGCAGGCAGAAACGCAAGCCGCGTTGACCTCGGCCTTATCGGTATCATCCCACATATCGGAGAGATCTACCATGTAGCCCTTTGCGCCCCAGTTTGCGACGAGACGCTCGGGTCCTTCCATGATGAGGTCGGGAGCGGCGCCGCCTTCAAGCGCGGTGTTGACCTGATCATCGCCGTTGGTGTAATCAAGATACTCAACGGTAACTTTGATGCCGGGATTTGCCGCTTCGAAAGATGCGATGAGCGCGTCGACAGTGTCGGCATTGCCCCATCCGCCTATCGGATATGTCCAGAGAGTGATCTCAACGGGCTCTTCGGCAAATGCGACAGTCTGGCCGCAGACGCACAGCGCAAACACCATGCACAGTGCAAGCAGTAATGCAAGCAATTTTTTCATTTTGTGCCTCCTTAAAAATTTTTGTTTCGATTTTAATATTTCAACGGTTTTCACCGATGATTTCATTTTATCTGTCATCATATTAATCAAAGCCGGCTCGGATGTCAATAGATTTTTGAAAAAAATTTTCTTCAAAATGTCATCGAGAAGATTTTTTACAGATTCCGGATAAAAGCATTCCCCGTCAGCGGGCGCTTTCCGGGGAATGTCAGAAAGAATATAAGTAAGAAAATAATTTTCAATATCACATGTGCTTTTCGGCAAGGGCGTCGGCGATACGGGCGCGGCTCTGCCGGCACTCGTCCAGCTTGCGGCGGCACAGCTCGGAAAACAGCACGTCCATAAGATACATCTGCGCGATTCTCGCTCCTATAGAGCCGAGCTGGAGCGGACTTTCGTCCGCGCCGCACAGCAGTGTCACGTCTGCAAGCTTTGCGCCCGGGGAATTGGCAAAGCGCGTGACAAGTATCGTGCTCAGCCCACGCTTTCGGGCATAGGACAGCATTTCGATAAGATCCTTTGTCGCGCCGGAATAGGAGAAGATAAGCAGCACGTCGTTCACGTCCGCTGTGGCGATGGCGACAGCCTGCATATGCGAATCGATTACGGCAAAGAACTTCCCGCTCGCGGTTGAGAAAAGATGCGCCGCCTCCATCGCGATTATCATCGAGCCGCCCTGACCCATGCACAGCACCTTGTTCGCTGCTTCAAGAATGTCGGCGGCGCGGATATAATCCTCCGGGCGGACAAGCTCAAGCGTCTGAGTCATAGCATTGACGTTGGCGGCATACAGCTTTTTGCATACGTCGGAAAAGCTGTCGTCATCGAGCACCTCGCCGGAGAGCGGGTTGAACTGCTGCGGACGTTGGGCGAGCGAGTTGGCAACGGCGAGGCGAAAGGCGTTATACCCCTTGCATCCCAGCCGACGGCAGAAGCGCGACACGGTTGCCTCCGCCACGCCGCTTGCCGCGGCAAGCTCCGTTATGCCCATATCCTGCGTTTTTCCCTGGTGCGAAAGCACGTAGTCCGCCGTCTTTTTCTCCGCAGCGGTGAGATTGTAATATTCCGAGCTTATCCGCTCAAATACATTTTCGCTGTTCTGCGGCATATGTCCCTCCTGCATATTATTGCTTCTCCAACAGTTCTCCTGTCATGATGTCGGTCATTATCAGCATGCGCGGCAGATGGAACGGCCCTTTGAAAGTTGAACCCTTGCACGGTGGCTCGGTCGGCTTGCCGTCACGGCGGAGATAGCCGTACCACTCGCCGTATTCGCTGTCGGCGAAATGCGCCTTGCAGTAGTCGAGTGTGGTATAGAACCGGTCGAGGTATTCCTCCTTGCCGGTGTCTTTATAAAGCATGAGAGAAGATATGAGTATCTCGTCGTGCGGCCACCAGAGCTTCATGTCGTGCTCATACGCCTCCGGCGGTTTGCCGAGAGCATCGACGAAGTACAGAAGTCCGCCGTATTCTTTATCCCAGCCGGCGTTTATCGCCCAGTTGAAAATCTCTTCCGCCTTGGCGACAAGCGCTGTGTCACCGGTACGGCGCGCGTGCTCCAGCAGGAACCATACGCCCTCTATATCGTGCCCGGGATTGACAATGCGCCCTTCGGTGTAGTACAGGCGCGCCGTGCCGTCGAGAGCAACGTTCTCCAGCACGCATTTAAGCTCCGGATGGACATGATAACGGAATATCTCGTCTACACAGGCGGCGGCGCGCTCGGCGTAGAGCGCTGCGTTCTCCGCATCCACACGCTGCAGCACGGAGGTGACATTGAGGTATATCATCGGAATGCCGAAGGCGCGACCCGTGCGCGTGGCGCTCTCAGTTTTGGGGCCGAGTCCCGTGGGGTCGGGCATGCCGTGGTTGAGATTCCAGTACATCTCGTAGGCGCGGCGCGCGCGCTCAAGATACTCCCGCTCGCCGGTCAGACCGTAATACTCCGCATTCGCCATGGCGTAGAACGCTTCGGAGAAGCAGTACCGCCTCTGACGCAGCGGTGCGCCCTCTGCGGTGACGGTGAAGTACATTCTGCCGCCTGCGGCGTGGTTTATGCAGTGCGCCTCCATAAAATCAATGCAGCTTTTAGACGCGCGCAGCCATTCCTCGCGAACACCGTATACATGGCAGAGATAAGCAAATATCCACCCGCAGCGTCCCTGCATCCATACGCTTTTGTCCGTGGAATATATTTCGCCCTTGCGGTCAAGGCATGTGTATACGCCGCCGTTAACATCATCCATGCCGTTTTTGAGCCAAAAATCCGTGCATTTTTTCAGTTCGGACCGGATCCATTCTCTTGCTTCCGACAGTTTTTGTCTGTCCATAATAAATTCCCCTTTCGTTAAGTTGGGCTTGTGTATATATACTATCATCGGAGAAAATAATTTTCAAGAATAATTTTAAGTGAAATAATTTTTTATCTCATAGTGACAGCCGCACAATGGCGTGATATAATGTGTATATCCTTATAACAGTAAAATTTTCTGCAAATGGAGGGCGCAATATGAATTATCTCGGAATTGAGGCTGACGTCAGAAATCTTCCTGGGCTTGATCGTGACTTCTTCCCGCTTTACAAGTTCAACCATGCATTCCTCGCCGCTGCTAAAAAGCCAATCGGCATTGCCGTGGAACGCAGCGACGGCGAGATGGCTTCCGTTAATACGTTCATACACGGCACTGCCGACATGCTCGAGGCAGACCGATACTTTGTCCGCCGCCTTGTCAAGTCCATGCTGTGGATGAAGGGCGGCTGGCGCGTGTATATCAGCGGCAGCCGCGATATGTGCGATTATATCCGCGAGTGCTTCAGCGCAGACGGATGTCAGGCGTTTGACTGGGACTATTTCTCCAAAATATATGAGCGCCCGTTTGAGGTTGTCTATACCGACGATCTTCCGAAAGCGAAGGACTCCCCCAAGCCTGCCGGAGGGCATTTCGACGGCTGCCGCATAGGCTTCGATGCGGGTGGGAGCGACCGCAAGGTCTCCGCCGTGGTAGACGGAGAAACGGTATACTCCGAGGAAGTCGTGTGGTTTCCCAAGACGAACTCCGACCCCGACTATCACTATGACGGCATCGTCGCCGCGTTAAAATCGGCGGCGGCGCATATGCCGCGCGTGGACGCAGTGGGAGTTTCAAGCGCGGGCGTATATATCAACAACCGCACGATGAACGCTTCGCTCTTCCTCAAGGTTCCGCAGGAGCTTTTTGACGCGAAGGTCAAGGATATCTATATCCGCGCCATCACAGATACTTTCGGCGATGTGCCGTTCTGCGTGTTCAACGATGGGGACGTCACCGCGCTCGCCGGAGCGATCAGCCTTGAGGACACGAACATTCTCGGCATCGCCATGGGCACGAGCGAGGCCGGCGGCTATGTTGACGAGAACGGGTACATTACCGGCTGGCTCAACGAGCTTGCGTTCATCCCCGTGGACGCAAACCCCGCCGCCATGCAGGACGAATGGTCGCTCGACATCGGGTGCGGCGTAAAATATTTTTCACAGGACGGCGTTATAAAGCTTGCCTCGGCGGCAGGCATCGAACTTGACAGCGCGCTCTCACCGGCGGAAAAGCTCAAGGTTGTGCAGAAACTTATGGACGAGGGCGATGACCGCGCCGCCGCGATATACCGCAGCATCGGCGTGTATCTGGCTCACTCGCTGGCGCTTTATCACGACATGTATCACTTCCGTCATGTGCTGTTGCTTGGGCGCGTAATGTCCGGACGCGGCGGCGAGCTTGTGATAAGCGAGTGCGAATGTGTGCTGCGCGATGAGTACAGTGAGCTTGCAAATGTTATACATCTTGCGCTGCCCGATGAGAAGTTCCGCCGCGTCGGCCAATCCGCCGCCGCCGCTTCACTGCCCGAGATATAAAGATAGTCTATAACAGTAGGAGAATTTTGCGTATGAAAAAACATATTGTCTGCTTCGGCGATTCCAATACTCACGGCTACTGCGCCGACCCGAACGACACCGCCGACCGTACCGACCGCTTCACCGAGGATGAGCGTTGGACCTGCCTTCTGCAAAAGGAGCTGGGCGAGGAATATCTCGTGCTGGAGGAAGGACTTTCCGGACGCACGACCGTGTTCCGCGATCCGCTGCATGAGTGCATGTCCGGTCTGGACGTGATTTACTCCACGCTCATGACGCATGAACCGGTAGATTTGCTGATCATCATGCTCGGCACGAACGATACGAAAGAACGTTTCAATGCGAACGCCACGTGCATCGGCATCGGCATGGAGCGCCTTGCAATGAAGGCGGAGACTGTCGCCGCATGGCGAGGAGGCAGACCGAACATTCTCATCGTCGCGCCGCCGCATATAGGCGCGGGGCACAATGATCCCGCAATGGGCGCATCCTGCCACGCAACCTCCATGGGCGTGGCGCAGGAATATCTCCAACGCTGCCGCGCGCACGGCTGGGCGTTTCTCGATGCCGAGGGTGTGGCGGAGTTCAACACCGTGGACTATATGCATCTCAGCAGGCGCGGACATAGTCAGCTTGCCTGCGCGCTCGCGCCACTGGTGCGTGAGCTGGCATAATGCTCGGACGCGTATTTCGTTATCAGGGCCTGCTTTGGCGCATTTTGAACACGCTGACGGACGTTATAGCGCTGAGTTTGCTGTGGCTGCTGTGTTCTGTTCCCGTGCTGACACTCGGCGCGGCGACAACGGCGCTCTATGACAGCGTCGTGCGGTGCATACGTTTCAAGCAGCCCCACCCCTACGCGCGCTTTTTCCGCACATTCAAAAACGAGCTTCTGACGGGCATACTGCTGACACTGATGTGGGGCGCGGTCGCCGCGCTTGGATACGGCATGCTGACGCTGCTGCGCGAATATGCCGAAATACTGCCCTCCGCCGCCGCTGCGAGTGGGGCGTACTATGTGGCGCTGGTGCTGCCGCTGGGCGCGGCATGCTGGGTTTTCCCCGTCCTCTCACGCTGTGAGCTGAGCTTCGGCGCGCTGAACACAACGGCGCTGAAGCTCGCCGTGGGGCATTTACCTTCCACGGTGATTCTCGTGCTGATGACAGCGGAAATCATGCACCTAAGCGCGCGCTTTCTGTTTCCGCTTGCATTCATGCCGGCGGTACTGATGCTGCTGTGGTCACTGTTCGTTGAACCGGCATTTAAGAAACACGGCGCAGGCATCGCCGCGGAGCCGGAGCGTACAGACGATGACAGCGAGGCAAAGAGCGAAGAGTCAGCCGCAAAATAAAAGCAACACCGCAGACGTATTATGCGGTGTTGCCT
>CAVHIP010000071.1:0-11481 GCA_963636125.1 Oscillospiraceae bacterium | reverse complement strand
CTCGGCAATGCGCGCGACGGACTTAAGGGTATTATCAAGGCAGTCCGGCGCGGCGGTGGACGGGTTGATGCCTATGCAGATAAGCGGGTTTTCCCCTTTAGTGCCGAGAATATAACGGTACTCGGTGTAAAAATCCGGTACATAGAGCCACTTGCCGCTGTCATAGCCGCCGCTTTTCCCGGAAGTTTCGAGGGCCTCACGAAAGCTCAAAAGCTCAACGTTCTGTGTTTCGCCGGACGGAATATGCATTTGCCGTCACCTACCCGAGAAAATATATCCACAATGGAATTGTCACCATCGAAGCAACGGTTGTGACAAGAATCGTTTTCGAGACAAAAACATAGTCTCTGCCATACTGCAGCGAGAGCACCGCGCAGACAACGGCTCCGGAGCATGCCGCAATCAGCACCGTAGTTTTCAGGAGGAGCGGATCCATGGGGATAAAGCTCAAAACAAGATAGACAGCCGCCGGAATAATAATAAGCCTGAAAACGGCGGAAATATACACGTCTTTATCCTTGAAGGCATCGGCAAAGTTTATATCTGCGAGCGTAGCGCCGACAACCAGCATTGACACAGGCATTGTGGCGGCCGCTGTGGAAGAAATGACATTACATACAGCCGAGGGAATGGGAATATCGGCGGCAAAAATGACAATTGAAACAATCGTGGCAATGAGCGGCGGCGTGAGGACATCCTTAATGCTGAACTTGCTGTTCCCGCTCCCGCGCGCAAGCCTGTAGACATAGTATGTGTAGATGAGCAGATTGACCGGCAGCGAGGACATGGAAATATAAAACACGCTGAGCGCGCCGTACACCTGCTGAGCTACGGGCAGGCCGATAAACATGTTGTTGCCGATGGACGTGACTAATTCAAACGCCGGCTCCCTGTCCGGAGAGAATTTTCCGAGCTTCGCCACTGCGAAAGAAATAAGCGCGCTCACCGCGTACATCAAGGTCATGGCGCCGATAATTTTCAAAAGCTCTCCCATATTCAACTGCATCTCGGAAGCAAAAACCGAATTTAAGATTGATGCGACAAGAAACACATTAATTGTAAGCTTGCTTGCGTCCGACACGAACGCTTTGCCGATATAACCCGTGCGCGCGCAGACATAGCCTATCATCATCAGAACGATAAATATCAGCATTTTACTCAAAAGAACCGAAAAGCTCATTCCCTAACCTCTTATATGTGCAATATTGATTTTGCGATATAAATATAGATAAGCAGTGATACGGTGTCCGTAACCGTGGATATCAGCGGATTTGCCATTACCGCCGGATCTACGCCGACTTTTTCCGCCAAAATGGGAAGCATCGAGCCGACAACCTTTGCGAAAATGACTATAAACAAAACCGAAATGCTGACAGTTGCGGCGACGGCAAGCGTAATGTTGTCATTGCCGAGAAGCATCCCGTCCACAAGCAGCATTTTCACGAAATTCACCGCGGCGAGGGTAACTCCGCAGAGGAACGCCACTCTCATTTCCTTCCACATGACGCGCAATGCGTCGCTCGGTTCGGTATCGCCGAGGGAAAGACTGCGTATAACCGCCGTGGATGACTGCGCGCCGGAGTTGCCGCCCGTGCCCATAAGCATCGGGATAAATGCCACAAGTCCCGCCTGCACCGCGAGGCGATCTTCAAATGATGTTAAAATCATACTCGTAAAAGTGGCGGAGAGCATCAGGAACATGAGCCACGGAATGCGGTTTTTCCACATTTCGAAAATAGAGGTGCGGGAATAGGGCTTATCGGACGGCGTCATACCGGCCATGATTTCAAAGTCCTCGGTGGTCTCCTGCTCCATGACGTCAATGATATCATCGACGGTGACTATGCCGACAAGCCTGCCCTCTTTATCGACAACGGGTAGCGCCATAAGGTCGTAATCGGAGAATTTTTCCGAAACGCTCTCCTGGTCTTCGGTGGTAGTGGCAAAGATGACGTTCCTGTCCATCAGATCTTCGATGATCACATCATCGTCGGCGAGGAGCAGATCCTTGACGGTGACTATACCTTCGAGCTTGCGGTCGGCCGATATGACGAAGCAGACATATATCGTCTCTTTGTCCTCACCGATGCGGCGGATACGCGCGAAAGATTCCTTGACACTCATATATTTTTTGAGGTCAACAAACTCGGATGTCATGATGCTCCCGGCTGAATTTTCCGGAAAACGCAGATATTGATTGATGAGATTGCGTGTTTCCGGCGTCGCGGTACGCATAACGCGCTTTACAACGTTTGCCGGCAGCTCCTCCATCATATCGACGGCATCGTCCACATATAGCTCTTCAATGATATTTCCCAGCTCGGAATCGGTAATGGAGTTTATTATCCGCTCCTGCTCGGGAGATTCAAAATTTGCAAAAACCTCGGCGGCGGTCTCCTTTGAAAGCAGGCGGAACACCATCGGCATTCTCTTGTCATCGATCTCCGAAAGAAATTCGGCCACATCGAACTCGTTCATTTCTTCCATGCGTTTCTGGAGATGCTTCATGTCCCTATTGTCAAGAAGCTCCGTAAGTTCGTCAGAGCGCTTCTCATGCATGGCTTCAAAGTCCATGCCCTGTTTTTCCATATTATCCATGTCAGCCACTCTTATCACTTTCTTTCTCTCTTAGATATTGCCGCCGTGGGGTGCTTCAGAACTCAGATTCCCAAATAATCTTTTTGTTCTTCGGATAGCATATCAATGGAAACGCCCATGGAGGCAAGCTTTATTCTTGCGACATAATCGTCTATCTCACTCGGTACGGGGATAACGCCCGGCTTGAGAGAAGATCTGTTATCCGCGAGATATTTTGCGCTCATCGCCTGAATCGCAAAGCTCATATCCATTATTTCCGCGGGGTGCCCGTCTGCCGCGGCGAGATTGACAAGTCTGCCCTCGGCAATGGTGAACAAAGTCTTCCCGTTCGGCAAAACATATGCCTGAATATTATGGCGCGCTTCATATTCCCGAACGGCGATCGCTTTCAGTCCCGCCATGTCGACCTCAACATCAAAATGGCCGGCGTTGGAAAGGATAGCCCCATCCTTCATCGACATGAAATGCTCCTGCGTAATAACGCCGCTGCATCCGGTAACGGTGCAGAAAATGTCGCCTATCTTCGCCGCGTCGCGCATCGGCATAACTTCATAGCCGTCCATCACAGCCTCAAGAGCGCGGACGGGATCGGTCTCCGTGACAATTACTTTGGCGCCCATACCCTTCGCGCGAAGCGAGACGCCCTTGCCGCACCATCCGTAGCCCGATACGACAACGCGCTTTCCCGCGACAATAAGGTTTGTGGTACGCATTATTCCGTCCCACACGCTCTGCCCGGTACCGTAGCGATTGTCAAACATATGTTTACAGTCGGCATCGTTTACCATAACCATGGGGAAGCGCAATGTTCCGGCCTTTGCCATCGCCTTCAGACGGTGAATGCCGGTGGTGGTTTCTTCACAGCCGCCGATTATCTGAGGGATAAGCGCTGTGTATTTCGTGTGGATAAGGTGGACAAGATCGCCGCCGTCGTCGATGATTATGTTCGGCCCGACTTCAAGAACACGGCACAGATTTTCCTCATACTCCTCCATGGAGCAGCCGTAGCGGGCAAAAACATTCATCCCGCCATCTGCAAGCGCCGCCGCCACATCGTCCTGCGTCGAAAGCGGGTTTGAGCCGGTAACGTACATTTCCGCCCCGCCCATCTCCATAACGCGGCACAGATACGCGGTTTTTGCCTCAAGATGCACGGACAGCGCGACTTTAAGCCCCGCAAACGGTTTTGAAGCGGCAAACTCTTCCCCCAAACCGCGAAGGACAGGCATATTACGCTCAACCCATTTTATTTTCATTTCGCCCGACGGAGCGAGAGATATATCCTTTATTATACTCATAATGCCCTCTTTATTTCTTTTTTTGACAAATTATTTTACCACACGCGCAATTGTATATCAAGGAAAAATTATGGCTGAAATGATATAAAAATACTCAATTTAATACGTTTTGCGCATATGTATATTCCGTTTGTAAATCCCATTCGACGATTCTGATTTGAAATTTACTTTGTGAATTTACTCTTTTGGCACAGCCATACTTTTTTCTTGACTTTTTGGCTAAGACTAATTATAATAAATAAGCTGGTTTTCGGGGTGTAGCGCAGCTGGTAGCGCGCTTGGTTCGGGACCAAGAGGCCGGGAGTTCAAGTCTCCCCACTCCGATTAACAAAAATGAGCAGAAACATCCGAGTTTCTGCTCATTTTTATGTTTTTATGTACTTTTAAGGCAATACCGCAATTCGCCCGTGGCATTATGCGGTATTGCCTCAACCAATTTGAATTTTGAGTGAAAATTTTACAACAATCAAAAAAGTTTCCGGTATGTCTTTAAATCAATTGTTTGTCCCGCTTATTATCCGCATCATCAAGAAGATTCGTCATATTTTTCAGTCCTATGGCAAGAGTTGAAGCATTGTGCAGCAACGCGGATGTGGTAGGCGGCAACACACCTGACACGCCAAGCGCGATCAGCGAGAAATTGAAGCCGACAATGAAACGGTAGCTCCGGTGAAGCCGCTGCATAAGGGCCTCGCTTATGCGGCGCAATGTCACCAGCTCAAACAGATCTTCGGACGCAACTGTAATATCGGCAATTTCGCGCGCAATAGCCGCGCCCGTAGAAATGGCGATTCCGGCATCGGCCTCGGAAAGCGCCGGAGAATCGTTGACACCGTCTCCGACCATGATGACAGTGTGCCCTTTATTTTTCTCCATACGAATGAAAGCGGCCTTATCCTCGGGAAGCACTTCGGAATATACCGCATCGACACCAACTTCCGCCGCTACGGACTCTGCAGTGCGCCGATTATCGCCGGTCATCATCACGACATTGGCAAAGCCACAGGCATGAAGCGCCGCCACGGCATCTTTTGCCTCTTTTCTCAGCGGATCAAAAATGCATATGACAGCGGCAAGCTCGCCGGAAATGCAGAGATAAAGTTGTGAGTACTCCGACGGCAGGGAGGCAAATTTTTCATTTTCTGTCTCCGGTATGCGACATTTTTCATCCTCAAATACAAAGTGCGCGCTGCCGATGATAACCTTTTCGCCGTTTACCATGCTGGAGATGCCATGCGCAACCACATACTGTACTTGAGAATGGTATTCTTCATGGGATAAACCGCGCTTTTTAGCTTCCTCGACCACGGCGTTTGCCATAGAGTGAGGATAATGCTCCTCCATGCAGGCGGCAAGGCGAAGCATCTCCGCCTCATCGTGCCCGCCGAAGGTTACTACTCTTGCAACTGTCGGCGCGGCATAAGTCAACGTGCCGGTTTTGTCGAAGACGATGGTATCCGCCTTGGCGACTGCCTCAAGAAAACGCCCGCCCTTGACGGAAATGTGGCGTACGCTGCTTTCGCGCATGGCAGACAGCACGGCGATAGGAATGGCCAGCTTCAGGGCGCACGAAAAATCCACCATCAAGACGGCAAGCATCTTCGTGACATTCCTCGTTAAAAGATATGTCAAAGCTGTGCCGGCAAATGTATACGGAACAAGGCGATCTGCCAAATTCAGCGCCTTGTTCTCCGCAGTTGATTTGAGCTTCTCGGACTCCTCAATCATGCGGACAATGCGGTCATATCGGCCTCCGCCGGCAGTCTTTTCAACGCAGAACGTAAATTCGCCTTCCTCAACAACAGTGCCGGCATATACGGGGCTTCCTGCTCTTTTGACTACGGGCATGGACTCTCCCGTCAAGGAGGATTGATTTACCATTGCCTCGCCATCGATAACTTTGCCGTCAAGCGGAATCAGGCCCCCGGTGCGGACAATAACACGATCGCCCTGACGGATGTCTCTTATATCCGTCAGCACCTCGACGCCGTCTGCATTAAGCCATACCTTGTCCACGCGCAAATTCATCGCCGATGCCAAATCCGCAACAGACTTTTTGCGCGTCCATTCCTCCAGAATTTCTCCGAGGCGAAGCATAAACATTACGGATTTTGCGGTTGCAAAATCTCCGCGCACCATCGACACGGTGACAGCGGTGGCATCGAGCACCGCCACGGAAAGTTTCCCATGCCACAAGGCGCGCAGGCCTTCTTTGATGTACTTCACAGAGCGCAAAACGGCCAGAGCCGCGCTGATCTGAGGAGGAACGAACAATTTTGAAAGCCAGCGTCGCATGACGGTTACGGCAAGTTTGTCCTCATACTCGCGGTTTAATGCGCGCGATGTGCGCTCAGGTACAAGTTCCGCCCTCGCCGCTTTCTCAAAGGAAAACGCGGCAGCGGCGGCGATTATATCACCGCGCCGAGCACTGTATATAATCACGGCATCCTGCGTGCGATCATATACTTTAACATTCGACACTCCAACTACAGCGCGCAGATAATATTCCATCAAATCCGCCTGCTGCAATGTCATATGTCCGCAGTAAAAGTGCAGCCGCAGTCGCCCCGGCATATCATGTAGGATCTTGCACTTCATGCTTTATTCCGCCTTGCTTTCCTCCGCGGAAGTATCCTCTATTACAGCATCCGCCTCAGCTTCCGCGCGGCGCTCATTTATGCTCTTCGCATCGGCATAAACATCTTCCGCGCTTTCGCGGACCGCAGTAACAGCTGTCATAACGCAATCCTTTGCGCGCAATACAGCCGCAGTAGTATGTGTATAGACTTTTTTTGCGTCCTTGCTGCCAAGGATCTTGAGGCCGGCAGTGCCGAACAATACGCCTGCCGCGAATACGCCGAGTTTTTTCATAAAATATCTCCTTTGATATAAGTTAGATTAAACTAACTTATAAGTATTTGAAAAGCCGCTCGGAGCAACCGATTTGAAACCAACCGCTTTTTGCCGCTTATCTTGCTTGATTATAGCACAAGCAACCGGACTATTTCAAGCATAAAAACAGCCGCGCCGCATGTTGTATCTGCGGCACGGTTTTATTAGCTTATACCGATAGATTATTTCAGGAGCTGCTTCAAGTCCTCTTCGGGAGTGGTAATGGGCGCAATGCCGAAGTTCTTCACAAGGTAATCAAGCACATTGGGTGAAATGAAAGCCGGAAGAGTCGGTCCGAGACGGATATTTTTGATGCCCAGATACAGCAACGTGAGCAGGATGCAAACCGCTTTTTGTTCATACCATGAGAGCACCATGGACAGAGGCAGATCATTCACGTCGCAATCGAAGGCATCGGCAAGCGCGACTGCAATCTGAATGGCGCTGTAAGCGTCGTTGCACTGCCCGACATCCATAAGGCGCGGCAGACCTCCGATAGTACCGAGGTTGAGATCGTTGAAGCGGTATTTGCCGCAGGCAAGGGTGAGAACCACGGTATCGGCCGGCGTCTGCTTGACAAACTCTGTATAGTAGTTGCGGCCGGGACGAGCGCCGTCACAGCCGGCGACCAGGAAGAAGTGACGGATAGCGCCGCTCTTTACAGCGTCTATTACCTTGTCCGCCACGCCGAGCACAGCATCGCGGGCAAAGCCTGTCATAACCGCGCTGCCTCCGTTGATGCCCGTAAACGCCATGTCATCTGCGTAACCGCCGAGTTCGAGCGCTTTTTCAATAACGGGCGTGAAATCCTTTTCGTCGCCGATATGGGGTATTTCGGGATAGGACACAACCGCTGTTGTAAATACGCGGTCGGAGTAACTCGCTTTCGGCGGCATAAGGCAGTTGGTAGTAAACAGTACAGGCGCCGGAAGCTCCGCAAATTCCTTCTGCTGATTCTGCCATGCCGTGCCGAAGTTGCCTTTGAGATGCGCATATTTTTTAAGCTCTGGGTAGGCGTGCGCGGGCAGCATTTCGCCGTGGGTATAAATGTTGACGCCTTTACCCTCCGTCTGTTCCAGCAGCAGCTTCAGATCGTGCAGATCGTGACCGGTAATTACAATAAACGGACCTTTTTCGACAGTCAGAGGAACGGTTACCGGCGTGGGCTTGCCGTAGGTTTCGGTATTGGCTCTGTCTAAAAGCGCCATGCACTTGAGATTCTTTTCTCCTACCTCCATGACAATCGGCAGCAACTCATTCATGCCGTAATCTTCGCCGATTGCAAAAAGCGCCGATGCAAGAAAGCTGTTGACATCGTCATCGACATAGCCCAACGCCATGGCATGATATGCGTACGCCGCGATGCCGCGGATGCCGAAGAGAATAAGGGATTTCAAACTGCGAATGTCCTCTTGGGCATTCCAGACCGAGTTCATATCATAATCGTCGGTTCTGCCGCAGTGTGAGCCGCACTCGGAGCAGTCCGGCGCAAGGCGCGCTTTTTCCGCGCGTACTCTTTCTGTCAGCTCGCGAATGGTTTTCTCATTGAAGTTTACATTGGTGATGGTGGTGAACAGTCCTTCTATAAACAGTCTGCAAGTATCGGCTTCTAAGGCAGTGCCGCCGTCTGTCGCTCTTGCCAGACCGATGAGAGCGCCGGTCAATTCGTCCTGAAGCTTTGCCACATCGGCGCTTTTGCCGCAAACGCCCGCTTTCCCTGTACATCCGGTGCAACCCGCCGTCTGCTCGCACTGAAAGCAAAACATTTTGTTTTCCATTCGAATCATTTCCTTTCTTTATGTTTTATATTAATCAAGTATTCTTCCGTCGGTTGAAATGGTTACAACTTGCCACGGGATAAACTTCCCGCTATTTTGCAGCGCAGTTTTTGCGGCATGCTCCAGACCTCCGCAACAGGGGACTTCCATGCGCACAATCGTCACGCTCTTGATGTTGTTGTTTCGGATAATCTCGGTGAGCTTCTCGGAGTAATCCACGCTGTCAAGCTTCGGGCAGCCAACAAGCGTGATATGCCCGTTGATAAACCGCTCATGAAACGCGGCGTAGGCGTAGGCAGTGCAGTCGGCGGCGATCAGCAGCTTCGCCCCATCGAAATACGGCGCGCTTACCGGAACGAGCTTTATCTGCACGGGCCACTGCGAAAGGCAGCTCATCCGCTCTATGGGGGCGGCATCGACGCGCTCGGTTTCGCTTCTCTCGATTATTCTCGATCTTGTTCCGGGGCAGCCGGAGTGTATGGTCATTCCTTCTTTGCGCATCTTTTCCTGCATCTTTTTCTGCTTGTTTTCCTGCACGGCCTTTTCATCATATGCCACGGCCTCGCGCTCCACAAAGGTAATCGCGCCTGTCGGGCATGTCGGCAGGCAGTCGCCGAGACCGTCGCAATAGTCGTCGCGCATCAGCCTTGCCTTGCCGTCCTCGATAGCAATGGCGCCCTCATGGCAGGCGGCGGCGCAGGCGCCGCATCCGTTGCATTTTTCTCTGTCTATTTCAATAATCCTTCTTTTCATTGCCATACCTCCTTGTTTTCTTGCTTGCATTATAATATAATGATTTCAACAAGTCTGTTGATTTTTCAACGAAAGAGGTTTTTATGGAAAATTATTTTTCTGTACTCCGATCTTCTCAGCTGTTCTCCGGCATTTCCGAGAATGAGCTTGCCGCGATGCTCTCCTGTCTCGACGCAAAGAAAGAGAGCTTTTCGAAAGGAGCGTTTCTGCTTCGCGCCGGGGATACCACGGAGACTATCGGCGTTGTGTTATCGGGAAATGTTTTGATTTCACAGGAGGACATCTGGGGCAACCGCAATATTCTCTCCAAGGCCGGCCCGGGGCAGACTTTCGCCGCGGCTTTTGCCTGTTCGCACGGCGCCGTGCTGAATATGAGCGTGACTGCGGAAACTCCGGTCACGGTTATGTTTCTGAACGTAAAGCGTATTTTGAATATCTGCTCCTCCGCCTGTTCGCATCACAGCCGGATCATCCGCAATCTTTTGGGCGAGCTTGCGGATAAGAATCTGCAGTTCAGCGAGAAGCTGACGCACATGGGGCAGCGGACCACGCGCGCAAAGCTGATGTCCTTTTTTTCCGCAGAAGCGCAGCGTTTGGGAAAATATGAATTCGACATTCCGTTTTCAAGGCAGCAACTTGCAGACTACCTTGCGGTAGAACGCAGTGGCCTTTCGCTTGAGCTCGGAAAGATGCGCAGCGACGGTCTGCTTGATTTCAATAAAAATCATTTTGTGCTTAAAATATAATACGGCGATAAAAATCCGGGCCGATCTCCGATTAAGGAGTTCGGCTCGGATTTCTTTTTATTTTATTATGCCGGTGACCGGACTCGAACCGGTACGCAGGAAACCTGCAAGGGATTTTAAGTCCCTGGTGTCTACCATTCCACCACACCGGCAAATAATTTGCCTTTTCATCTGCAATACTTACTGTATCGTTTTGCATACTTTACCACCGAGCGACTGATTAGTCAAGAAAAAAGCGGATTTTCTACGTCGAATCGTGTAGCGTTACAGCAGATGTTTATCAAACGTGTTATAAAATAAAGTACAAAAAAGCACCGAAAGTCAAAACTTTCAGTGCTTTTTGCTTATAAAAGTGGACGATACAAGACTCGAACTTGTGACCTCCCGCACGTCAAGCGGATGCGCTACCAGCTGCGCCAATCGTCCGTCAGCTTGGTTATAATAACTCATTACGTCGCTATTGTCAAGTATTTTTTTAAGGCAGCTCCGCAGCGCTTGAAAAGATGTACAAAGGCAGATTTTCAACATCAAATCTCAAATTGAACTTTTTTTCCGTCGACTTGCTTGTTGGCGGATATTATGCTTGATTTTTTTCTTGGCTTCGGATATAATTACACATCGATACAGCAGGATTGAAATGCCGATATTTTTATGATCGAAAATATGCGTGTTTTTCTGTTGACAAGTAAGGTCTTTGTCCTGCCGCAGAGAAATTACGGCGGTATCACTTAATGCGGCGAGCAAAATCAACAAGATTAATATGGAGCGGTATCGAAGTGGTTATAACGGCCTCGACTCGAAATCGAGTGTACCAGAGATGGTACCGTGGGTTCGAATCCCACCCGCTCCGCTGATTTACACAGGCAGGGCTCAACTTGCATCGGCAAGTTGAGCCCGGTCTGCATTTTTCGCCATATTATTGAAAGACAGATAGATTTTTTCACTGCTGCAAAGACGGCGCCTGCGGAAATTTCTGAAATTTCAAGTCCGCAAGCTCTTGAGTCATAAGTCTTTGCGGATTAGGGGAGAAGCCGGAATGAAAAGCTGAAAATTTTCATCCCACAACCAATTTGTTTGTCTTCTTTAAGTACTTCGCCGGGATCGGATAATCCAGCTTCCATGTGATGTTCATCGGTCTGCTGCCTTCGTGATTTACATAAGTTGCTGCGCCAAGGTAGGTATAAGCGGCGGCGCCTCCTGTGATTTTATCGGCTTTGAACTCTCGCACAAAAAGCAGGATTCGGCTGCCCTTTTCGCGATGATGAATATAACGCTGTCCGGTAGTAGAATTCTCTGCCGTTGTGCTTTGACTCTGCCAATGGAACAGCTCGCTGTTTATTGAATAATCGTTGTACATCGTAGTCGGCGAGTAGTCCTTGTCCGCCTTATTCAAGGTCACAAAGAACACATCGATAT
>CAVHIP010000070.1:0-11932 GCA_963636125.1 Oscillospiraceae bacterium | reverse complement strand
ACGAACTCAATCGCTTTTTCTACACCTTCAGTCTCACATCTATTGTAACGCTACAATTGAAATATTCGCAAAATTACAAGTGCCGCCTTGAATATTGTTAACATTATGTTATAATTAATATGTTTCAAATAACTTGAATCGGATGTGAAATTATGGAAAACAAACGATGGCTTACCGGTCTCGATTTTGTCCGCGCCGCGGCGTGTATTGCAATTTTGATCTATCATATGAACATTACTGTTCTCGGTGCTTTTGCCGTCACCGTGTTTTTCCTCCTGTCCGGATTTCTTATGACATATAACGCCCTCTCGTCCGCGCAAAATGCCAGTCCGTCTTTACGAGGGAGCGTTTTCTTCGGAGCTCGGCGCATCGGAAAGCTTTATCCGGCGTATCTTATCTCAATGGCAGGCCCTGCGCTTATGCTTGTTTACGGCATTTGTTCCGGCGCGGTTAATTTTGATACAAAGCTTATCACCTGCTTTGTGACGAATTTTTTTCTTGTCCAGTCGCTCTCGCCGGACGAGGAGATTTATTTCTTCCTTAACGGAGTTGCGTGGTATCTGTCAACATCTATGTTCCTGTATATGGCGTTTCCGTATATCATTGCCCACATAAGGAAATATAAAAATACCCGACAGGCGTGGTATTATATTGCGGCGGCATTTCTTGCCCAGATTCTTGCGATTTATCTGGTTCATACTTATGTGAGAGGAATCTCTCTGCTTTCGGGCTCGTATATCAACGGAAAGGATTTTTTCAAATGGTTCGCTTACATCTCGCCTTTTGCGCGGATTTTTGACTTTGTCATAGGATGCAATTTGGCTTATATTTTTCAAAATCGAAAAAAAACCGTACTGTCGCACGTTTCTGCCGGATTTCTCGAATGCGGCGCCATTGCCTTTGCCGTGATTACCCAGCTCGCGTATAAAAATGGCTTACTGCCGGAGATAAGCATATACGGTACGGCGTTTATTCCGGCCTCCGCGCTCCTCATATGGGCGTTCGCCCGCGGAGACGGCTTTGTTTCGCGCCTCATGGATAATCCGGTTGTCCACTATATTTCCGGATTGAGCTCATATATATTTATTTTCCATTTTACCGTGATAAAGCTGATGACACCTATTATAAACCGCATCCCTCTGCCGTTCAGAGCGCTGCAGTTTGTCTACCTATTCACCATTCCGACGCTCACGTTTATAGTATCCGCGCTTTACAGAAAGCTTGAAAGAAAAGTCCGGCAAAAAACATAATATTCATACAGCGCGGGGACAGTTCAAGGAAGCAATTTTGGTTATTTGGTTAATTGACCGCATACCAAATCGAATGTTATAATATACAATGTTGAGCTTTTTTAGCTTTGCATTTTCTGCAAATTAAGGAGCATTGTATATGGACGCTATTGTTGCTGTAACCGACGATTGGGGAATTGGGGCGGACGGCACCCAGAGCATTGTGCTTAAGACCGACAGGGAATTTTTCAGAACCATGACCAAGGGCGCGGCGATTATCGTCGGCAGACGCACGCTTGAGGATTTTCCCGGCGGAAAGCCGCTTAAAGACCGTGTAAACATCGTTGTTACGCGCCGTGATATGGAAATCGAGGGCGCAATAGTAGTCCATACGACCGAGGAAGCGACGGAGCTTGCCGCAAAGTATGACAGATGCCTTGTCGTCGGCGGAGCGAGCATTTATATGCAGTTCTTTCCCGAGCTTGAGCGGATTTATGTCACAAAGATTTACGCTTCGGCTCATTCCACCGCATTCTTCCCAAATCTTGACCGCAACCCCGCTTTTGAAATGGAGTACGAGGGCGAAGAGCAGGAAGAAAACGGCGTTATGTTCCGCTTCTGTACTTATAAGAGGGTTGAGTGACGGCGATCCGGCATAATTGTTTATTGATTGTTTGAAAAGAGATTGTCATTATGTACGAAAGAAAAATGCGGATGAGAGCGCTCGAGACATGTTGCTATGTCGCCGGCGCCGGCGCGTTCAGCGTGTTCATACGCTGGCTGCAGGTTATGCTTGCCTATGACGACGCGCAGCTTGTGGACAGCAGCATATTCAACGTTCTTGTACCCCTCATTGTCATTGCCACGGCTCTGCTTTTTCGCGGCTTCATCAAGAAATTCCAAAAAGAGAGATATTATATCTCAGAGGATTTCTTCGAGACGTTCAAGAACAGCGGCAAGGTCTACACTGTCCTTCGCTGGCTGATCTGCGCGATTATGGTTGTCGGCTCCCTCATGCTGCTTATGGAGTGCGAGGTTGACAAAGAGGCGGAATTTCTCCGTATACTTTCGCTCATGGGCGCAGTGCTCGGCTTCTCGTTCCCGCTTCTCGTGACGAGCGCCAACAAGCCCCACGTCACCAAGTCTTCCACGCTTTGCCTCCTCACAACCATCCCTGTTATTTTCTATTGCTTCTGGCTGATAACCTGCTATAAGATAAATGCCATCAACCCCGTTCTGTGGGATTACGCGATGGAAGTGTTCACGCTTATTGTTTGCATCCTTTCGCACTTTTATATTGCAGGCTTTGCCTATGACGTTATAAAGCCTTGGCGCGCGATGTTTTTCGCAATGCTCGGATGCGCCATGTGCGTGATGATGATGGCGGACGAGCGGTATATGGGCATGCAGTTTATGTATCTCGCGAGCGCCGCAATACAGCTTTATTATGTCTGGGTAATAATCTGCAATATGAAGCAGAAGGAAAAAGAATATAAGGTTCAGCCGGAGGACGGGCTGGAGCATCTCTGAGCTGTATAATAAAAATCATGCGGAGTCGAAAACAAACGCAATGTTTTTCGGCTCCGTTTTCAGTTCATGTCACTATGTCGCATTTTCTCTTGCGCGCGGGCGATTAAGGTGATATTCTTGTGCAATAAAAAGACTGTCGAAAAAAGGTGCGTAATTTGGAAAGATACGATGCGGGAAAATGTGATATTGCTGTTATCGGCGCGGGACACGCCGGCATTGAGGCGGCGCTGGCGTCTGCGCGGTTAGGGCTGGACACGGTCTGCTTCACCGTCAATCTCGACAGCGTGGGCAACATGCCGTGCAACCCTGCGATAGGCGGAACCGGCAAAGGCCATCTTGTGCGCGAGCTGGACGCGCTCGGCGGCGAGATGGGCAAGGCGGCGGACAAAGCCTGTATTCAATACCGTATGCTCAACCTCGGCAAAGGTCCGGCGGTGCATTCGCTCCGCGCTCAGGCGGATAGACGGCGTTATCAGGAGATTATGAAGCACACGCTGGAGCTGCAGGAAAATCTTCGGCTCAAGCAGGCAGAAATTGTCGATATCGGCGTTGAGGACGGGAAAGTCGTTTCCGTCACCACGCACACCGGGGCGACATACAGATGCTCCGCCGTTATCGCCGCCACAGGCACATATCTTGACGGGCGCACAATCGTAGGCGAAGTTCTCCGATCCTCCGGGCCGGACGGACTTGCCGCCGCGGTGCCGCTCGGCGCGAGGCTCAAGGAGCTGGGGCTTAATATGCGCCGCTTCAAGACAGGCACACCGCCGAGAGTTAACCGCCGCACGGTCGATTTTGAAAAGATGGAGATTCAGCGCGGAGATGACGAGATCGAGCCGTTCTCTTTCTCCACAACGGAAAAGTGCGATAATTCCGCAGTTTGCTATCTGACATATACAAACGAGCGCACGCATGAAATCATCCGCGCAAATCTTGACAGAAGCCCTATATACTCCGGCGTTATCGAAGGCATCGGCCCGCGATACTGCCCCAGTATCGAAACCAAAGTCATGACATTCAAGGACAAACCGCGCCATCAGCTTTTTATCGAGCCGATGGGGAAAGCGACGGAGGAGCTGTATATTCAGGGGTTTTCCTCCTCCATGCCGGAAGAAGTGCAGATAGAGATGATGCGCACCATTCCCGGCCTTGAGCATGCGGAAATGACGCGCTGCGCCTACGCGATAGAATATGACTGCATTGACCCTACTGAGCTGTACGCGACGCTTGAGAGCAAGAAAATCTCCGGTTTTTACGGCGCGGGGCAGTTCAACGGCTCCTCCGGATATGAGGAAGCCGCCGTTCAGGGCTTTGTGGCGGGTGTCAACGCGGCGAGAAAAATAAAAGGGGAATCTCCGCTTATCCTTCGCCGTTCCGACGGGTATATCGGCACGCTTATTGACGATCTTGTCACCAAAGGCACGAATGAGCCGTACCGTATGATGACCTCGCGCAGCGAGTATCGTCTTCTGCACAGGCAGGACAACGCGGATCAGCGCCTGTCGCATATAGGCCGCGAAATAGGACTTGTGAGCGAAGAGCAGTATAGCAAGGTGCTTGAAAAATACGCCGCGGTCGAAAAAGAGCTTGACCGCCTTGAGAACACCCATATCGCGCCGAGCGAAGCGCTGACCGAGCTCCTTGAGGAGCGCGGCACCGCGGACGTTAAAAACGGAACATCCCTTGCCGAGCTTGTGCGCCGTCCGCAGATAAGCTACCGCGATATTGCCCCACTTGATAAAGACAGACCCGTTCTTTCGCCGGCGGTATGCAATCAGGTCGAAATCCGCCTGAAGTATGACGGGTATATAAAGCGCCAGCTCAAGCAGGTGGAGGAATTCAAAAAGATGGAGGACAGAAGAATTCCGCGAGATATTGACTATGACGATATTGTCGGCTTGCGTCTTGAAGCCAAAGAAAAACTGAAAAAAATACGTCCGGACAATTTCGGACAGGCGGGACGCATATCCGGCGTATCGCCTGCGGATATAACGGTGCTTATGGTGTATCTGGAGAGCAGAAAATGAAAAAGGTTGTTTTGGGCTTTTCCGGCGGAGTGGATTCCGCCGTATGCTCGGTCTTGCTGAAAAAGCAAGGCTATGAGGTGCATGGGCTGTACCTTGACAATACGGATGAAAACGCGTTGAACGATGCGGTGAAAACGGCGGAGTTTGTGGGCATCCCGCTTGAGGTGCGCGATGTAAAGGCGGAGCTTGAGGAAAAGGTCTGCCGACCGTTTACGGAGTGCTATCTGCGCGGAGAAACGCCTAATCCGTGCATAATTTGCAACCCGACGCTGAAATTCAAGAGCCTTCTTGACGAGGCGGACAGATTAGGCGCGGAGTTTATCGCCACCGGCCATTACGCGAGGTGTGAAAACGGCGCTTTGTATAAGGGCATGCCGTCTAATGACCAGAGCTATATGCTCTGCCGCCTGAAAAAGGAACAGATTGCCCGCCTTGTTCTTCCGCTCGGAAAGTACGAAAAAACCGAAACCCGCAAAATGGCGGAGGAGTTCAATCTGCCGATTGCTCATAAGGGCGACAGCATGGAGATATGCTTCATTCCGGACAAGGATTATATAGGCTGGCTTGAACGCAGGGCAAAAATGCCGCCGGAGGGGGATTTTATATTCCACGGCGAGGTTATCGGACGGCACAGCGGCATTTATCGTTACACCGTCGGACAGCGCCGCCCGGGACTATTCGATGGGCGAAAGCTCTATATCTCCCGCATAGACGCCGCGAACAACGTGGTGGAGCTTGCCCTCTGGGAGGAGCTTTTCAAAACCGAGGTCACGGCGCGTGATTTCAACTGGATGATTGACGAGCCGACAGAGCCTGTGCGCGCGAATGTCCGCGTGCGGCACACCAAGTGGGAAAATCCGCCCTGCACTGCAAGTGTTAAGGGAGAGAGTGTGACAATTACCTGCGATGAGCCGGTGCGCGCCCCCGCCGCGGGGCAGTCCGCCGTTTTGTATGACAGCGATAGACTCCTGGGCGGTGGATTTATCGAACAACAGTGAAACATGCGGCCGGTGCCGCTGTAAGATTGTATGATATCGCCTCAAATACTTGTTATATCAAAAAAATAAAAATAATCGGGAGAAAAGATTATGGAGCTTCTTGAACAGCGTATTCTCAGTGACGGCAAAATCCTGCCCGGCGGCATCCTGAAAATCGACAGCTTTCTCAACCACCAGATGGATCCGGGACTCATGTACGAGATGGGACTTGAATTCAAGCGCCTCTTCGGCGATGAAAAAGTCAACAAGGTTCTCACTATCGAGGCCTCCGGCATTGCCATAGCCATTATGACCGGCTTTGTGTTCGATTGCCCCGTTGTCTTCGCCAAAAAGAGCAAATCAAAAAACATATCCGACAGCGTCTATTCAGTTGAGGTCGAGAGCTTTACGCACGGCAACACCAACACCGTTGTCGTTTCAAAAGAATATCTCAACCCCGGGGACAGAGTGCTTATTATTGACGATTTTCTTGCGACAGGCGCCGCGCTTGTCGGGCTCAAAGCGCTTGTGGAGCAGGCCGGCGCCGTGCCGGTCGGAGCGGGAATCGCCGTCGAGAAGGTTTTTCAGGGCGGCGGCGAGCTGCTCAAGAAGAACGGACTGCGCGTGGAATCGCTGGCGAGAATTGCATCCATGTCCGATACCGGCTTGGAATTTGTGCATAACTGACAAAATATAACATACAAATTTGTTAAAATCGGCAGAAAAAGCACTTGACTTTTTTTGCCGATTTTGTTAGCATAAGCATGTCAATTGAATACTGCATTTCGATATATAGCAAATGATATGGATTTGAAGTTTCTACCCGGACGCCGTAAATGACCGGACTATCGATGTGTTTTTCCCCGAATGTCTGTTTCCGCGCGAAGCGGCAGGCTTTCGGTTTGATATTGCATTGGTAGCGCATCCCCATATTGAGCGCGGCCAGTGCATTTTTGCTTATCTGTCTTCTTACAGTATTCTTTAGACAAATCTAAAAATATTTTATAGGAGACCAGAAACATGAAGAAGATTATTGCTCTCGTTCTTTCCCTGTGCATGGTGTTCGCGCTGTGCGCCGCCTCCGCATCCGCCGATGACGAAGTCAAAATCGGCCTCATCACCCTGCATGACGAAAACTCCGGATACGACAAGAACTTCATCGACGCTTTCAACGCTGCCTGTGAAGCAACCGGCGTTACCGCCGTTATCAAGTCAAACGTTGCCGAGGATCAGAGCGCGTATGACGCCGCCGCCGACCTTGCTGACTCCGGCTGCGCCGCCGTTTTCAGCGACAGCTACGGCCATCAGCAGTATGTCCTTGACGCCGCGCTCGAGTTCCCCGATGTTCAGTTCACCTCCTGCACCGGCGATATGGCGCTGACCGAGGGAGTTGAAAATTACCACAACGCTTTCGCAAACATCTATCAGGGCCGCTACATTGCCGGCGTTGCCGCAGGTCTTAAGCTCAATGAGATGATCGATTCCGGCGCAATCACCGCCGAGCAGGCAAAGATGGGTTATGTCGGCGCAATGCCTTATGCGGAAGTTATTTCCGGCTATACATCCTTCTACCTCGGCGCAAAGTCCGTTTGCCCCACCGTCACCATGGATGTTATCTACACCGGCTCCTGGTACGATGAAACCCTCGAGAAGGAAACCGCGCAGACCCTTATCAACGATGGCGCAGTTCTCATTTCTCAGCACGCCGATTCCATGGGCGCTCCCAACGCATGCGAAGCCGCCGGCGTTCCCAATGTTTCCTACAACGGCTCCACCCAGACCGCTTGCCCCAACACCTACATCATCTCTTCCCGCATTGACTGGACGCCTTACTTCACCTATGCAATCGAGAAGGTTCTTGCCGGCGAGAACTATGATACCGACTGGACCGCAGGTATCGAGACCGGTTCCGTCGCTCTGACCGAGCTCAACGAGACCGTCGCCGCCGCAGGCACCGCTGAAAAGCTTGCAGAAGTCGAAGCGGCTATCCTTGACGGCTCTCTGAATATCTTCGATTGCTCTGCTTTCACCGTCACTGTCAGCGAGAGCGAGTCCGACGCTAACTACTACAACAACAACAGCACCGTCGCAGCCGTTGACGCAGACGGACATCTGACCAGCTACATCGCAGACGTCGAGAACGACGGCACCTTCGTTGCCGAGACGGAAGCAGTTGAAAACGGTGTCTTCAATGAATCCGTTTACCGCTCCGCTCCTTACTTCTACGCAATAATCGACGGCATCAACGTTCTCAGCAAGTAATAAAGCTTAAATCGTAAACTATAAAACCCCTGCGCAAGCAGGGGTTTTATAGGCTTATACAACAGGCGAGACAGGGGCGGATTTTTGGGGATTTCAACAACCGGCCCGTATCCCGTCAAGGCAATTTTTGCCGTTTTTTGCGGCTGTAAATTCTGATTTAATAAAAGGAGACGCTATGGAAGAAAGAACTCCCGCCGTGGCAATGCGAAACATCACGAAACGTTTCGGAAGCGTTGTCGCAAGCGACAAGTGCTGGCTTAATATTTACAGAGGGGAAATCCTCGCTATGCTCGGCGAAAACGGCAGTGGCAAAACCACCCTCATGAATATGCTTGCGGGCATCTACTTTCCCGATGAAGGCACTATCTCGATAGACGGAAAGGAAGTTGTCATTTCTTCCCCGAAGGACGCTTATGACCTCGGCATAGGCATGATTCATCAGCATTTCAAGCTCGTGGATGTTTTCACGGCGGCGCAGAATATTGTCCTCGGCCTGCCGGGTAAGCTCGATATTAACGAGGCATCGAAAAAGATACGCGAGATATGCGACCGCTACGGATTTGTCGTTGACCCGAACCAGAAGGTATACGATATGTCTGTCTCTCAGAAGCAGACTGTTGAGATTATCAAGGTCCTCTACCGCGGCGCGGATATTCTCATTCTCGATGAGCCGACCGCCGTTCTTACCCCGCAGGAGACTGAAAAACTGTTCGCGGTGCTGCGCAATATGCGCGATGACGGCAAGGCCGTTGTTATCATAACTCATAAAATGCACGAAGTGCTTGAGCTTTCCGACCGAGTGGCGGTTTTGTGCAAGGGGCAGTTTACCGGCGACATGCTCACGAAAAATACCGATGTGCAGGAAATGACAAACATGATGGTCGGGCGCCCCGTTGAGCTGAACATTCGCCGCACGGAGCCTGTAGATCCGAAGCCGCGCATTGAGGTGAAAAATCTCACCGTGCGCGATATTGACGGCATCGCCAAGTTAGACGATGTTTCGTTTACCGTGAATTCCGGCGAAATTCTCGGCGTAGCCGGCATTTCCGGTTGCGGACAGAAGGAACTTCTGGAGGCGATCGCGGGCTTGCAGAAGGTTGAAAAGGGGAGCATCGCCTATATCGAGGACAACGGCGCTTCCGAAGAACTTATCGGCAAAGATCCGCTTGCCATAAAAAATATGGGCGTCGCGCTTTCATTCGTGCCGGAGGACAGACTCGGCATGGGGCTTGTCGGCAATATGGACTTGAGCGACAATATGATGCTCCGATCCTATAGTCAGGGACACGGCATTTTCACAAACCGCAAAGCTCCAAACAAGCTGGCTCATGAGATGGTGGATGTGCTCGAGATCGTCACGCCCAGCGTTGAAACGCCCGTGCGCCGCCTCTCCGGAGGCAATGTGCAGAAGGTGCTCGTAGGTCGCGAAATTTCCAATGCGCCCACCGTTCTTCTCACCGCCTACGCTACGCGCGGTCTTGACATCAACTCATCCTATACGATATACGACCTTATTTCCAAGCAGAAGGAGCGCGGCGTCGCCGTTGTCTATGTGGGCGAAGATCTGGACGTGCTTCTTGAGCTGTGCGACAGAATTCTTGTCCTGTGCGGCGGCAAGGTCAGCGGTATAGTTGACGGCCGCACCGTGAGCAAAAACGAAATCGGCGCGATGATGACAAAATTGGGAGGCATGCAGGGATGATACATATTTCCAAACGCGGCGCGCTCAGCCGCGGCAGAGTTGTCGGAATAAGGCTCATTGCGATTGCCGTCGGCATATTGCTCTGCGCCGTGATTACCACCGTAACAACAGGCGTAAATCCCCTTGAAGTCGGCGCGGCCGTTTTTTCCGGCTCCTTCGGCACGGCGAGAAAGACATGGCTCTTTTTCCAGAAAACCGCGGTTTTGCTTCTCATATCCCTTGCCGTGACGCCGGCGTTCAAAATGCGCTGCTGGAATCTCGGCGCGGAAGGTCAGGTGCTTGCAGGCGCGATGGCGGCGGCAGCGTGCATGGTGCTCATGTCAAACTCCCAATCCAACACCGCCGTTATAATCTGCATGATAATAACCTCCGTTCTCGCCGGCGCGATCTGGGCCGCCATTCCCGCGATTTTCAAGGCCAAATTCAACACAAACGAGACGCTCTTTACCCTGATGATGAACTATGTCGCGACGCAGATTGTCGCGTTCTTCTGCGTCAAATGGGAAAACCCCAAGGGCTCTTGCCAGATAGGCGTCATCAACCAGAAGAGCAACATCGGCTGGTTTCCGCAGCTTGCCAACCGCTATCTGCTTGTCATTGTCATTGTGGCAATTGTCACTATAGTGATGTATTTCTATCTCAGGTATTCCAAGCACGGCTTTGAGCTTGCCGTCGTCGGCGAGAGCGAGCGCACGGCGCGCTATGTCGGCATCAAGGTTGAGCGCGTCATTATCCGCACGATGATTCTTTCCGGCGCGGTCTGCGGCCTTGCCGGTCTCCTGCTTGTCGGCTCGATAAATCACACCGTCTCCACCACTCTTGCCGGCGGACAGGGCTTCACCGCCGTTATGGTCTCCTGGCTTGCGCAGTTTAATCCCATAGCCATGGTGCTCGCCTCCGGCCTTCTCATTTTCCTCGGCACCGGCGCGGATGAGCTTGCGACATCCTGCGGCCTTAACGCGGCCTTCGGCGACATTCTCACCGCCGTTCTGATATTCTGTATAATCGGCAGCGAGTTTTTCATAAACTATCAGATCCGTTTCGCGAAAAAGCATAAGGAGGCCAAGGAAAATGTTTGATATAGTATCCTTTATCCCGAGAGCCGTTATGCAGGCGGTGCCGCTTATGCTCGGCTGCACCGGAGAAACGCTTACCGAAAAAAGCGGCAACCTCAACCTCGGCACGGCCGGCGTCATGTATGTCGGCGGCATCTGCGGGGTAATAGGCGCGTTTCTCTATGAAAACTCCGGCGCGGAAATGAACACCTTCCTCACAATCGCCATCCCTCTGCTGTGCTGCGTCGTCGGCTCGCTGCTCATGGGGCTTCTTTACTGTTTCCTCACGGTAACCCTCCGCGCAAATCAGAACGTTACCGGCCTTGCCCTTACCACATTCGGCGTCGGCATCGGCAATTTCTTCGGCGGCTCGCTCATAAAGCTTGTCCAAACCGATATACCCTCCATTGTCCTCAGCAAAACAAGCCTTGTTTTTTCCAAAAAGCTGCCCTTCGCCGACAGCTGCGGCTGGTTTGGGAAAATTTTTCTCTCGTACAGCTTTCTGGCGTATGCGGCCATAATCATCGCGATCATCGCCTCTTATGTGCTCAACCGCACACGCACCGGCCTGCATCTGCGCGCGGTAGGGGAGAACCCCGCTACCGCCGACACCGCCGGCATCAACGTCATAAAATATAAGTATATCGCGACCTGCACCGGCTCTGTTATCGCGGGGCTCGGCGGCCTTTATTACGTCATGGACTACGCTTCCGGCGTCTGGTCAAACAACGCCTTCGGCGACCGCGGCTGGCTCGCCATTGCGCTCGTTATTTTCACGGTCTGGCGGCCTGCAACATCCATATGGGCATCTATCCTCTTCGGCGGACTTTATATTCTCAATGTCTACATTCCCACCGGCACGGACCTTGCGATAAAAGAAATCTACAAAATGGCGCCCTATGTCGTCACGATCATCGTTCTGGTTTTTTCGTCGATCCGTTCAAAACGCGAAAATCAGGCGCCCGCATCTTTGGGACTTCCGTATTTCAGAGAAGAAAGATAAACTTATGCCATATCAAAAAAGGACGCATTTGGCGTCCTTTTTTGACGGCTTTTGATACTATTTTTTCATTAAAATCTTTGATTTTAATGAAATCTTTTGAAGCCTGTAAGAGCCGTGCTGAGGCACGGTTAGGCTTCAAAAGGCGTC
>CAVHIP010000069.1:0-12000 GCA_963636125.1 Oscillospiraceae bacterium | reverse complement strand
CGCACTCGGCGCCGCAGAATACGCGCGTCAGAAGGGACTTGCCAAAAAGTAAGCCACTCCCCCGCTTTTCCTATTTAACGAAAGGAGCATATAATTTTTAATGGAAAAATTCCTTAAATTCATATTTTCCCTTGTAAAGGTGCTTCTTGTGACCGTAGTTGTTCTGTTTATTGTCTATTTCTGGAATCTTGACCAAAAGGTTCTCGGCTGGGCATATAAGCAGGTCAACGCGATGTTTGACCGCAAGAAGGTAGACCAGGTATTCTAAGGCATGGAGTTATATAATCACCTTATTGAAAATACACTGGAGTTTTTAAAAGGTACTCCGAAAAAATGGAGCTTTAACGCAAACGGCAAGTGGCGCGATTTAGGCGCAAGCGAGCTTGTGCTTCAAAAAGAGGCCGCTTATGAGCTCGGCGCAACCGGCAAGGGGAGCGCAAACTATCTCCTGTTCACCTCGAAAGCGGACTTTGTCAACGAAGACCAGGTATTGCTCTACGGGCCGGATCTGAGCGAAATCAAAGGCGATTGCGATTTTGCCCGCATTGTTCTGCTGAGAATAGGCGATATTGACGGGGATGATGAGATCGTCTACCGCACTCTCAAGGATATCGAGTTTTCCAAATACCATGTATATCCCGAGGGTTATATGGTGCGCATGTCTCCGGAATCCTATCGCGAGCAGATCCGCGTAAGCCGCGCGGCGGTTAAAAAGGGCATCAGCTTCAAGTCCGTCGGCATGAACTACATTGCCGAGTACAGGAAGAATGCCAATGTCGTCGCCGCAAAGGTTATCTTCATTACCGATCCGACATTTGACTATTCGGCGATGAAGGACATCGCAAAGAAGGCATCCGCGGTAACCGGCACGCTCACCCATATTCTCGAGGGTCTGCCGACAGACTGCACGGTATGCGCGCTCAAGGACGTTTGCGAAGAAGTCGAAGGCATGAAAGAGCTTCACTTCGGAATCGGCGCAAAAGGCGCGGAGCACCACTGATAAAACGCAAAAATCAGCTTGTTCGAATGAACAGGCTGATTTTTGGTCTAGTGAGGAATTAGGAGTGAGGATTGAGGAGTTATGGTGTCGCTGACGCGACGGATTACAAAGGCTGCTTTGTATTCACTTTTCTTCTGCGCTGTTTTTATCCTTGCCAAGCATTGCAGCTGCAATCTCTGCAATAGCCTGAAGGATTTCCTTTCTGCTTGACTGGTCATTGAGCTTTTCTAATACAGACTTTACCTTCTCTATGATGCTTACAGACAGTTTATTCTCAAGCAGTTGCTTTACCCAATCTATGTCGGAAACATCTTTGTTTCCAAGATATACTTGCTCAAAGGCGTATATTGAACCTTCACCAAGGGCGGCTACAATTACACCGGCAATCACTGCATTGATAACGCTGGCCGCTATGTTTATTCCGGGAATAGCTTTCAGTGTGCCAATAAGTGCTTTTGCCGCTGTGCCGACAGTACCTACTTCTACAATGGAATTCAAGAATTGCTTACTCTTTTCATCCTTGCCAATACCGTATACCATTGCAATGGCATTAACCTCAGCAACTTCAGTAGGAGTCAGAATAACGGCATCCGAGAAAGGAATTGGAATCGCGCCTACGGCAGCGCCGCCTGCCGTTGCTGCTGCTACTACAGACTGTGCGAGGATGCGTTTCCTGTTCAGAACAAATTTTGCGAGATCCGCCGTTGCTGCTTTCCGACCTTCAGGCATCAATTCATTCGTCTTATCAATCAACTCAGTTATGCCCTCCGGAGGAGCATATGCAACATCGTTGAGTTTGTATATTTCTGCTACGACAGGAATAATCCCTTTCAAATTGCTGGCGTGTTTTTTGTCTTTGGCAAAAGCCTGATAGACCATCTCGCGGTTTTCTTCGCGGTCAGGAACTGAATATGATTTGGTGATAGCTACGACAATTGGAACAGACTCCCACATAGATGCTGCTTTCGCCAAGCTTTTGATATCCTCATCAAAGAGCTTACGGCGTGTTCCATCCACGCAGAACCATATTACATTGATCTGATTGTCCTCATTACCTTTTTTAGCACAATCCTTTGACCACTTTTTCACGGCGTTAATTGCCTTTTTCTGTTTCCACCAGTTTGGTTCGAACCCGATCGTATCAATTGCCCTGAATGGGACATCTGCAGAAGTTGGCTCATAGACTTCCAACTTCGTTGTTGTGCCGCCGGTGCCCCAGCCGGTCTTTGCTACATTGCTTCCCATTACGGCATTAATCAGTGTCGACTTTCCAACGCCGGAATTACCGATTACTAAAACATTTCCTTTTTCCATAGTGTGCTCCTCATTTCAATAACATAGAGGGTTATCCCTCATAATAGCAACTGTAATTTTTGCGAGCCATAACATAATCATTGCTTTGTAAATGCTCTTAAGGTATACACCTGAATAATTGACGTATCCATTGACAACTGCGATTCGATCGAGTATGCTCTGAACATGCAACTTTGCCAATAAGTGCGAAAGGAGAAATAAATGGAAATCTCAAAAGCCATTGAGTTATTCGGGCAATACAATCTGAGACGGAAAGTCGTAGGCTATTGGAAGAGCCCTGAAGGGCTTATCCTGAACACTACAGCAGGATATGATTTTGAAGGAATGCCCGAACCGGGGCAGTACATAGTTTATAACTCCGGAAAAATTATTCCGACAAACCCGGTGCGCAGCGACCTAAGTCCTACAGACTACGTTGAAATTTAAGTTTATATTTTTTCTTCACAAACCGCAGTTCTAAAATGAGCCGCGGTTCTTTCTTTGATGAGGAATAAAACTATTCGCATCGGCGCACCTTATATTTCTTCAAATTCGGTTTCGATCGCCTCGTCAAATTTCTCAGCCGCGCCGAACCGATATGTCTCTGGTTCGCACAGGTTTAGCTTGGAAAATTCTTTGCGTAAGCGAATGGCGCAGGGCTTAAAAGAGGCATAGGTCAATCCGCCACTGACGACACCACCAACCACCGGAACAACTTTTGAGACAGTCGTGGCAAATATTTCTTTGGTTATCCTTATGCCTACAAAACGGGCAACTTTTTTAACTATAGGAAAGATGGCGCCATTCATCAGAGGTTTTTTGGCAAGCCTTTTGGCTATATTTTGAGCGACAGCATCCCCCAAAACCTTAATGCCCGCATTAGCCTCATGCACACCCATCATGGCGCCGAGGAAGATAAGAAGTTCGTTCATGGTGTCTACAGGGATTTCATTTTCGTTTAATTCGAATTCGGAAAAGCCATAGAGGTATGCTAATTCCTGTAGGACACGAAGCATGAAACCAAAATATTGGAGAATGTCAGCCGGGATAGAGCCAAGCATAGCCAAACCGCCCGGAATACCGGCAGCGAATGATATAGCTGTGGTTTTGTTTGTTTCGTAATTTATTACGGCTTTGGCAAAAGGCAGAATCTCTTCTTTAGTTATGCCGGCGGCAGCGGGGTTATTGGCTATTGCAAACTCAACGATTTCTTCGGGATACTTTCCGGAGAGTTCTTTACGAAGGAACTTGGCGCGGTCTATTTTTATGCCCGGTACCTTCATGGCTTGCGAAATAACATCCTCTGGCTTTAAATCAATGTCTTTAATTTTAGCGTAGACAGCTGCGGCTTTTTCTTTAATCTGATCCATACCAGCACCACCTTGTATTTTGCATGCAAAATGACGCATCTCACCCCTGCATCAAGGGCAAAATGCGTCCGTGAAAAGCTTGTGTTTGTTCTCCGGAACAGCGCAAAGGGACAGGCTTAACCTGTCGTGTCGTGTCGTGTATGGGCTTCGCCTTCACGCTTGTCAAGCCCCCTTCGAAATTATTTCCATCCATACTGATAATAACAAAAAAACACGTTGATTGCAAGGAGATTATCGTTTTAGTGGCCATAATTTTGAGGCTAAACGCTTCTCAAATTATTTTGTTGTAAATAGCCGGCTGTTTTGCTATAATACATAAATACAATGACGAAATTGTGTCCACGGGGACGCAGGGACGGGAGGTGCATATTTTGAACAACAGACTTCGTTCGCTCTCCAAGCTTGAAACAAGAATCTGCCTTGCCGTTATTGCCTTGTTCTGCGCGATAACCGCGGTGACGGGAAATTATATCCTCGCGGCTTGCGAAGCGATTGTTTTTGTCGTTGTGCTCGTATACGCGATAATCAACGAAAAGAAAAAAATGCAGGCTCTTGACGAGCATATCACGTCCATACGATGCGACGCGGACAGCGCCAAGGAAAACACGGTCAAGAACTTTCCTCTGCCGATTTCCGTGTTCAAAATGAGCGATACGACCATCATCTGGGGAAACGACAAATTCTTCAAGCTCTGCGGAGAGGACGCGGGCCGTCTCGACGCGAAGGTGTCCGACTTCATTCCGGATTTTACAAGCAAATGGCTCGAGACAAGCGAGACGGAATGCCCCGACACAATTGAAATCGGCGGTAAAAAGTACAGGCTATTCGGAAATATCGTACAGTCGGCAAATGCGGACGGCGACAGCTTTATGGGCATCTGCTACTGGTTCGATGTGTCAGACCTTGAGAATTTAAAAAAGGAATTTGACGACACGAGGCCGGTTGTCGGCGTTGTCGTCATAGACAATCTGGACGAGCTGATCAAAAATCAGCCGGATCGAGTGAAAAACGACATACGCGACGCCGTTGAGGACAAGCTTGACAGATGGCGTCTGCAATACGGCGGTATTGTACGGCGCTATGACAGAGACAGATACATCGCAATGTTCGACAAGCTGAGCATTGAAAGGATGAAGGAGCGCAAATTCCCGATAGTGCAGGAGATGCATCAGGTGGAAAATCCGGGTGGGGTTGACGCTTCGATAAGCATAGGCCTCGGCATAGACGGAGCGAACTTTTCCGAAACGATTCAATTTGCCGACATCGCCACAGAGCTTGCGCTTACAAGAGGAGGCGACCAGGTCGTCATAAAAGACCGCACCGGTTTCGAATTTTTCGGCGGACGCGGATACGAGGTGGAAAAGCGCACAAAGGTCAGATCGCGCGTCATGGCGAACACGCTGGCAGAGCTTGTGCGCGATTCGTCGAAAGTGATCGTCATGGGTCACAGATATTCGGATCTCGACAGCATAGGCGCCGCCGTGGGAATCTGCGCGCTCGCCAAGAAATGCGGCAAGCGGTACAGCATTATAGTGGATTATAAAAAATCGGCCGCTAAAGAGCTTATCGACCGGATGCGCATGGAGCATGACTATAAAGAAGCGTTTATAGACTGCTCGGAAACATCGCTGAAAATCGACGCGCGCACTCTCCTTGTCATCGTAGACACGAACAGGCCGGAGCAGGTAGAGGACGAAGATTTGCTCCGGATGTGCAGGCGCGTCGCGGTAATCGACCATCACCGTGTCGCGGCGACGTATATACAAAACGCCGCTCTCGGCTTCGTGGAGCCGTACGCGTCCTCGGCGTGCGAGCTTGTCACGGAGATACTGCAGGAGGTGCTGGACGGGCCGGAGCTTCTCAGATACGAGGCGGAGGCGATTTTATCGGGCATTGTGCTTGACACGAAGAAATTTACCATCCGCACGGGCGAGCGTACGTTTGACGCGGCCTCATATCTGCGCCATGCGGGCGCGGACACGGCAGATGTGGTAAAGCTTTTGCAGACCGACATGCCTTCCACCATCGCGAAATACAAGATAATGCAGGAAGCGGCGCTCTACAACGGCAACATTGCCATCGCGGCGCCGAGAGAGAAGCAAAACAGAATCATCGCGGCGCAGGCGGCGGACGGATTGCTGAATATTTCCGGCGTGGATGCGTCGATAGTCGTCTTCCCGGATGGGGAAGGAGAAATATTCGCGTCGGCGCGATCGATAGGCAATCTGAATGTTCAGATACTTATGGAAAAGCTGGGCGGCGGCGGCAACAGGAGCGCCGCGGCGGTACAGTTTAAGGGCATCGATATAGACGAGGCTGTCAGCAGGATATACGATGCCATTGACGAATATATGAGTTGATACACAGGTCAAGCATACAAAAGGAGGAGCTTAAAATGAAGGTTATTTTTAATGAAGATGTTAAAGGTCAGGGCAAGAAGGGCGAATTGAAAGAGGTTTCCAGCGGTTACGCGAGAAACTATCTGCTGCCGCGCAAGCTCGCGACCGAAGCCACGGCGGATAATCTCAACGCATTCAAGCTCAAGGAGAAGGCCAAGGCCGCGCAGGCAGCCAAGGAAAGAGCGCTGGCGGCGGAGTATGCGGAAAAGCTCAGCGCGGTGCAGGTTACTCTCCGCGCGAAAGCGGGCGCGAATGGGAAGCTTTTCGGCGCGGTCACATCGCAGGAGATCAGCGACGCGCTCAAGGAACAGTTCGGCATGGACATCGAGAAGAACAAGATTGTGCAGGCGGAGCCTATAAAATCTTACGGAAGCTACACGGTCAAGGTAAAGCTCGGCTATGAAATAAGCGGAAACGTAAATCTGCTGGTGGTCGAGGGATAAACTCGCGATTTTCTATATGCGCGGATGCGGCGCAATAAAAATGCAAAAGGTTTAATCGGCAATGGAAGAATTAAAGGGACACAGAATTCCATATTCGGCACCGGCGGAGCAGGCGGTCATAGGTTCCATGCTTATAAACCCCGCGTGCGTTCCCGACGTAATGGAGAGGTTGAGAGCGGATGAGCTGTATATAAAGCTCAATCGGGACATTTTCGAAACGATTTCGACGATGTTTTCCTACGGTCAGAACATCGATCCGGTCACCGTGCTTGACCAGATGAAGGTGCGCGGCGTGTATACGGATGATTGCGAGAATTACATGGCGGAGGTTATGCGCATAACCCCGACCGCATCAAACGTTCTCGAATATGCCGCGATTGTGCGCGACAGGGCGCTTTTGCGCCGTCTTGCGGAAACAGCCGATGAAATTTACGAGATGGTGGATGACGGCTCAGGCGAGGCGGACACCATGCTCGAAGCGGCAGAGCGCAAAATTTACGCGCTAAGGCAGGGCAGAACGGTAGGCGGACTTATGCCGATTTCCGCCATTGTGCAGACGGTTTTTGACAATCTGTCAGAAGCGGCGTCCTCCGGCGAAAAAATCCCCGGCTTATCCACAGGTTTGCCGGATCTCGACGCGAAAATTCTCGGTCTCAACAAGGCGGAGCTTATTCTTGTCGCCGCGCGCCCCGGTATGGGTAAAACAAGCATCGCGCTGAACATGGCGCTGAATGTGGCGATGACGCTGCGCAAAACGGTGGCGATTTTCTCGCTGGAAATGTCGCGGGAGCAGCTTGTGCTCAGGCTTCTTTCCCGCGCCGCGCTTGTGCCCAGCCAAAATCTTCTGACAGGGCAGCTCTCCGAGCAGCAATGGCGCAGTATAGCGGACGCCGCGCAAATACTCAGCACAACGGACGTGCGAATTGATGACAATCCGACGCTCACCGTATCGGACATGAACGCGCAGTGCAGGAGAGTACCGAATCTTGACCTTGTGGTAATCGACTATCTGCAATTGATGCAGTCAGCCGGAAGCGGGCACAGCTGGTCGAACGAAAGCAGAACACAGGCGGTCAGCGATATCAGCCGCATGCTTAAGATTATGGCCAAGGAGCTCAATGTTCCGGTTGTCTGCCTGTCTCAGTTGAGCCGCGCCAACGAATCGAGAACCGATAAGCGCCCTATGCTCTCGGATCTTCGCGAATCCGGCGCAATTGAGCAGGATGCCGATGTGGTAATAGGACTTTACCGCGACGGATATTATAACAAAGAATGCGAAAACCCGAACCTTGCCGAGGCAATCGTACTGAAGAACCGCAAAGGCGAAACGGGAATGGTGGAGCTTGCGTGGCTGCCGGAATATACGTCCTTCGGCTCGGTGTCGCGCAGACGTGAAGACGATGAGTGAGAAATTCAACATTAAACTGCCTGATGACTGCGGCAGCGTTCTGTGCGCCGTTTCGGGCGGCGCGGACTCCGTTTTCATGCTGCGCGTACTCAAGGATCCGGGTGGCCTGCGAAAAATAAAAATCTGCGCGGCGCATTTCGAGCACGGCATTCGCGGAGAGGAATCGATGCGGGATGCCGCATTTGTCGCGGAAATGTGCGAAAATCTCGGGATTGAATGCATGATAGGGCGCGGAAACGTACCGGAATATGCAAGGCAAAACCGCATGGGGCTTGAAGAAGCGGCGAGGAAGCTGCGCTACGACTTTCTCGAGGAAGCGAGAGAAAAGCTCGGCTGTGATTATATCGCAACGGCGCACAATGCCGACGACAACGCCGAAACGGTGCTTTTCAATCTTGCGAGAGGCGCCGGCGGCAAGGGGCTTTGCGGAATTCCGCAGATTCGCGGAAAGATCATCCGCCCCATATTGGGGATAACGCGGAGCGAAATTGAGGAATATTTGCGCGCCAACAATATTCCGCACGTTGAGGACAGCACCAACGCATCCGACGATTACAGCAGGAATCTTATAAGGCATCGGGTTATGCCGACACTGAAGGAAATAAATCCGGCATTTTCATCTGCCGTTTCAAGAACGGCGGAGCTTTTGCGCAGGGACGAGGAATGCCTTTCCGCTCTTGCCGAGGCTTTTATCGGAAAAAACTATGACGGCGAAAGCGTTCCGGCAAAAGGACTTTCCGAGCTTCCGGAGGCGATCGCCTCAAGAGTGATACGGCAGATTCTCGGGGAGAACGTCTCTTTTGTCCATATAAACGCCGTTCTGGCGCTCGCGCGAAAGAGCGGGCTTGGCTATGCCGATATATGTGGGAGAAGAATATGCGCGGATCAGGGCAGAATTTACTTCAACGCCCGGCGCGGCGTTTCGATTCCGGAAAGGCCGCTTGTCATCGGCGGCGTAACTGACATTCCCGAGGCGGGAATAAAAATTAAAACAAGTTTTGATATTTTTAATCGAGATGTTAACGGCTCGTTAACCAATTTGCATCTGAAATGTGAGAATATATGTCACGATTTGAGCTGTTCGGGGCGTAAAAGCGGAGATAAATTTACTCCGGCGGGCAGAGGATGCGCAAAAAAGCTCAAAAGTCTGTTCCTCGAAAAGAAAATGACGCAAACGCAAAGAGATAAAACCGTCGTCATTCGGGACGGAGAGGACGTGGCGGCCGTTATCGG
The DNA here is from genome assembly GCA_963636125.1 of Oscillospiraceae bacterium. GTDB lineage: Bacteria > Bacillota > Clostridia > Oscillospirales > Oscillospiraceae > Limivicinus. The sequence goes on along the minus strand of CAVHIP010000069.1, from coordinate 2,854 downwards.
GTTCGGCATCGACGAAAAATATAAATGCGCCGACGGCGATAAGATTCTTAAAATTGAAATAGAATATATTGAATTATAATATACAGAACAGACAAACAGGAGAATTAAATGGAGAACGATATAGAAAGCGTGCTGATATCCGCAGAGGAGATTGAAAAAAATGTCGCGGCTATCGGCGCAAAAATTTCAAAGGACTTTGAGGGGAAAGACCCTGTCTTTGTAGGCGTGCTGAAGGGCTGCTTTATTTTCATGGCGGATCTTATGAGGCATGTGACGATAAACTGCTCCATGGATTTCATGGCGGTTTCTTCATACAGCGGCACAAGCTCAACAGGCGCGGTCAAAATCAACAAGGACCTGAATCAGGATATCGCGGGCAAGGATCTTATTCTTGTCGAGGACATTCTTGACTCCGGCGTCACTTTGAATTATCTGAAAAACTATCTCTCGGTCAGAAAACCGGCGTCCATACACGTTGTGACACTTATGGATAAACCCGCCCGCCGCAAAGCCGATATATATGCGGATTACTCTTGCTTTGAGGTTCCGGACGCATTTGTCGTGGGTTACGGGCTTGACTATAACGAAAGATACCGCAATCTCCCATACATTGGCATTCTTAAGCCGGAAATTTACAGCAATTGATATTCTCGGCTAAAAAAAGTATTTAACATTCCCAGAAGGAAGTGACAGTTGTTTGAAACCCGAACGCAACAGAACAAGAGACATTGGATTTTATATTCTTCTCGGCGTAATCCTGTTAGCGGTTATTTTCACCATGACCCGCGACAGCAAGTCAAACGAAATAGAAAATTACTCAGATCTCGTCGATCTTTTCAAGGAAGAAAAGGTAGAGTCTTTCCGCACGGAGGGCGACGAAATAATTCTCCAGGTACGCACGGGAGATCAGGTCAAGCCCACGGAGGAAAAAGTTTACAGTCTGTACAGCTTCAGCCTTTTTTATGAAGATTTCAAAGACATCATAAAAGAGCAGTATGACAGCGGCGTACTCGAAGAGTACGATTATGACGAAGGCTTTGTGATCCCGTGGTGGATGAGCTTCCTGCCCTATCTGCTGATAATGGCCGCGGCTATGGGGCTGTGGTATATCATGATGAACAAGGGCGGCGGAATGCAGGGCGGCATAGGCAAGTTCAGCAAAGCCCGCACGAGGCTCGGCAGTGACGAGAAGAACAAGAAGACCTTTGCGGATGTTGCGGGATGCGACGAGGAAAAGGAAGAGTTGGCGGAAATCGTCGACTTCCTCAAAAATCCGAAGGCATACACTTCCATGGGCGCGCGTATTCCGAAAGGCGTACTGCTCGTAGGACCTCCGGGAACAGGTAAGACTCTGCTTGCAAAAGCGGTCGCGGGCGAAGCGAACGTACAGTTTCTGTCCATTTCCGGCTCCGATTTCGTTGAGCTCTATGTCGGTGTCGGCGCAGGGCGTGTGCGCGATCTTTTCGAGCAGGCAAAGAAAGCCGCTCCGGCAATCGTCTTTATAGATGAAATAGACGCGGTCGGCCGCCAAAGAGGAAGCGGTCTCGGCGGCGGACACGATGAGCGCGAACAGACGCTCAACCAGCTGCTCGTTGAGATGGACGGTTTCGGCAACAACGAAGGCGTTATTGTTATGGCCGCCACCAACCGCGCCGACATTCTGGACAACGCTCTTCTCCGTCCGGGCCGTTTTGACAGGCAGGTTTATGTCGGTCTGCCCGACATAAAGGGGCGCGAGGCTATCTTGAAAATTCACTCGCGCGATAAACAGCTCGGCGATGACGTTGATCTCAACTCCATCGCAAAAGGTACGCCCGGCTTCTCCGGCGCAGATCTTGAAAATCTCATGAACGAGGCCGCTTTGCTTGCAGTTCGCAGGAAGCATCGCTTTGTATCCATGGAGGATGTGGACGAGGCGATTTTGAAGGTTCAGATGGGTCCGGAAAAGAAGTCCCGCAAGATGAGCGAGAAAGCGCGCAAGCTCACGGCGTATCACGAATCCGGCCATGCAATTGCGGGAAGATACCTCAAGCATGTCGATCCGGTTCACTATATCACAATTATCCCCAGAGGAATGGCCGGCGGCTTTACCCTGTTTAGGCCTCAGGAGGATCTCGAGAACTTCAAGTCCCGCGAAGAAATGTTTGAGAGCATCGTTATGGCTCTCGGCGGCAGAATGGCAGAAAAGCTGTTTCTTGACGATATTTCGAGCGGTGCGTCCGGCGATATACAGCAGGCAAGCTCAACGGCGCGCGATATGGTCATGAAATACGGCATGTCGGATCGCCTCGGTCCCATTTCATATGATAATTCCGGACACAGCATCTTCATCGGCCGTGATTTCGGTCAGACGAAGAGCTATTCGGAAGAGACCGCCGGCATGATAGACGAAGAAGTCAAGAAGATATTCGATGCGGCGGAGCAGATGTGCGAGAAAATCCTCACCGAACACGCAGATCAGCTTCGTGCGATCGCGGAGTATCTGCTTGTCCATGAGACCATGGAGGCGGACGAGTTTAATTATTACTTCGAGCACGGCGAATTCATGCCGGACGAAGTAAGAGCCGCTCGCGAAGTCAAGCATGACCCGTCGATCGAGCGCCCGGCAAGGCGTATTTCGATGACCGACGGATACGCGCAGCAGTCCGAGGACGCTCCGGAAGCTCCTACCGAAGTGCCGTCCGATGCGACAACGGAAGAAGATAAAAGCAGCGAAGAAAACAAATAATATTAAATAGTTGACGAAAGCGGCTTGCAAGAACATGCAAGCCGCTTTCGTTGCGTGTATCCAATATGAAAATCTGATACTATTTTTTCATTAAAATCTTTGATTTTAATGAAATCTTTTGAAGCC
>CAVHIP010000068.1:0-12103 GCA_963636125.1 Oscillospiraceae bacterium | reverse complement strand
GCCACGGATAGAGCAGAGAGATGGCGCTGTGGGCATGAAAATGCTGCCTGGGAGTACATTTCGTTAAATCATTCTATCTGTCGTTTAACGGTTCTTTTGTGGCAATAGGTATCACTGATGTGGTAGATAGCTGAACTAAGCGTTAAACGACTGTATCAGAGCACTGGACTATGGTGACGGGTGAGTTATCTGCCATGCCGGGATCAAAATTTGCGGCGTCCTCCGTCTCCTCCGGAAGCGTGCCGCTTCTGAGGATGGAGTCGATATCAGCTTTGAGCTGCACCTCGATGTGATCCTCGAACACGGTGATGCGCTCGATTATCAGAGTGAGGTCCTGACGCTCGAGCTTCGGCTTCTGGAGGATATCATCGAACACCTCCATCGCCGTCTTTGCCGCGCGGTTGACGCGGATGATGGTGTTGCGCTTGTCGGCGCTCATGTCTATCTGGTTTTTGATGCCCTCGATGCGGCGGGAGAGGTCGCTCTCCATCTCGTCATAGGTCTCCTCAAGCAGTGCCTCCTGCTCCAGATGTTTCATAATATCCCGGACGCGCTGACGCTTTGTGACCTTGAGCTCGGCCTGAAGATCGTCAAGCACCGCGGCGAGGTTCTGTGCCGCCTTCTCGGTCTCGGCGATGTCCTCGGTCTCACGAGCAAGGTCAGCGTTCAGACGGTCGAGCATCTGCGCGGAGTTCTCCTTCACCTTGCGCACATAGTCTTTTACCAGCTCGTCGAGCTTGTCGACGCGGATGTGGTGGCTTGTGCAGGCCTTGCGTCCGCGCCGGTGGTATTCGCCGCAGCGGTAGGCGCCGCGGATGTCGCGGCGGCTCATGGCGAACATGGGGCTGCCGCAGTCGCCGCAGAAGAGGAAACCGGAGTAGACATTGTCGTTTATCTTCACGCCGCGGTAGTGCGAGGTGCTGCGCTCCTCGCGCAGTGCCCGTGCAGTGGCGAGGGTGCGGTAGTCGATGATCTCCTGATGGTGGTGCTCGAAGACCTTGTGGTCGCTTGCGGCCTGCTTTACGTCCGCGCCGTTTATCTTGCGGCGCGTGTACTTGCCCTGACGCAGAGTGCCGATATAGAAATCATTATCGATGATGCCCTGCACGGTGATGATCGCCCACTCGTTCTTCACTTTGCGCGCCGGCGTCTCGCCCTCTGCCTCGCACCGGGTGCGCTCCGCCATGCGCGGCGTGGGTATGCCCTCGTCGGTGAGGTAGTTTGCGATGCGCTTATAGCCCCAGCCGCTGATGTAGAGCGCGAATATCTTCCGCACTATCTCCGCCTCGGTGGGGACGACCTCAAACTCCTGCTGCTTGTTTACGATGTAGCCGTATGGCGCAGCGCATATCCAGCGCCCGTCTTCCTGACGGCGCTTCACGACCGAGCGTACCTTGCGGCTCGTGTCGGTGACGGGCATTTCGTTCATGAGGAACTGGAACTGTATCTTCACCCAGTCGTCGTCATTCGGGTAGTCTATGCCGTCGCCGATGGAGATGATGCGAAGCCCCGAGTCACGCAGATCCTCCAGTTCCACAAGACCGCGGCTGTTGCGGCGCGAGAAGCGGGAGAAGTCCTTGACGACGAGGATATCGTACTTATGCGCCATGAGCTTTTTGCGCAGCTCCTGATAGCCCTCGCGCTGCTCGAAGGTGTAGCCCGAGCGGTCGCGGTCCTCATAGAAGGTGAGCGTGCTGTCCGGGAACGTGCGGCGCACATAGCCCTGTATGATGGCTTTCTGGTTTTCGATGGATACATTATCGCGCCCCGCTTCCTCGTCGACCGAGATGCGGCAGTACCCGGCAATGTCAAAGTGTTCTCTCATTTGCGTTCACCCTTGAGATATTTTTCAAATTCGCGGTCGAACTCGGAAACGTACTCCGTGTCCTGCTTTTTGCGGAACTCCTCGTATATGCCGCTGACCTTCTTCGCCGCCGCTTCACGCGAGACGTGCCCTTTGCCGTCGAGCACACGGCGGCGGTTGTTCGTGAGGAAGCGGTCAGTCTCGTTGAGCCAGTCCTGCATGCTCATGGGCTGCTCATCCTCCGCCATAAGCTCGGCATAGTCGATGAACATGGTCACAAGGCGGTTGAGCCGCGATACCTCTTTCTCGTTGAGATAGTTTTTCGCGATGAGCGTGTCGCTCTTGAGTATCTTGCCGTCAGGCGCGCCTTTCCACGTTGTCAGTCCCATCGTCGGGCTGTCGAGCGTAGCGCGCTCGGAGATTAGCTCCGCCGCAGTCTTGCCGGTCACGGCATAGTGTAGCTTGTTCTGCACAAAGGCGTAGAAGGCTTTCGTCGTCTCGCTGTTCTTGTCATAGTCGTAGCTGCACTGTTCGAACACGTCGGCGATCTTCTGATACGCGCGGCGCTCGCTTGCGCGTATCTCGCGGATGCGTTCGAGCAGCTCGTCAAAGTAGTCTCTGCCGAACGGGCGGCCGTTTTTCATCATCTCATCGTTGATGACGAAGCCCTTTTGGATGTACTCGCGCAACGTCTTTGTCGCCCACTGGCGGAAGCGCGTGGCCTTCTTGGAGTTCACGCGGTAGCCGACGGCGATGATGGCGTCGAGGTTATAGTGATCGATCGCGCGCGTGACATCGCGGGAGCCTTCTTTGCGAACTACCGAGAATTTCTCGGTAGTTGCTACCGGCGTTAATTCTCCGTCAGCGTAGATGTTTTTAAGGTGCAGAGAAATGTTATCCGCAGTGCATGCGAACAGCTCTGCCATACCGCTCTGCGTCAGCCAGAATGTCTCGTCCTTGAACACGACGCTGACGTATTCCTTGCCACTCTCGTCACTGTAAAGCAGTACTTCACCGCGATTTGCGATCTCGTTACTCATGCGACGCACTCCTTTCTTACAACTATGTATATTTACAATCATGTATTTGCAGATAATATTGTATCACACGAGTTTCCGAAAAGCAATAGAAAAGAATAAACGGACGGCACTCTATTTTTACGATAGGTGATATCTGCGGCGAAGTAATATGAAGAGGCCCGGCTCTGAGCAAGAGCCGGGCATTGGAGGCTGAGAGGGTACCGCATAGCAAGACGGATCATTTTCAACTAATTATCAAACAACTGCCCGGCAATATCTGACACAGTTTTAATGCATTCAGAGATCACGGATGTCTTATATAGGGACTTTAAATAGCTGATGTAAATTTGACGGGAGTAGGTTCTGTCTTCAATCGGAAAGTAGATGCAGTTAGGTATTGTCTCATTAAATCGCACCTCACTTTCCGGAAGGAGCGTAACTCCAAGCCCTGAAGCAGCAAGCCTGTGTGCTATATCATTTGTGCGGATTTCAAATTTGACATTTGGAGTAATGTTGTGTTTAGCAAAAATACGGTCGGTCATAATGCGAATGCTGTGATCCTTGCGCAATTGAATAAATATCTCGTCCTTAATATCCTCTACATTTATAGGTTCGCGCATTCGCCAGTCGGGTATACCTTCGGCTCTGGTTGCTAAAGGGTGAGTTGGAGACACAACAAGCAGCAGTTCTTCTTTGGCAATAGGGATAAACTCAATATCATTAGAGTTGTCCAGTGCAGGAGGAATGTGAGAATACAGGAGGTCGATCTTGCCTTGAACGAGCTGCCGGTACAAATTTGAAGAGCTGTCGTCAACGACGGATATCTCAAGATCCGAAAACTTCTTGCACAGTGAATGCAAAAGCCGTGGAACCATATAGCTTATGTGGTTCGAGGAGCAGCCGAAAGACAATTTGAGGTTCTGATCGTTTCCGAGGTCTGCCATGATACTCTCCAAGTTTTTGTATTCCATTATGATTTTCTGGGCTTTTTCTACGAAAAGTTTGCCGATTTGCGTAAGTTCCATGGTATGACCGTTACGTTTGAACAGGGTGACGTTGTATTCCTGCTCGATAGAAGAAATAATGCGGCTTATTGACGGCTGCGCGACGCGGAGTTTTTCTGAGACTTTCGAAATGCTTTTTTCTTCTGAAACCGCAATTATGTAAGATAACTGCAATATTGTCATCGTTTTTCCTCCATGAAAGTTAGACTGTCATAAATGTAACATAATTTGAATTGAAATGCAATTATTTATAACATTTTTGCTATATGAATTATGCACGAAAACGTATTTGCATTTAAGGGAACGTTTTGTTAATATTTGCTTAGCGTAGCAAAAAGAACGGAGGAAAGATTATCATGGAAAAGAAAAGAATGCTTGTTATCAGTGCTCATCCGGCAGATTTTGTATGGCGTGCCGGAGGAACGATCGCTTCTTATATCGAAAAAGGTCACGATGTAAAGATAATTGTTCTTAGTTACGGTATTCGTGGGGAATGCAATGATTTATGGAAGGCACCGAATCAAACCGTAGAATCCGTACGTGCGACCAGGGATAGCGAGTCCCGTGCTGCAGCAGCTATTCTCGGTGTTACAGACATAGAATACTGGGATTATGAGGATTACCCGTTTGTCTATGACAGGGACAGCATGGACAGACTGACTCTCGCTATCAGGAATTACAGACCGGATATAATCCTTACCCACGATAAAAACGATGCACTCAATCCCGATCACAATGCTGTATCCGAAATGGCGTTCCGGTGCAGTGTTATGTCCAACTCGAGAGGCGTCCAGTTGGAAGGGACCGAAGTGACGAAGCAAATGGCAATATATGGGTTTGAGCCGCACCAGACCGAAATAAGCGGATTCATACCCACGATGATAATTGATATCACGGATGTATACGACAAGAAGATCGAGGCGATGAATTGCTTCAAGAGCCAGTCTCATCTTATCGAATACTACAAAGAACGCGCATTTATGAGAGGAAATCACGCAAGAAGACTTTCGGGTGTACAGACCTATAAATATGCCGAGACTTTCCACAGCTTTTTCCCGTCTGTCGGCGGCGAGTTTGTCTGAGCTTGTACTGACTATGGAGCGACGGGAAAGATGCTGAAAAAAATAAAATGTTCTCTGTACCGAGGTGGGACAAGCAAGGCTGCATTTTTTGTCCGTGAGGATCTTCCGGAAAAAGCTGAAGACAGGGATATATTGTTTCAGAAAGTAATGGGAGGAAATGATCCGAAGCAGATCGACGGCCTGGGCGGAGCACAGATAGTGACAAGCAAGGTCGCAATCGTAGGAAGGTCCTCTATGCCCGGGTGTGACCTTGACTACACATTTGTTCAGGTTTACCCGAACAAATGCGGTGTAGATTACTCCGCAAACTGCGGGAATATTTCTTCCGCAGTGGCTATGTTCGCAATCGAAAGAGGCCTTGCTGAGCCGGAAGATGGAGTAACTTGCCTGCGTATATTCAATACAAATACAAATAAAGTCATTGTTGAAACGCTGCAGACTCCCCAGCGCAGGGTAAGTTGTGAAGGGAACTACTCCATTGTCGGTGTACCCGGAACAGGAGCCCCGATCGTCTTAAAGTTTGAAAATCCCGCCGGCGCAATTACGGGAGAGCTTACCCCCACGGGAAAACCGACAGACAGAATACAGCTGCCGTCCGGCAAGCAGATCAGATGTTCGGTGATCGACTGCACGAGCCTTTTTGTTTTCGTTCCAATGAAAGAGTTCGGGCTTAATGGTGCCGAAAGCATTTCAGAGCTTGAAAGCAGAAAAGATCTGCTGGATGATCTGGAATATATCCGCGGAAGTATTGCCTGCAAACTCAACATGGCGCCCGATGCAGTCTCGGCAAGAACAGCATCCGCAGCTCTGCCAAAGATAGCTCTGGTGGGTTCTCCTGTTGACTATATTACATCGGGCAATGAACGCGTTGAAGCAAATCAAATGAACATGCGCGTTTGCATGATGACACTCGGAAAGCCGCACAAATCATTTGCAGTTACAGGCGCAATGTGTCTCACAGCGGCTACCGCAGTTCGAGACTCGGTCGTCGCCGAAATATACCATACTGAAGATACAGAGTATGTTGTGTCGATTGCAAATCCTGCCGGTGTAATGGAAGCGGGAGTTGAGCTTGACGGCGGAAAAGTTGCTTATGTGTCCTCATACAGAACGGCTCGGCTTCTCATGTCGGGCGAGGCGTATTACACTATTTAATTGGGAAAGAGAGAAGAACAGTGGGCAACAGATATCAGGTCGAATATCTAAATAGTTTTTTAAATTCAGTGTTTGCAAAAGCAGGTGTGAAAAAAGAGATCGCTGGACTTATGACCGATACCCTTATTCACGGAGAGCTCAGAGGTGTTTCGTCTCATGGAATAATCCGGGTTGAAGCGTATCTGAAAAGAATGGAAGCAGGCGTGCTTGAGTGCAATGCAGAGCCTACCATTGTCAGTGATAGTGGAGCTGCAATTCTTATGGATGCCAACTATGGCTTCGGCCAGTGGGCCTGCTATAAGGCTATGCTTCTCGGTATTGAAAGAGCCAGGAAATATGGCGTGTGTGCAATAGGGATCAGGAAATCCAATCACTACGGAGAGGCGGCATATTTCGCAGAAATGGCGTCGAACGTTGGAATGATAGGGATAAATGTATCCAGCTGTTCGCCTGCAATTGCGCCATATGGTGCAAAAGAAGCTGTGTTCGGCACGAACCCGATCGCAATGGCAGTGCCTACAAGCGAAGAGGCGATCGTTCTCGATATGGCTACAACGGTTATTGCAAAAGGCAAGCTCCGGCTTGCGGCGCTTGCCGGTCAGCAGATCCCGATAGGGTGGGCGCTCGATAAGGATGGGCACCAGACAACAGATCCTACTGAAGCTTTGGCAGGCACCTTAGAGGCAATCGGAGGCCCCAAGGGATGTGCACTGTCAGCTATGATCGATGTTCTCAGCGGCCAGCTTACGGACTCCGCTAAGGCAGGAGAGGTAAAGAACATAACCGATGTGTCCGGCCCGGCAAATAATGGCCAGTTCCTTCTGGTTATTGATCCAGCCAGCTTTATTCCACAGGAAAAATTTATCAGTAATATGGACGATTTCCGCAAAAAATATAAATCTCTTACGCCCGTAAAGAATGAAGTTATGTTGCCAGGAGAGATCGAATACGGTAAAATGCAGGAAAACCTCAAAAACGGTATCGTGCTCAAGGACGGAACTGTGGACGCACTCAGACGTGTTGCCGAAAAATATGAGGTTGAATTTAAAGCTGGAGCGGAAGTAATATGACGACGGTGAAGGTTCTTCAGAAAGGGTTTCCGGGAAAGACTACGATAGCCCTGTTATACCTGAGCAGCATTACATATATTGAGCATGACGGACTGAAAATAATATGTGACGTGGGACCTATATCAATCCGCAAAAATCTTATAAAGACAATGGCGGAACAAAATATTGACCCCGGTGAGATAGACTATGTTTTTATTTCTCATCTGCATCATGACCATGCTGCAAATATTGATTTGTTCAAGAATGCAACTGTGGTGCTCAGCAAGACCGAATGGGAGTATGCCCACAAAGGAAGCGATCAGGCGATCCAGATGGCATATCTGCCCCTGTACGAAAAGGCGGAAAAGCTTTTTGTGACGGAGAATGGACAGACAATAGTTCCGGGAATAAAGGCATGGCTTGTTCCCGGGCACACACCGGGCAGCATATGCTTCTCGCTGAATGTGAACGGCGAATGCTGGGTCATTGCAGGTGATGCAGTAAAGAACAGAGTAGAGCTTAAGACGGGTGAAGTCGCGTTGACCCTGGACCAAATCCGCAGCAAAGAAAGCATCGGCTTTATCAAGAGCGTGGCGGATGTGGTAGTACCCGGCCATGACTGTCTGCTTGGAATTTCCGGCGAAGAGGTTGTGGCTCTGGAGGAGAATGAACTTACGTTGGTTTTTCCGGAAGGAATGACTGTTAACGGTTCCAACCCGCTGATAATTAAAGTAGATCCTTAAAACAATAAAATATAAAAACAAAAGGAGAAGAGAAAATGAAAAACATCAAAAAAATCTTGGCATCACTATTGGCAATCTGTATGCTGTGTGCGCTTCTTGCGGGCTGTGGGTCGACTTCCGCCGCAGATGCCGGTACTGATGGGAACGGTGCTTCCGGGAAGAACGAGACTGTATTTGTCACTTTAACTGCTTGCCCTGCAACATCGTCCATGTACCCATATTATGTCGCTATCGCAAATGCGATTCAGGCAATTTACCCCGAATATAACATAACAGTTTCTGAGTCTCAGGGCGCAACCGATAACTGCAAGAGAATTGCAACAGGCGAAGCTCAGTTCGGCAACGGCGTAGCCACCTCTGACTACGAGAACTACAACAACATCGGTGCATTTGAAGGTATTGGCAACCCGGACGCAAGAATACTTTGGGGCTATAACTACACCAATTACAATTTCTTCGTTTCACAGGAATCCGGTGTTACTACGTGGGAAGGCTTGGAAGGCAAGAGAATCAATGACGGCGGCACAGGTCTGACCATTGCCACTATGACCAGGGACTTCTGCGCGAGATTCGGTGTTTCTCCAGAGTTTTTCGAATCCGGCAAGAGTGACGCCGGTGACTCCTATGCAAACAGACAGATTATAGGAATGGCCACCACCGGAGGCGCAACGGATCCGTTCATCGTTCAGGAGGCCGCCTCACTGCCTCTTACCCTCCTCAGCTTCACTGACGAACAGCTTCAGGAGCTGCTTGACGCATACCCCTATTTTTCCAAGGCTGTTATTCCTGCGGGAACCTATGATGGGCTTGAACACGATGTTGTTACCGTGAAGTTCCTTGCAACCTGCCAGAGCACATCAGCGCTGTCTCAGGAAGACGGCTACAAGTTCTGCAAAGCAGTAGACAGCGCAGAAGGCAGAGCTTTCTGGGAAGACTCCATGTCCGGCGTCAAAGAGGTGGATTTCGTTCAGGCGTGTCTCGATTCCCCCATCCCACTCCACGCAGGTACCGTACAGTATCTTGTAGAACAGGGTGTTGACGTTCCCGAGAGACTGATTCCGGCAGAGTACGTTCCTGCAGCATAATATCGTCAGCTAGCATTTTTCGACGATTTAGAAGTGAGGTACCAAATGCGAAAGCTAAATAAATTCTGGAATTCAATAGTGGTTGCTATTTCGATAGCGCTCGTCCTGTTTCACGTTTACACAGCTGGCTTTGGAATGTTTTCTGACCTGATCCAAAGAAGCATACATATGGCCGGCGTACTTGCACTTATGTTCCTGCTCAGGCCGGCTACAAAGAAGGGAAAGAGCCAGAGTGCCGTTCCGTTTTATGATGTGATTTTGGCGTGCCTTTCCGTTGCAACATCGGTGTATATTCTGATACATGCGGAAACTGTTATATGGTATCCGCTGCAGTGGAACGGCTTTTTGGACAAGTTCTTTGCAGTTTCCCTTGTTATTCTTGTACTTGAGGCGAGCAGACGCTCTGTCGGATTGACTTTCACGATCCTTGCTCTTGCGTTTTTCGTATACGCATTTTTCGGCCAGGCATTTCCGGGCGTTTGGGCACATAAGAACTTTTCGTTCAATCAGGTATTTCAGACCTTGTATCATACAACAAACGGCATTTATGGTTCTCTTGTCGGGACGTCCGCAACAATGCTTGCCATGTTTAGCATCTTCGGCGCTGTGCTCAGTGAGACCGGCGGGGCGGGCACATTTATAAAAGTGGGTCAAAAAGTCGCAGGCGGCAGCATAGGCGGCCCCGGCAAAGTCAATCTTATCGCAAGCGGCCTTTTCGGCATGATTTCCGGCAGCGCACTGGGAAATGTTGTTGCGACCGGAACGCTGACCATCCCGCTTATGAAGGAATCCGGTTATGACAGCGAATGGTCGGGTGCAGTAAGCGCCGTCGGTTCTACCGGTGGTCAGATAATGCCTCCTATAATGGGCACCGGTGCATTCATCATGGCTACAAATATCGGGATCCCTTATCTTGGCGTTGCAAAAGCTGCTATTTTTCCTGCGCTCTTCTACTACATGGGCGCATACGTTGCAATTCACTATATTGCCAAGAAGCTGAAGATTAAGGGCGAGAAGGATGATGAGCCGATTTCCGTGATCGAATACGCAAAGATCGTTCTGCCTCTTGCCATTTTCCTGTTCTTCCTTATAAAGAGATATTCGGTAACATTTTCTGCGTTTTACTCAACTCTGGTTGGACTTGCTGTATGCGGTATCACATTCTTCTTTGAGGGCAAAGCAAAAGAAGTTCCGAAAAAGTTTGGAGATCTTCTGTTCAAGTCTACCATCAATGGTGCAACCAGCATAATTGACATTGCTGCGCTCCTTGCAGGTGCACAGATCACGATTTCGCTGGTTTCCATGACGGGCTTCGGCGTTAAGCTTTCGAATATGATCATCTCTATCGGGCGTGATCATCTTTTCCTCTGCCTGCTTCTGTCCATGCTTGTATGCATTGTTTTGGGCATGGGGCTCCCCACTACCGCATCATATGTTCTGTCTGCATCAATACTGGTTCCGGCGCTTACGGGGCTCGGACTGAATGCGCTGACTGCCCATATGTTTGTTTTCTTCTTCGCTTGCCTTGCAACCATCACGCCTCCTGTGTGCCCGGCAGTGTATCTGAGCTCCGGCATTGCACAGTCAAAGTGGGTAAAAACAGGGTTTATCGCCGTGCTGATAGCGCTGCCCGGCTTTATCGTACCGTTCACCTTCGCATATAATCCCACAATCCTGCTTGAGGGAGCGACTGCTGATATTCTGCTGTCCTTGATCACAGCGGCAATAGGTGTCTATGCGATGGGCGTTGCTGTTGCAGGCTACTTTAGAAGTAATCTTTATCTGATTTGGCGAATCCTGCTTATTGCGGGAGGCATCCTCCTTGTTGTGCCTGATCTTACGTGGAGTCTTGTCGGACTTGCAGTTGTTGTTATCTCTATTCTGGCATCACTGAAAATCAGGCCCAAGGAGACTGTATGAGGAAAGTCTGTCTATGAACAGTTTTGTATTTAACGATTTTGCCCCAGTTATTCCTGCCGAAATACTGGAGCGCGCAAGCAAGCTAAGCCCCGCACAATTGTGCGACGGGATGAAGGGCATGGGTATCCCGGGCGATGGATGTGCAGACGCCTCTATTATGCCGGTTTTGCCAGATATGAAAGTTGTCGGTACGGCATACACAGTACACACCTCGGGCGGTAATAATTTCCCGATTCATGTTGCATTGTATGACCCTCGGGTCACTTCGGGGTACGTTCTTGTTGTTGCCGGAGAGGCAGCCGAGGAAAGATGCTATTTAGGCGACCTCATTGGATCAACGGCTAAAGCTCTTGGACTAAACGGGATAATCGTAGATGGCTATATACGTGACCGGGAAGGCTTTTCGCAGATGGGATATCCTGTCTTTTCGAGAGGCTTCAAGCAGAGATCTCCTTCAAAGATCCAAGAGGGTGAAATAAATTCGGTGGTTACATTCGGCGGCATCGAGGTTCACCCCGGAGATCTGATAGTCGGTGACGCAGATGGAGTTACTGTTGTTCCGCGTTCACGTATGATTGAGGTCTTGGACGCAGCGGAGAAAAAGGCGGCGTATGAAGAAAAACGCAGAGAGACCATTGCAGAATACGAGAGATGCCGGATGACCGGGCAGACGCCTCCGCAGCTTTCTCCGCAGTGGATATTGGATATGCAGAAGAAAGATAACTGCTGAAAGTTCGTTTCTCATTGCCCATATTTAGCGTGCATCACTGGGTGTTGTTAGTCACAAAAGGACGCACCTGATGATGCACGCTATTGATTAGAGAAAATCTGGATACTACGATTCGGTTTCTGGATATCATGGTCGAAATCATAAAATAAAAAAGGAAAATTCAGATGCAAAAACTGTCACTATCTGATCTGTCTATAACAGACTGCGGGAAAATATTTCATAACCTGTCCGTTCCAGAGCTGGTTACACAGGCCATTCTGCGAAGCGAGGGGATGCTTACTGATACGGGCGCTGGATGTTATGACCGGTAAGCACACAGGGAGAAGCCCTAATGACAAATTTATTGTTGATTCAGATTCGGTTCACGATCAGATCGAGTGGGGAGAAATAAACCACTCGATTTCAAGAGAACATTTCAGGCTTGTTATACTGAAAACTGATTAAAACATTTAATTTTTATTAAATGTTTTAATAGCCGCCGCAGCGGCGTAGTTTTCGTATGAGACGCCTTT